>NZ_JBAVFG010000159.1:0-2961 GCF_049588135.1 Kaistella sp. | reverse complement strand
ATATAATATTTTATTTTTATAAAAAAAATAAAACGCAAAAAAAACCGCCTCCTATAAAGAAAACGGCAATTAAAAGCTAATTTTATTTCGAATAATTCTCAAAGAACAACGGAATACTTTCAATTCCTTTATAGAAATTAAATAATCCGTAATGCTCATTCGGTGAGTGAATCGCATCGGAATCAAGACCAAAGCCCATCAATACGGATTTTGCTCCCAGAACCTGTTCGAACATCGCGGTGATCGGAATACTTCCACCACTTCTGTACGGAAGAACTTCTTTTCCGAAAGCCGTTTCCATCGCTTTTTTCGCAGCTCTGAATTCTTTGGTATCGCTTGGCAAAACATAAGGCATTCCGCCATGATGCGGCGTTACTTTTACTTTCACATTTGAAGGAGCTATTTTCTCAAAATATTTAGTAAACTTTTCGGTAATTTCTTCCGGAGTTTGATAAGGAACCAATCTCATCGAAATTTTCGCAAATGCTTTTGAAGGAATCACTGTTTTAGCTCCTTCACCGATATAACCGCCCCAAATTCCGTTGCAATCTAAAGTCGGACGAATCGAAGTTCTTTCCAAAGTCGTGTACCCTTTTTCACCTTCTACTCCATTTAAACCGATTGATTTTTTGAAATATTCTTGGTCGTCTTTCAACTTATTCATTTCAGCCCGTTCGGCATCGGAAACAGTTTCTACATTATCGTAAAAACCATCAATGGTGATGTATCCGTTTTCATCAATTAAATTGGCAATCATTCGAGAAAGCACATGAATCGGATTTGGAACTGCACCACCATACAAACCAGAATGCAAATCTCTATTCGGTCCTTCCACTTCCACTTCCACATAGCTTAAACCTCGCAAACCAGTTGTTACCGTAGGTTGTTCGTTAGAATAAATATGGGTATCTGAAATTAAAATGACGTCACACGACAATTTTTCTTTATTTTCATTCACAAAAACGCCTAGATTTTCGGAACCTACTTCCTCTTCACCTTCAATAATAAACTTCACATTACAAGGCAAAGAATTGGTTTTCATCATCGCTTCAAATGCTTTTAAATGCATGAAAAACTGACCTTTATCATCGGCAGAACCTCTTGCGAAAATCGCACCTTCCGGATGAAGTTCGGTTTTTTTAATCACTGGTTCAAAAGGCGGACTCGTCCACAATTCGAGCGGATCTGCAGGTTGCACATCATAATGCCCGTAAACCAAAACGGTTGGCAAATTTTTATCTAATAATTTCTCGCCGTAAACAATTGGGTTCCCTTTTGTTTGGCAAACTTCCACTTGGTCGGCACCAGCATTTTTCAGGAATTCTGCTACTTTATCCGCACACTTCAATACCTCATTTTTGTAGGCTGGATCGGCTGAAACAGATGCTATTTTAAGTAATTCAAATAACTCATCTACGAAACGTTGCTTGTTTTCGTTAATGTAATTTAAGGTTTCTTGCATTATATTTTTAATTAAAATTTATCTAAAATCGAATCTTGTAAAAATAAAAAAAATGTCTCGCCAAAGCAAGACATTTAATAATATGTTTTAAAATACTTATTTCTTTTCTGCAGACGCCGGCGCAGCCATATTTGTATTTTGAATGCTATCTTTTTGAATTGCAATTGCTGGTTGAGCAGAGACTTTTGCGTTGTCCTCAGTTTCCACAGTACTGTTTTTTTTCGCGTGTGCGGCCTCAACTTCAGCTGCTGTTGTATCAGTCATCACATCGTCACTGTATCTTTCAACCTCACTGTCTCTAATCAGCACTCCTTTATTCCCACCTGCCGGAACTTTTTTACAACTGATTGCTAAACTTGCGATTGCAACGCTTAAAATAATTTTTTTCATATCTACTTTCTGATGATTAAGAATCTTTATATTTTTCAATGCTCCAAAAGTAAGAAATATTACCATTTTCCACAAAGATTTTTGCTAAATTCTAGACCGTTCTTAAAATAATTTTACTTTTCTGAGTTTGAGTGAAAATTAAGTACGCTTTTCCACCATCGTTAATTTTATATTTTTTCTTGATTTCATCAGGAGCTAAAGGATAATTTTTTGAAATAATATTGAATTTTTCACCTTTCTTAATTTGTTTTGAATCAATCATTTCTACCTTTAAAATTCTCCCTGGAAAATTCTCTACAAGCTCATCTGAAGTATAAAAATGAGTATTGGGATGAAGTTTTTTCAACGAAAATTTTTGCGAAACACTATTAAATCCGCCCGATTTCAAAACAGCGTTATTTGGAATGTATAAATATTGGAGTGGTTCAGAATATGCTGAAACTTCATATTTTTCGTCGTTATAATTAAAGGAAAACAAATCCTCTTGGCTTTCAAGATTGATACAAGTAATCGTAGTTTGCTCCTTCTTTTTATTCGAATTCATCAAAACCAGAAGTTCTTTCACTTCATTTTTAACTGCTATTATTTGAATTTCAACAATGTTTTTTAACACTGAAATCAAATACGAAATATCAATTAAAGGCGAAAGTTTGACGATAATTTGAGAGGAAATTTGAAACAGCTTTTCTTGTATTTCCAACAGATTGGGCGATAAATCTTCGAGCAGAAATTTTTTATTTTTTTCAGAATCTCTTCTTGCCGGATCGAGATAAATCAAATCAAATTTCCCCTGATTATTTTCTAAAAAAGCTTCTAAATTTTCATTAATGAAATTGGCATTTCTTCCAAGAATCCCCCAATTGTATTTTACAATTTCTAAAAGTCCCGAATTCTGTTCTACCACAGTAATTTCCTCAAAATTTTGAGATAAAAAATAAGCATCGATTCCGAAACCGCAAGTTAAATCGAGGAAGTTCTTTCCTTTTAAATTTTCAGCTTTAAATTCCGCCGTCGATTGTGAAGAAGCTTGTTCTAAATTCAGGTTTGGCGGGAAAACAATATTTTCTTTAAGCAAAAAAGGAAACTTTTTCTGTGCCACTTTTTTACCT
>NZ_JBAVFG010000158.1:0-12049 GCF_049588135.1 Kaistella sp. | reverse complement strand
GTTATATTTAGGTCAATCAAATTACTTTAATTTTTCCTTCAAATATTTCCCTGTATATGATTTTTTATTTTTTACTAAATCTTCAGGAGTTCCTGCGAAAACAACTTCGCCACCGTATTTTCCGGCTTCTGGACCAATGTCAATAATGTAATCTGCGGTTTTAATAATGTCCAGTTGATGTTCAATTACAATTACCGAATGTCCTAATTCTATTAAGGCCTGAAGTGATTTCAACAATTTATTAATGTCGTGGAAATGCAAGCCTGTTGAAGGTTCATCAAAAATAAATAGCGATTTATCAGTTGTAACGCCTTTTACCAAAAACGATGCGAGTTTTACTCTTTGCGCTTCACCACCAGAAAGGGTAGAAGAGCTTTGTCCCAATTGCAAATAGCCTAAACCGACTTCATGCAAAGGTTTTAATTTGGTGACGATTTTATCTTGCTGATTATCTTTGAAAAACTCCAGCGCTTCATCTACAGTCATGTGGAGAATATCTGAAATGTTTTTTTCGTCAAATTTAATTTCGAGGATTTCATTCTTAAAACGTGCTCCATGGCAAGTCTCACATTCTAATTCAATATCTGCCATAAACTGCATTGACACGGTAATTACGCCTTCACCTTTACAATCATCGCATCGTCCACCATCCACATTAAAGGAGAAATGCTTCGGCATTAAACCTTGCATTTTTGCCAATTTCTGTTTTGAAAATAAATCCCGAATATCATCGTATGCTTTTAAATAAGTTACAGGATTCGAACGGGAAGATTTACCAATCGGATTTTGGTCAATCAGTTCTATATTTTTAATCAGTTTAGTCGGGAAATCCACCGAATCATAATCGCCTTTTTTTCCGCCCATTCCGAGTTGTATCTGAATATCATTGGTTAGAATTTCTTTCATTAAAGTAGATTTTCCACTTCCTGAAACTCCCGAAATCACCACCAAACATTCTAGTGGAATATCTACATCGATATTTTTTAAATTATTCTGGCGAGCACCTTTAATGTGAATCCATTCTTTCGGTTTTCTGCGGGTTTCTGGGACTTTAATTTCTAATCTTCCAGTTAAATATTTTGAAGTTAAAGTATCCGCATTTTCCAAATCGTCAAAGTGTCCGGCAAAGACTAATTCTCCTCCGAGATATCCTGCTTCTGGACCAATATCGATAATATAATCTGCCGCTTTCATTACGTCTTCATCGTGTTCTACAACGATTACGGTATTGCCTAAATCTCGAAGACTTTTTAAGACTTCAATTAAATTTTCGGTGTCTCGGGAATGCAAACCAATCGAAGGTTCGTCTAAAATATAAATCGATCCAACCAAAGAACTTCCCAGCGAAGTTGCTAAATTAATTCTTTGACTTTCGCCACCAGAAAGCGTGTTCGATGTTCTGTTAATCGTCAAATAACCCAAACCGACTTTTTCTAAAAATTCTAAACGAGTTGTAATTTCATACAGCAAACGTTTTGCAATTTCTGCATCGTGTTTATTGAGTTTTAAAGATTTTATTAAAGGTAAGAATTCGTCCAAAGGCAACTCAATTACCGATTGAATATTATGTCCGTCGATTTTTACCCATTTCGTTTCTTCACGCAAACGCAAGCCTTCGCAAGTCGGACAAACGGTTTTTCCCCGAAAACGAGAAAGCATTACACGATACTGGATTTTGTATAAATTCTCCTCCAACATTTTGAAGAAATTATGAATAGACGGAAAACCAGAAGTTCCATCGCCTTTCCATAAATAGTTTTTTTGCTCTTTTGTAAGTTGATGATAAGGTTTATGAATAGGGAAGTCTTTGGCTTTTTTAATGAAATCTCTTTTCCATTCGCTCATACTGTCTCCTTTCCAACTAGCAACGGTTTCTTCGAAAACAGATAAATTTTTATTTGGAATCACTAAATCTTCATCAATTCCAATTACTTTGCCATAACCTTCGCATTCGGGACAAGCGCCATAAGGATTGTTAAAACTAAAAAAATGAACATTCGGCTCTAGAAATTCCATTCCATCGAGTTCAAATTTATTGGAGAATTCGGTGATTTTTCCGGTCTCAATATTTTTTAAAGAACAATGTCCAAGACCTTCGTAGAAAGCCATTTGGATAGAATCTGCCAATCTTTGCAGAAAACTTTCATCTTCCTCATAACTGAAACGGTCGATGACCAATTGAATTTCCATATCGGGTTCTGGTACAAAACCGAAACTTTCTAAATCTTCGATTCCTGCAACATTTCCGTTGACTTCTAATCTGGTAAAACCTGAAAGTTTCAACGTATTGACCTGATCCGTAAATTTAGAAACTTCAAAAGTTAAAGGGGTCCGCAAAAGAAAAGTTTGGTTTTCATTTTTTTGAATGAAATTAATGACGTCGGTTACCGAATCTTTCTTTACTTCATTTCCCGAAATCGGAGAAAATGTTCTACCAACTCTGGCGAAAAGCAATTTTAAATAATCGTAAACCTCTGTGGAAGTTCCAACAGTTGAACGTGGATTCGATGAAATTACTTTTTGCTGAATCGCAATCGACGGAGCCAAACCTTTGATGTCATCAACTTTTGGTTTTTCTAGTTTTCCTAAAAACTGTCGAGCGTAAGAACTTAAACTTTCGACGTAACGCCTTTGTCCTTCAGCATAAATGGTGTCAAAAGCGAGCGAAGATTTACCACTTCCTGAAACTCCGGTTATTACAATTAATTTGTTTTTAGGAATCAGAACGTCAATATGTTTTAGATTATTAAGGTGCGCATTTTTTACGAAAAGTTGTTTCTTAATATCGATATCTGTGAGTATAGTCATTGTAAAATTTAAAGGTTACAAAATTACGGATTTTTAAAAGAAAACTTTTTAGAATTTTCTGCATATTTAGATAAAAATCACAATATCTGTGTGAACCAAAATGCAGTAATATCATGAGAAAAATTCTGAATGATTTAATTAAAGATTTGATGCGAAAAAGATCGTTTTTTAATTACATCTTTAAAAAAAATGCAATACCTCAGTATTGCATTTTTTTTGTTATTTAATACTATTTTTTTTCTTAAAATAACACTTGTTTTGTTTCGATATTCTTAAATATATTTGCCGCTTTAAATCATCGAAATAAGTATTAGTAAAGATAACCTATCGATTTTGATGATTGTTGAATTGATAGAATTTAAACATAAAAAGTATCATTATGACAAGGATTGTTGCAGGTGTATTATTGGTAGGAGTTATTTACCAATTTTCAGCACAGGAAAAAGAAAGTTCTATTCCAGAAATTACGTTTCGGGGAAGGTTTCTGGAACTTCCGATAAAGAAAGTCAATGAAAATATTACCGTTGTTTCAAAAGCAGAAATAAAAAATTCACCAGCGAAAAGCGTTGAAGAACTGTTAGCAGAAATCATAGGATTTGATATTCAGAGAAGAGGAGCAAATGGTGTTCAGGCAGATGTTTCACTTCGTGGAAGTACTTTCGAACAAGTATTAATTCTGGTGAATGGCGTGAGGATGAATGATTCCCAGACGGGACATAACTCAATGAGTCTTCCGTTTGATCTGGCGTCAGTAGAAAAAATTGAAATCATCAAAGGTCCGGCTGCAAGACGTTTCGGACAAAACGCTTACGCTGGAGTTATCAATATTATTACCAAAGTAAGTTCTGAAGAAAAGGTGATTATTTCGGCAACGGGAGGTGATTACAAAACCTATTCTCTGGGGCTTGGAGCAAATTTTGGAAATGAAAAATCCTCTAATTTTATTCAGGCAAGTTCTTCGAGTTCTGATGGTTATCGCTATAATACCGATTATAAAATCAATAATATTTTTTACCAAAACCAGTATAAAATTAATAATGGATTAATGAAATTTCAGACCGGAATTCAGGAAAAGAAATTTGGTGCAAATGGATTTTATTCTTCGCCAGCAGCAACGGAGCAATATGAAGAAACGCAGGCATCCATTGTAAGTTTGGGTTATGAGCAGAAATTCAATCAGTTCAATTTGAATTCAAATATTTATTGGCGAAGAGGTCAGGATTTATACTTGTTCAATAGAGAAAAACCGGAAATTTATCGAAATATGCACATCGGAAATAATGTGGGTACAGAAGTTAATGGTTCGTATTCGTCGGATTTGGGAACGACAGGATTAGGGGTTGAATTCAGAAAAGAATTTTTGGTAAGTAACAATTTAGGACATCGTGAAAGGTTTTTGACAGAGATTTTCTTTGAGCATAATTTCTCTTTGTTTCAAAATAAATTACAGATTTCTCCCGGAATTTCTTGGGCGAATTATGACAATGTTGGCGACTTTTTTTATCCAGGTTTAGATGTCGGATTTGATTTTAATGAAAATCATAAAATCTACGGAAATATTGCAAAGGTCAATAGAATCCCAACCTTTACTGATTTGTATTATGCGAGTAAAACCGAAATGGGAAATCCAGATTTGAAACCAGAAAATGGAATTTCCTCTGAACTAGGTTATCGTTTTCAAAAAAATAATTTCTTAGGAAAAGTAAGTTTTTTCAATAGAACTTCTGAAAATTCGATTGATTGGGTGAAAGAAACAGCAAATGGAATTTGGGTTGCAGAAAACATTGGAAAAATTGAAACCAATGGAGTAGAAGTAGAAGTGGGTCAGCAATTTAATTCGTTTGTTAAGTCTTACTCTTTGGGTTATACTTTTCTGGACAGTAAAGCAAAAGAACCACAGAATTTGATTTCTAGATATATTCTTGAAAATTTGAAACATCAGTTTGTGGCAAAATTAGAAACTCAAATTTTCGAAAATTTAACCAACCAATTGATTTATAGGTATAATGAAAGAGTAACAACTGGGAGTTACCAATTGCTGGATGGGAAATTAGGTTATGATTTTAAAGATTTGAATATTTACATTTTAGTTAATAATATTACCAATACGAATTACAAAGAAGCCTTTGGAGTTCCGATGCCTAAACGCTGGTTTCATGTAGGTTTTACTTATAAAATAAGATTGTAGTTTTTGGGAAAATTGTTGAACAAATGGCGAAATGGTTTTAGGCTCTAAAAAAGACACTGAAATTTCTTCTTTTTTATTTATTTTTGTAGCATGTCAAAACAGGTTCTTTTATTGGTCGCTTCACTTTTAATGCTGAACTTATCAGCGCAGAAAGAATCAATTTCCAGTTACAATGTCATTACTATTAATTACAAACACAATTCGAAAATATTTGCCTATACCGAAGGTCAATTGCGTGGAATAGCAGATTTTTCTTATCCAGATTATTACGAAATTAAAGGGGGGATTGGTTATAATTTAACACAAAATCACAAGCCATTAGTCGGAATCGGGAGATATGTAAATTATAAAAACCATTCTTTAGAAAAGGAAGAGTTTCGGGTTTGGCTGCAAGATATCATCGATATTAAAACAGGAAAATTTAAATTTGAAAATCGTTTTCGCGCAGAAAAAAGTTGGTTTTATAATACTTTAAAAGATGAGCATTCAGATCGAATTCGTTTCCGGTATCGACTTAATATTTCGGTTCCTTTAAATTCAGAAAAAATAGAAACAGGAACACTTTCTGCGATGGCTTATGACGAAACTTTCTTTGTGGCTACTGAAAACCCATTATTTGCTAGGAATCGAGTTTTTGGCGGGTTTTCTTATCAGATTGATAATGACTTTGCGATTACTTCTGGCTATCTTTGGCAAAGGGAATTTGCAAAATCGGGGAACAAAAATTTACACTATCTCTATTTAGGATTATCTGTAAATATCGAACGCATTAAATCGCACAAAAAAGACTTGCCAGATCTTGATTAATGTTGATAACTTTTTCATTGAAATGGTTTTTATCACTCAAAATATTGCATTTTTTAGGGTTTAATTTATATATTTGTGAAATTAATAATAATTGATTTTATGAAATTTATTGTTTCAAGTAGTGAATTACAGAAAGCCCTACAGACCGTGAGCGGAGTAATCTCCAATTCACAGTCGCGACCAATTTTGGAAAACTTTTTGTTTGAAATTGAAAAAGAGATACTGAAAATTACCGCTTCAGATGGGGAGACCACTTTAATTACTTCTTTGGATGTGAAGTCTGATGTAGAAGGAAAGATTGCTGTCCCAGCGAAGATATTTCAGGAATTCGTGAAAACCTATGGCGACCAACCTTTAACGCTTTCTGTGAAAGATGCTGAAGATGGAAACGGAAAATTACTCGAAATTCTAGACGAAAAAGATAACTTCGCAGTGGCATTAGATCATGCAGAAGATTATCCAGAAATCCCAGAATTCGATGCGGCTCAAAGCGTAACGATTTCTGCAGGTATTTTATCTGAAGCATTAAACAATACCTTATTTGCAACCAGCAACGATTCTTTGCGTCCAGTGATGACAGGAGTTCTGTTCCAGTTCAAAGAAGATGAAACCAATTTCGTTTCTACAGATTCGCACCGTTTAGTGGTTTACAAAAGAACCGATTTGGTAAACGCTGAGCCAGTAGAATTCATTATGCCGAAAAAACCTTTGGCAATTTTCAAAAGCATTTTAGCATCTTCTAATGACGAAGTTTCTATCGAGTTTAATGAAAATATGGCGAAGTTCACTTTCGGAAATAATATCTGGATCTGTCGTTTAATCGATGGGAAATATCCAAATTATTCGGCGGTTATTCCTAAAGAAAATCCAAATATTTTAACGATTAATAGAACTCTTTTGTTGAATTCAATTAGAAGAGCTTCGATTATGTCAAACAAATCTACGAATCAGGTTCGTTTCAGATTGTCAGGGAATCTTCTTCATTTGCATGCAGAAGATACAGAATTTGCGAACAAAGCAGATATGCAGATTCCTTGTGATTACAATGGTGAAGACATCAATATCGGTTTCAGTTCTAAGTTTTTAACTGAAATGTTATCGGTGCTTTCGGCAGATGATATTACCATGAAAATGTCACAACCAAACAGACCAGGAATCATTGAGCCAGTTGACGGTTTAGAAGATCAGGAAAAATTATTAATGCTTTCGATGCCGGTTATCGGAATGTAAGAACGCCTTTTTAAATAATTGTACGCTATATTAATTGAGATTCAAAGATTTTTGAATCTCAATTTTTTTTTAACCTTCAAAATCACGATATTTGCACCTTTCTTATTTTAAACCCTTTATTCAAGAAATAGGAAATCTAACATCTGAAATTTACGACAGAAATGAAAATCTCAAACAACTGGCTGAAAGAATACATTAACACCGATTTAAAATCCGAAAAGATTGGCGAATATCTCACCGATATTGGTCTTGAAGTGGAAGGGATTGATCCTTTTGAATCGGTGAAAGGAAGTTTGCAAGGAATCGTTGTTGGGAAAGTTTTGACTTGCGAACAACATTTAAATGCTGATAAATTAAAAGTTACAACAGTTGATGTTGGATCTGGGAAAATTTTAAATATCGTTTGTGGTGCGCCCAATGTTGCTGCAGGACAAACTGTTCCTGTCGCTGTAGTTGGAACGAAAATTTACGGAAAAGACGGAAGTTCTTTTGACATTAAAGAAGCCAAAATTCGTGGTGAAGTTTCCCAAGGAATGATCTGTGCTGAAGACGAAATGGGCTTGAGCGATGATCACGGCGGAATCATGATTTTGGATGAAAATAAATTTGAAATCGGAAAGGATTTCGCAGATTATTTTGAGTTGACCAATGATCAGGTTTATGAAATTGGTTTAACGCCAAACCGAACTGATGCAATGTCGCACTACGGTGTTGCCAGAGATTTAAACGCCTATTTGAGTACTCATCAAAATAATTCTAATTTTGAAAAAGTAATTTCAAAACCGTTAAATATTGAAGGAACTACTGATTTTCAAATTGAAGTTGAAGATTCGGAATTATGCCCAAGATATATCGGTGCAGTAATCGAAAATGTTGAAGTGAAGACTTCTCCGGATTGGTTGAAAAATCGTTTGAAAGCGATTGGTTTAAGTCCGATTAATAATATTGTAGACATCACGAATTATATTCTTCATGGTTTGGGACAGCCACTTCACGCTTTTGATGCTGATAAAATTTCAGGTAAAAAAGTGAAAGTCGGCGTGAATGAAAAAGGAACAAAATTTACCACTTTAGATGGCGTTGAAAGAACTTTGAACGGAACCGAAATCATGATCAAAGACGGCGAAAATAACCCAATGTGTATTGCGGGCGTTTTCGGTGGTCAGAATTCCGGAGTCTCAGAAAATACCAAAACGATCTTTTTGGAAAGTGCTTATTTCAATCCGGTTGGTGTAAGAAAAGGGGCGAAATTTCATTCTTTAAATACCGATGCTTCTTTCCGTTTCGAACGTGGAGTAGATCCAAACATGACCAGAACTACGCTGACTCATGCAATTGCAATGATTGAAGAAATCGCTGGAGGAAAAATGGTTGGTGAACTTTTAGAACATTACCCAACAAAAATCGAAGATCATTATATCATTCTTCGTTTTTCTAAAGTGGAACAAATATTAGGAACTAAAATTCATAAAGAGAAAATCAAAGAGATTTTAAAATCCCTCGAAATTACGGTTTTAAATGAAATTCAGAATGGTTTAGAGATTTCTGTTCCGGCTTACAGAGCCGATGTTACCAGAGAAATTGATGTTATTGAAGAAATTTTAAGAATTTACGGATACAACAAAATTGATTCTCCACAAAAGATTTCTTTCACGCCAGTAAAATTAAGTTTTGATGATCAGGATGCTTTAGAGAACTCTTGGGCGAGAACTTTGCAAAGCAATGGTTTCAATGAGGTGATGAATAATTCTTTAACTTCTGTGAAAGATGAAAAAGATGCAGTTCGACTTTTAAATCCATTAAGTGGAGATTTAGCATTTATGAGAAAGTCTTTATTAGAAGGACTTTTAGAAAATGCAGATTATAACATTAAAAGAAAAAATCCGAATATTAAGTTTTTTGAATTGGGTAAAATCTACCACAAAAAAGAAACGTATTTAGAGAGAAAACAAGTGGCGATTTTGGTTTCAGGAAGAGATGAAGCAGAAAACTGGTTGCAGCCAAAATCCATTACCGATTTCTCCCGATTGAAATCTTATGTGAAAGTTCTTTTGGATGTACTTCCTGTTTCGATTGAAGAAAAATATTTGGAAGACGTTCGTTTTTCCGATGCAATTGAATTAACGGTAAATGGGGAAACCGTTGCCAGGTTAGGAAAAGTTGCTCCCGAATTGTTAAAAGATGCCGACCTTTCGCAAGAATGTTTCTATGCGGAAATAGAATTGGAAGTTGCTCAGAGTTTCAGAGCCAAAGAGAATTTGAAATTTAAAGATATTCCAAAATTCAATACCACCAGAAAAGACTTGGCGTTATTGATTGACAAAAACGTAACATACGCTGAACTCTATAAAGCAGCCAGAAAAAATCCTTCGAAATATTTGAAAAATATTAATTTATTTGATGTTTATGAAGGTGAAAATCTTCCGGAAGGAAAGAAATCTTACGCCATGAGTTTTGAACTTTTAAATGAAGAAAAAACTTTAGAAGATAAAGATATTACGGAAGTGATGAATTCTTTAATTAAAACTTTCCAGAAAGAATTTTCTGCAGAATTAAGATCTTAAACAAATCTATTAATATTATTACAAAAGCGTTTCTGAAAAGAGATGCTTTTGTATTTTCTGACAAACTTTAAATCTTCCTGTTATCCATTAAATCAATATTATTACTTAAATTTGAGGTATTAAAATTTTAAAAATGAAAGCAATTCACTTCCCACAGAAGAATATTTTTAGAAATATTTCCTTAGCGATATTTACTGCTGCAACGATTGTTTCTTGTACCACGATGACGACTACCAAATCAAAAGTAGGAACGCCTCAACCGAATATCGCAAATACCCAATGGACTTTGGCGGATAATGTAAAAGGCAAAAAACCGACTTTGGTTATTGAATCTGCAAAAATTACTGGAAACGGCGGCTGCAACAGTTATTTTGGAGAGGTAATGCTGGATCGTACGGTTGGGAATTTTTCTACCAAAAATATCGGTTCTACCAAAATGATGTGTGACAATATGAGCGAAGAAACAAACTACTTCAGTATGCTGGGTGCTGCCACAAAATATGTGGTCAATGGAACCACTTTAGAATTGTATAAAGACAATCTTTTGTTACTGAAATTTAATAAGTTATAAACTTTACTTCAATAACAAAAGACCTAAAAAAAGGAACTCTAATTGGAGTTCCTTTTTGTTTTTTTTTGCTATTTAGTCTTCTTCTTCCTCATCATATTTAGCGAGTTCTTCGTCGCACCATTTGAAAGCTGCTTCGACTACTTTGGTAGCTTCATCTGCTACTGTTTCTTCGTCATCGCCTTCCAGATCGTCGAACCATTCTACTTCCTCTTCCTCAACATTCAAAACAAATCTTGGGTATTCGGTATGAACTACGAATAAATCTTCAGGAAAATCTGAATTGTCTGCTAATAAAAACTTTGGTAATTTCATTTTCTTAATGTTTATAACTGGGTCAAAGATAATAATTATTTATTGAAATTGATTCCTGTGAATTTTAATTTTAATGAAATTTTATATCTGATTAAAATCTGTTTTTCTCTGAAAGTAAAAGGTTCGAAGTTTTTAAACTATTTCGCAAACATTTTCGAAACTTTCTCTGCTTTTCTGCTTTCAGAATAATCGTAGAATCCTTCGCCAGATTTTACTCCTAATTTTCCTGCCATTACCATATTCACCAACAAAGGATTCGGAGCATATTTTGGATTTTTGAAACCGTCGTACATTACATTTAGAATTGCTAAACAAACATCTAATCCAATAAAATCAGCCAATTGCAAAGGCCCCATCGGATGCGCCATTCCCAATTTCATCACCGTATCGATTTCTTCAACACCTGCAACGCCGTTGTATAAAGTTTCGATGGCTTCATTAATCATCGGCATCAAAATTCTGTTCGCCACAAAACCCGGATAATCGTTCACTTCGGTCGGAACTTTTCCTAAAGTTTTGCTCATTTCGTAGATCGTGTCAAAAGTTTCTTTCGAAGTAGAATAGCCTTTGATGATTTCGACCAATTTCATAATCGGAACCGGATTCATAAAATGCATTCCGATTACTTTTTCGGGACGATTGGTTACCGATGCAATTTTAGTAATAGAGATAGAAGAAGTATTGGTCGCAAGAATACAGTTTGCTGGAGCTAATTCATCCATTTGCTTGAAAATTTTCAATTTCAAATCTAAGTTTTCAGTTGCCGCTTCAACGATTAAATCAGCATTTGAAGCACAATCTCCCAAATTGGTAAAAGTCGAAATTTTATTTAAAGTCGTAGCTTTTTGCTCTTCGGACATATTTCCTTTTGCGATAATACGGTCAAGATTTTTTGTAATCGTTGCAATCCCTTTATCCAATGCCTCTTGTGAAACATCAACTAAATTAACGGTAAATCCGGTTTGTGCAAAAGTGTGTGCAATTCCGTTTCCCATGGTTCCTGCGCCGATAACTACAATATTCTTATTCATTTTTAAATTCTTTAATAATTTTTAGTATAATTTTTTCCTTCTTCTAAAAGTGTCGCTTTACTTTCAGAGGTTTTAAATTTTGTTTTTATAAATGTTCTTTTTCCGTCAATTCTATTGATGAATACTGCGAAATGTAAATGTGGACCACTTGCAAAACCTGTACTTCCACTATAACCAATAAGTTGGTCTTTTTTTACATAATCACCTTTTTTACCGATTGCACCGTAGTATTCGAGATGCGAGTAATCAGCAAAAGTGCCGTCGCTGTGCATGATGACGATTTTGTTATTGTATTTTGCGCAGGAAATATCGGGGCAACTTTGGTTATTATTATTAATCACTACGACTACAATCCCGTCGCGGGCAGCCAAAATATCGCTTCCTGTTTTTAAATCGAAATCCAATGCAAATTCATTCTGATGCGAAAACTTTCCATCGTAGCCTTGAAAGATTGATTGTGTTTTTCCTTTTTCGAAAGGTAATGAATAGATATAATCTTCATCAAATTTTTCCTGCAAAGAATTCCCATAATTATAAG
>NZ_JBAVFG010000157.1:0-2356 GCF_049588135.1 Kaistella sp. | reverse complement strand
TATGAAAAATAATATTATTTGTTTTGTTTTATTTTTATTTCTTACTTCTTGTATAAAGACCAGTAATACACCAATAAATTTAGTCAATGTAATGCAAAAGGCAGATAGTTTGAATTTGTTATCTGATAGTGCAACCATTTCAAACTATACCCGTCAAAATTTAATTCCATTATTTCATTTATATAATGATTCAAAAAAAGCTATAATTTTAAAATATCTAACGAAATCAAAAGAAAAAAATAACCTTTTATTAGCTGAAGAACTTATAAAAAAAAATTATAATAAAATAAATAAATGTGATTTAATTAACATAAAACTGATACAAATATATAATCAGTATATTAAATGCAATAACAACAGTGAATTAAGCCAAATCAATTGGAATAAAATTTATGAAAATGATCAGATGTACAGAAGATTGTTTAACAAATACAATAATGATCCTCAAAAACTGGACAGCGTAGGTCGTTTGACTATTAAACAAGATTCAATAAACAGGGGATTTGTAAAATCTTTAATAAAAAAACATACTTTAAATAAAATACTTGATGATGATTGTGATTGTTTGGCAAGCGAAACTATCTTTTATATTGCTCAACACAGTGATATGGAAATTAATTTTAGAAAAGAAATATTGGAATATGTTTCAAAATCAAACTCCTATTCTTTAAATAATAAAGCTTATCTAATTGATAGAGATCTGGTGAGTGACAAAAAGAAACAAAAATTTGGCACACAGCTAAAATTTAACCCTGATACAAAAAAATTAGAGTCATCTCCAATAGAGGACATAAAAAACCTGGACTCTTTAAGATATGAATATGATTTGCCAAAGCTAAGTATATATCTAAAATACGTTAATAAAATAAAATGACTTATTTCAATAGATTTGCTTGTTGCTTGGTAAATTATGGGCATACAAGAAGTGTAATTTGCGATACACAAAGAAATAATTATTACCTAATTCCAAATTCTCTCTCTATATTACTTATTGAAGAATTTCCAAATTTTTCCATTGAAGAAATTTATGACAATTATGGAGAAGAAAATGAAAAACACTTAAAAGATTATATAGATTTTTTATTAGTAAATGAAATAGGGTTTATAGATACCCAAATCATAAAAGGACTAATTCCTTTAAATTTAAATTATAAGGTTGCTGAAACAATATCTAGTATTATAATTGATTTAAGTAAAGAATCTTTTTTTCTTGAAGATTCAATTCAAATTGCAAAATTTATTGATACAAATAGAATAAAACAATTACAAATTAGATGTTATGATTTAATTGATTTAAATACGTTTTTAAAATTTTTGAATAACCTATCTAAAACAACTCTAAAAGGTATTGAAATAATCCTACCTTATGAAATGAAATTAGAAAATAGATTAATAACTAAAAACATTATTAAGTCAAATGATAAAATTAATAGATTGATTTATTTTGGATGTGATAAAAATAAACAAGATAAATATTTGAATAGAATGATAACTTATGTTGAGGATAAAATTATAAATAAAAAAAATTGCGGATTGATTTCTTCACACTATTTTAATTCTAATCTCGAAACATATACTTTATCCAACAGCCACAACTCCTGTCTCCACAAAAAAATTTCCATAGATTCTGAAGGTAACATTAGAAACTGCCCTTCCATGCCTCAAAGCTTTGGCAATATAAAAGATACTACGTTAGAAGAAGCTCTCAATCACAAAGATTTCAAAAAATATTGGAATCTTACAAAAGACAACATAGAAGTCTGCAAAGATTGCGAATTTCGTTATATCTGCACAGATTGCAGAGCTTACACAGAAAGAAAACATACCAACAAAGACGGTTTAGACACTTCAAAACCGCTGAAATGTGGCTACAATCCTTACAACGGAGAATGGGAAGAATGGAGTAAAAATCCGTTAAAAGAAAAAGCCATAAACTATTATGGAATGCAGGAACTGGTAAAAAAATTGTAATTCAAAAGTCGTATAAAGTAATTTGAAAAAAAAACTTTCCCTTCTATAAACAACCTGATGCCAAAGACTGTGGTCCCACTTGCCTTAGAATAATTTCCAAATTCTAATCGTAAAATCATTTTGTTATTGTAAGCTTAATATTTATTTTATAGGCAACGAAGTTCACTAATAAGTTAATTCAGAACCTATTTATATGTAAAATAGCATTAATTACAGATTTACGAAAATATTCATATAACCAATTGATTATAAGTATTTTAAAATCGTGTTTCGAACCATCAATTTATAAATCTATAAAGTAAATACTATGAATTTTGTATTTCGTTACATAGGTTTGTGAGTAGAAAATCAAAATAAGCGGAATCCTCTGTACAATAATTTATAC
>NZ_JBAVFG010000156.1:0-8667 GCF_049588135.1 Kaistella sp. | reverse complement strand
TTTACAACATTCCTAAAATGTAAATTCAATTTGTTCTGATGTGGATTAATCAATCTGTTACAGCAGAAATCAAATCTAGAATTGCTTGGACAAAATAAAATTATTGCGTAAAAATAATGAAGAAAATTATTGTGTTTTTTCTATTCGGTTTTTCTTTAAACTTGTACTTTTCTCAAAGTATAAAAGCTTTTCTGGCTCCAGATTCTTTGAAGGGCAAAAGCTTCGAATTTTTAGAAACGGCATTTTATAAAATTATAAAAAGCGATTCACAAAAAGCAACATTATATGCAAACTGTATTCTTTTGAAAGGAAAAAAGGAAAATAATGAAACCAAGATTGCAGACGGTTTTCAATTTCTATATCGATGCAAATCTGATCCTTCCTATTTGGACAGCATGATCGTAATTTCGAAAAAGAGTCAGAATTTTGATAATATTGCACAAGGTTATTTATTGAAAGGAAATCATTTTTATTTCACATCAGATTATTCGAAATCTTTAGAAAATTATCTATTAGCACGAGATTTTTCCAAAAACAACCAAGACATCTATAATATTGTCAATTTTAATATTGGTTTGTTAAAATTAGAATTAGGCAATTATCAAGAGGCGCAAAAATTATTCTTAGATTATAAAAAATATGAATGTTTTTCATACATTTTCTGCGACCAAAATATTCCCAGCTCTGCAAATGGAAGCAACCGTAAGATTAAATAACTTCTTCATGAAACCCTCTTTTGACAGCACTACATTTGCACCGATTGGAACTTTCCGAAACATCGGAACATTCGATTGGTACGGAGTTTCTTTCTCATTAGTTTAAAGATTCGGAAATCAAAAAGTAAAAGAGAATACCAAAACGAATGTCGAAAAAGAGAGTGGCGGTGCGAAGTAATTTTTTTTAATTATTTTCTAATCTAAGAATTTGCTTTGCCGAATCTGAAGTAAACCGTTGCAGGATATCTCTTTTTTACGAAAAATTGTAACAAATATTTATTTTAGGTACTAACTTCTCAGAAAACCAGAATATGTCTTCATTAGAAAAAGAATTTTTAGAACAAATTGAAAAGCACAAAGGCGTGATTTTCAAGATTTCTAAAATGTACATGGATAATTACGATGATCAAAAAGATTTATTCCAGGAAATTACTTTTCAGGTGTGGAAAGCCTATCCAACTTTTGAAGGTAAAAGTCAGTTTTCAACTTGGTTATATCGCGTAGCTTTAAATACCGCAATTATATTTTTAAAATCGGAAAAGAAGCGAAGTTTCATTAAAAATGATGAAGTAGAAAATTTTAAAATTGTTGCTGATGATTATGATGATGATCAGGAAAAGAAACTGGCGAAAATGTATAAAGCAATTCAGCAATTGAATGAAATCGACAAAGCATTAATTTTCTATTATTTACAGGGTTATTCAGGAAAGGAAATCGCAGAAAATATGGGGATTTCAGAAGTTAATGCAAGGGTAAAACTCAATCGTGCAAAGGAAAAACTAAAACAACTTATTTAAATTCAACATAATGGAATTAGATCAATTAAAAAATATTTGGGATAAAGAAGACGTTTCGGAAACTCCAAAAATTTCATTGGAAAAGCAAAAGGAAATTCATTTGCCATTGGAAAAGATCCGCAAAAATATGCGTCAGGAATTTTGGTGGACTGTGGTTATGTTTCTTTTAATCATACTCTTTTTTGTGTTGAAGGATATGCACATTTTTAGGTTCAAAGTCTATGTGATCACTTTGGTTTCAGCGCAAATGTTGGTAACGAGTTTCTATTTTTTTAAGTTTTTTAATTTATATCAAAACCTAACAACTGTAGATTTTAATACCGTAGAAAATTTGAGAGATTTAAGTTATCAATTCAAATTAAATGAGCAGTATTATTTATCATTTTACATTTCATTTGTACCGTTTGTGGTTGCTGAAATGTTGCTGATGTTTGAATTTATCCCTAATCTAAAAAATATTGGAGGTGCCGAATTTATTGTGACGTTTTTGGGACTTTGCATCTTCACTTTGCTATTGCTTTATTTTATAGGAACATGGTGGTTTAAAAGATTATATGGGAAATATATTTCTCAGATTACACAGATTACCGCGAATCTAAAATAGTTTACAAATTATTCAAAATTTAAAGGACTCTATGAAAACAAAACTTCCCGAACGATTCAGGAAGTTTTGATTTTTATAAAAATGCTTTCTATTTTAAAGCAGAAGTATTGAGTTCTCCAATGGCTTTTGAAAGTTCATCATAAGAAAATCCATCTGCATTTAAAGTTAGTAGATATCGGTTTTTTAGGACAGTCTGAATTTTTGAACTAATTTTTTCACTTTTTTTATCTTCTGAAATAATGGATTTTGCACCATTAATTTCAGTGCTTTTTTCGAAACCAGTTTCCGTAATTTTTTCTTGATTCACGTTCATTCCCAACATCATTATAGAAACCATTGCACTTCCGGTTTCGCCGGCACCATCGATGATTTCAACTTTAATTTTTTTATTGTTGTCATCTGTATATTTCGCTTCGGCAGTTGATAAATTCATCATGGCGTTGTCACCAACTGAAAGTTCTTTCCTTTTTAAACCTAATAATTGGTCGGGTAAAACGGCTTTCAATTCTTCATTGGTAAGTGGCGGGATATTCTTTAAGTTCTCAATATTTTTTGTAACATCTTGCATGGAGCTGCTCACCTTGCTGTAGCTTTTTGCGGATGAAACAAGATCTGACAAACTGCCAGTTTTCTCGGTCTTGACCTTTTCTTCTTTGGAACAGGCGACAAGCAGCAGAACTGAGGTCGCAATCATTAGTTTTTTCATGGTATGTTTTTTTGGTACAAGCAAATTTAGCGAAAATTATTTTCATGCTATCTAACTGGAATACAAAACAAAACACTCCCCAAATCGAGGAGTGTTTAAATTTATTAAAAAAAATAGATTTTAATAATCTAATTAAATTCCATCAATAATAGTATTCAAAGTTGTTGAAGGTCTCATTGCAGCATAAGTTTTCTCTGAGTTTGGGAAGTAATATCCACCAATATCCTGAGGTTTTCCTTGTGCACCAATTAATTCGGAATTTATTTTTGCTTCATTTTCTTCCATCGCTTTCGCAATTGGTTTGAAGGTTTCAGCCATTTCGGCATTCTTGGTTTGTGTGGCTAGTGCTTCTGCCCAATACATTGCCAAATAGAAGTGCGAACCTCTGTTGTCGATAGAACCCACTTTTCTTGAAGGTGATTTATCATTAGCCAAAAATTTCTCATTTGCAACATCTAAAGCATCTGCTAGAATCTGTGCTTTATCATTATTTTGAGTTTGAGCCAAATGTTCTAAACTCGCCTGTAATGCCATAAATTCTCCTAAAGAATCCCAACGCAAATAACCTTCGTGAATAAATTGCTGGATGTGTTTCGGTGCAGAACCTCCTGCTCCTGTTTCGAATAATCCACCGCCATTCATTAACGGAACGATAGAAAGCATTTTCGCAGAAGTTCCTAATTCTAAAATAGGGAAGAGGTCTGTTAAATAATCTCTCAACACATTACCAGAAACGGAAATGGTATCTAAACCTTTTCTGATTCTTTCTAAAGTGAAAGTCATCGCATCTTCGATATTCAAAATTCGGATATCAAGACCAGTTGTGTCGTAATCTTTCAGATATTTCTCAACTTTCTTAATCATTTCACGGTCATGCGCTCTTTGGTTATCTAACCAGAAAACTGCTGGTGTATCAGATAATCTTGCTCTGTTCACCGCTAATTTCACCCAATCCTGAATCGGTGCATCTTTCACCTGACACATTCTGAAAACATCTCCTGTTTGAACTGGTTGTTCCATGTATATATTTCCGTTAGCATCAGAAACTTTTACAGTTCCATCTGCAGATAATTGGAAAGTTTTATCATGAGAACCGTATTCTTCGGCTTTCTGCGCCATTAATCCAACATTGGGAACAGAACCCATTGTTCTAGGATCAAGTGCGCCATGCTTCTTCATATCATCAATCGCTGCTTGATAAAATCCTGCGTAACATCTGTCCGGGATCATGGCAACCGTATCTTCTTCGTTTCCTTCTTTGTTCCACATTTTACCGCCACCTCTAATTAAAGCGGCCATAGAAGCATCTACAATAATGTCGGAAGAAACGTGGAAGTTGGTAATTCCTTTGTCAGAATTAACCATCGCGATTCTTGGTCCATTTTCAATCGTTTGTGCGATATCCGCTTTAATTTCTGCTTCTTTCTCGTTGCCTGAAATTTTTTCAAAAAGAGTTGCTAATCCGAAGTTTGGATTTATATCTAATTGCTTGAAAGTATCTTTGTATTTTTCGAAAACATCTTTGAAATAAGTTTCTACGATCGCTCCAAAAATAATTGGGTCAGAAATCTTCATCATCGTCGCTTTCAAATGTCCAGAAAGTAGAACATTTGCTAATTTCGCTTCTGCCATTGCTTCTGCCACAAAAGCTTTCAAAGAAGAAAGACTCATTACAGAAGAATCGATAATTTCCCCAGCTTTCAAAGGAGACAATCCTTTTAATTCTTTCACAGAACCATCATTTCCAAAGAATTCAATTTTATATTGAGTGTCGTTCTCTATCGTTACCGATTTTTCAGTACCATAAAAATCTCCACTTTTCATATTCGCTACGGTAGTTTTAGAATCTGCTGACCAAGCGCCCATTTTGTGAGGATTTGCTTTTGCGTAATTCTTAACCGCTTTCGGTGCTCTACGGTCTGAGTTTCCTTCTCTAAGAACAGGGTTTACAGCGCTACCAAGAACTTTAGCGTATTTGTTTTTAATGGCTTCCTCATCTGCATTTTTCGGTTCAGCAGGATAATTTGGTAAAGCAAAACCGTGTTTTTGTAATTCGGCAATCGCTTCATCCAACTGAGGAACTGACGCTGAAATATTCGGAAGTTTAATAATGTTTGCTTCTGGAGTAGTTGCCAATTGACCTAATTCAGCCAAAGCATCTTCTACTTTTTGATCGTCTTTCAGATATTCCGGGAAATTAGCTAGGATTCTTCCGGATAGTGAAATGTCTTTTGGTACAATCTCGATATCTGCAGTTTTGGTAAACGCTTGTACAACAGGTAAAAAAGAATGAGTTGCCAACATCGGCGCCTCGTCTGTCCAAGTGTAGACGATTTTTGATTTTTCTGCCATTATATTTGATTTTTAATTTTAAAATTAAGCAAGCACAAAAGTAGTGAATTTTGGGCAGATTTGGGAGTATTTGTTCCGAATTATTGGCTTTGAATACAAGAATTTGATTTTTTTAGAATAAAGTTTTTGTGCCTTTTGCAGTTAAAAAAAATGGCTCATTTAAAATTAATGGTATTTTCATTTCAAACATCAGTTATTTTATTAATTTAGCATTCCAAAATTTTAACAATGAAAAGAATTTTATTTTTATCTTTTTTAATTCCGATTTTCGGATTTTCTCAGGCTCCTTCAGGATATTACGACGGGACTTCTGGGCTTAGCGGTTACGCATTAAAATCAAAACTTCATGATATTGTATCTAAAAATATCAATTGGAATTATGATGATCTGAAAACGTATTGCAACTTAACTGATATTGATAAGTTCTACGATTACAATGCAAGCAACACCACTATTTTATTGGATTTATACTCCAATAACCCAACGGGGACAACCGCTTATCATTATACCTCAGAAAATCTTATTTCATCTGCAAATGCAGAAGGATTGGGTTGGAATCGGGAGCATCAAATGCCGCAAAGTACTTACAATAGCAATTATCCGATGTATTCTGATCTATTTTATATTATTCCGGCAGATGCAAGAATTAATCAATTGAGAAGCAATTATCCTTACGGAGAGGCAAAAACTGGGGTTAATCCTTTTTATACTTTTACGAATGGTTCTAAAATTAGCCCGAACGGAACAGCGAATTCGGCTTATACAGGAAGAGTGTATGAACCACGAAATGAATTCAAAGGAGATATTGCAAGATCATTGCTTTATTTTGTAATGAGATATGAAGGAAAGCTCAATACTTTTAATTTTTTTAAAGGAACTACTCAGGCAAATGATGTTTGTCCTTTGGATGGTTCAGAAGAAAAAGCATACGAAGATTGGTATGTCGCAATGCTTCTGAAATGGCACAACCAAGATCCCGTTTCTGCTTCCGAAATTGCCAGAAACAATGCAGTTTATGGTCTTCAAAAAAATAGAAATCCGTTCATTGATCATCCGGAATGGGTAAATTTAATTTGGAATCAAACTCGATCTGTAACCGCTCCACAAGTGCCCGTAAACTTGAATGCCCAACAAACAAGTGCCTATTTTGTAACTTTGAATTGGAATGCATCTTCAGATGGAAATGTTTTGGGGTATAAAATTTACCAAAATGGAATTTATGTAGGTTATACAAAATCAAACTCATTGAGTGTTGATCATCTTTTACCTTCTACGCCTTACAATTTTACGGTAAAAGCCTATAGCGATAATTATATGGAATCGGCAGAAAGCAACTTGATTTCTGTAACAACTTTGGATTCTGATGTTTTTGCAAAAGATTTAATGATTACAAAATTCATCAATGGAACTGATAATAATAAAGCTTATGAAATCACCAATAAAACCGGGCATACCATTAATCTGAATAATTACCGATTGAATATTCAATTTTATAGCGGAACGAATTATTATTCCCCAGCTCCTTATGAAATGGAAGGAACAATAGGGCATAACGAAACGTTTGTCGTCCTAAATCCCAGAGCCAATTTATCATGCATTACTAATGAGCAAGCAAAATTAGTTACCGCAGCTCCACAAATGACTTTCAATGGAAGTAATTATTTGGAATTGAAATACCTCACTACCACGATCGATGCGATGGGAACTTATGGAGCTAATAATTCAGCCACTTTAGGAAATGTTTCTCTTTACCGATTGCCTTCAGTTACGAATCCTACCAAAAATTTTTCAATTTCGGAATGGCAAAGTTATCCTGTAGATTATTGCGAAAACTTGGGGGTTCTGGCAGCCTCTGACCTCAATATTTCTACTGAAAATAATTGGTCAATTTACCCGAATCCTGTGATAGGAAATACTTTATATGTCAAAGGAAAACAATTAGAAAAAGTTCAGAAATCTACTATTTTCGATATTACGGGGAAATTTATTCAGCAAGAAAACGTTCCGTTTAAAAATAAAAACTCAGTGAATGTTCAAAATTTGAATTCTGGAATTTATATTTTGAAACTCGATGATCAAACTTTGAAGTTTATTAAAAAATAAATTCCCGCCAAATCTTTCAATTAAAATCTCCTCGAAATTATTTTTTTGAGGAGATTTTTTTACAACTATTTCAAATACATTTTCATTCGAGTTTCGTATTCGGGTTTTACTTTAATGAATTTCCAGATTTTCTTTTCATCAGGATACGAAATTCGGTAATAAATAATTTTGTCGGCAGAATATTTAAAATAGGGATGATTTTTTAGCCATTCTTCGGGCGCATCTACCAAAGTATATTTCGCAACTTTGGAGTCATCGAGATTTGCAATTGCCACAAGTTTTTGTGCCAGATCTTTATCAATATCATAAGTGTCGATAATTTGTTGTTTGTTCACAAAACCACCTAATTTTTTTCGAAAACCAATAATCATTCCTGCGCTTTTTTCATCAAAACCAAACTCTATTAAATGTTTGAAAGTTATTTCATTCAAATCTGTTTTCTTGAAATCTGTTTTTGTTTCTGCGTTATTGATGGTTTTGGAAGGTTGTTGGTTTTGCGAGTTGTTTGAACTAAGAGGTTGATGGTCTGAATTTTTGCTACTTGTATTTTCAGAATTTAAAATGATAAACGGTTTTATTTGTTCAAATTTTTCTGCTGAAATTACAAAACATCGGGCAATATCTTCTAAAGATTTAAAGCCACCTTTCAGGTTCTTGTCTCTGTAATTAATGATGACGTATGCTTGCTTTTCAGAAAATCCAAGATTTCTCCAACCTTCAAGATTAGTGGTGTTAGGATCAAAATTCGAATAAGTAATCGCTGGCTTTTCAGAAGATATAGTATAGTTGGGAAGCTGTTTTTTATCAAACCTATTTTCGGAAATTCTTTCTGGAAGAAGTAAATAAGGAGCTAGTTTTCTGTAATTTTCTTCACTGATAATATAGCATTCTTTAAATTTTTCTTTACTGATAAAACTTCCACCTAGATAATTTTTGTATTTCAAAATAGAATTTGCTTGCTTTTCTGTAAAACCTAAATTGATGAAATCATTGGTGTTATAAGAATCTGGATTAAATTTCCCAGGAATAGACAAGCCTTTATTAGAAGAGGTGGTGTAATGATAAGAAGTTGTTCTTGGTTTATAATAACTGCCGTAATTTTGTGATAAATTAGACTTTTTTACATTGTCAGAAAGCATCAAATAGGGTTCGAGTTCTGTATATTTTTCTTCGGAAATGGCATAGCATTTCTTGAGCTGTTCTTTTGAAGTAAAATTTCCGCCAACTACTGATTTATATTTAAGAATCGTTGCGACTTGCCGCTTAGAGAATCCTAAATTCATCCATTGCTCTTCATTGAGGTTATTGGGATTAAATTCTGTTAAATGAGCTTTTTTTGTACTAGAATTTCCTGTATTTAAATTTTCTAAAAAAGGAAGTGGTGTATTT
>NZ_JBAVFG010000155.1:0-12881 GCF_049588135.1 Kaistella sp. | reverse complement strand
GTATTGTGTTATTCGGTTTTTTAGAGCGAAAAAAAATGTTATTTTTAATAAAATAGAAATTTTAGTTATCAAAAGTTCCAAAATACTTCATTGGAAAACAACAAAAAAACCGATGGGAAACATCGGTTTTTAATATTTAGGACAGGACAAGTTTAGAAAAATTAATCAACAATAAATTTTGTAGACTGTTGATTTGTTTTCAAAATATAAACGCCTTTGGTTTGATTTTTCAGAATAATCGTGTTTGAGTTTTTAAAATTTTGATCAACGGTTTGAATCAATCTTCCATCAATACTATAAATCTGAACGGTAGAAACCTCATTTAATCCATAACCAGAAAGATGCAATTGTCCGTTTCTTACAGGATTTGGGTAAATTGAAATTGTTTTTTTTAATGCAGCAATATCAGTGGCAGAAAGGGTAGAAGTCCAAATCATATTCACCCATTCCGGATGATCGATAAAAGGATTTCTATTTTTCTGTCTTGCATAAACTGCGTTGTTTCTATCAATCTCTTTTTGAGAAACAGGATCTTGCGCCGCCCATTTTAATAGTAAATTAATATACCATTGCTTGTAACCTCTGTCACTAGATCCGTCAATTGGATTAGAATCGGGATAATATTGCGCAAAACTCATTAACCGATCTTCATACCGGGTAATAAAATAGAGATGCATTCTGGCAAAATCTCCTTTAAATTCATCAATCGGTTCGAAAATCGTTCCGTTATATCCTGGGAAACTTGAGGTTCCAATTTTGGTTCCGTTGGTTGATGTCCAGGTTGGCGTACCGGTTTCTCCGTACGGAAAATTCCCGCGCATGCTGTTTACATAATAATCAGTGGGAATCACAAAATGGGCATCATTCGCCATTGGTACAGCGGTTTGTCCACCAAAAAAAGATTTTGGTAAACTATGCTCTCTGTTATAGCAAGAGTTTTCGTGGTTTAATCCGTTGCCACATTGGTTTCCACCTGCAGATACTTGTCCTAATTTATATTCATAAGCGTCTGGGCCATTTGGTCTTTCAGAGTACATATCGAGCAAGGTTCCGTTATTTTCATAGTAATAATCACGATCCGAAGTAAAATAGGTTTCCCACAAACCACCAGTGCCACTTCCATATCCTAAGTCTTTCGCACCATTAGAAATGATGGTGCTTAATTTTGTTTTTAACGCATAACCTGTTAATCCATTGGTTCCATCGTAATATCCAGTAGGAATCTGCGCAAGCGAAGTGATTGCCATTCCTAATGAAAGTAAAAAAGTAAATAGTGTTTTCATTATGATGTAATAATTTTAAGTAAAATTTAAAAAAGGCGAAATACTTTTATTAAAGGACTAAAAACACTTAAATGTATTAGTTCGTAATTTTTTATAGAAGATGTAAAGTTAATTAAAATACTAACGCAAAATTTAATTCGCTTTAAAATGTCTTTTATTGACCTTTGAGAAAAGCCATGCAACGACGGTTCCAAAGACTCCGGCAGTGGCACTTACAATAAAATAATTACTGATATTGATTCGAACAGGAAAAGGGAGGTCGGTATTAGAACCAGCTTTGAAGAAACCAGTGTTAATTTGTACATAACAAATAATGGTTCCTAAAATCAATCCGCAGATAATCCCAAAAAATACAATTAAAAGTCCCGTATAGAAATAGATATTTCGCAGGGATTTGAAATTCATTCCTAAAGAAATGAGAGATTTTGCCTGCTCTTTTTTATCGAGTTGTAAAATAATAATAGCTCCTGCCAAATTAAAAGTGGTAATGAAAATTACGAGAGCGAAAATTAAGTAGATAAACAGTTTTTCGGTATTAATCATTTTCCAGAAAGCTGCATTTTCCTCTTTCTTGGTTTTCAAATCGTAATCACTTCCCAATAATTTTGAAAGTTCAGCTTTAACTTCATCCGCTTTGTCTGCATCCTTCAACTTAATCACAATCTGATAAGCGGAGTTTTTTGGTAAGTTCAGAAGTTCCTGCGCGAGTTCAATTGGTGAAATAATCGTATTGTCGAGTTGGTCGTTACCTGGGAAAACGCCCGAAACGAAAATATCTCTTTTGGTGAAAATATCTTCTTCCTTACTGATCATTCCCGACCCCGGTTTCGGCATCAGAATCGTGGCATAATCCGCTCCTTCACCAACGGGAATTGCGAGGCGGTTATCGAGTTTGTTTTCCATCAACACCTCATTCGAATATTTAAAACTCGGATATGTACCGTAGAGAATATTTTGGTTGATGGGGTTTACAAAAATATAGGCAGAATCTACTCCACGCAAATTTGCAATATCACCATTTTCCCGAAAACGAATATAAGCTTTCTCTTCAATTACTTTCGAGAAATGGGCAATGCCCTTATTTTGACCAATGATTTTTGTTGCTTTGTCGATATTTGGCAGCACTTTTCCTTTATTACTTTTAACGGTAATATCGGCGTGCAAATTCGCAATCATATCCTGATTGATATCCTCTAAACCTGAGAAAACGGAGATGATAATAAACATCGCTGCCACCGCAACCAACATTGCCAAAGCAGCCAACCACGTAATAAAAGTGACGGCAGTACTTCCTTTTTTTGCCAGAAGATAGCGGGTAGCAATATAAAATGAGGTGTTTTTCAAAAGAAAATAACGATTTAAAACAGATTAAAGGATTGGATTATCGCCTTCGCCTCTTAATTCTTTTTCAATTTTTTCTACGTCATCCAAAGTAGTGTCCAGATAAAAATTCAATTCAGGAATAATCCGAACTTGTTTTCCCATTTTCTGGCCGATAAAATTTCGGTATTGGGCTTTATTAATAAGGATTTCTTTCATAATATCTTTACGAAATTCTGGCGGGAAAATACTTAAGTAAATTTTCGCAATACTTAAATCTGCCGTTACTTTCACATCAGAAACGGAGATTAAAAAGGATTGTTTGCTCTCTGAAGCCTGTTTGCGGAAAAACTCTGCAAAATCTTCCTGTATAATTTGGGCGACTTTTCTTTGTCTGTTGCTTTCGTTCATGGCGCAAATTTACTACTTTTGTTTGAAATAAGACGGGAGTGAGAAAAGGGAAGTTCGAAGATTTTTTTTTAGAAAATTTAGAAATACTTTTCAATGATCAACTGTCATTTATGATTTATCATCCATGAAAATAGAACACCTCGGTATTGCCGTAAAATCTTTAGGAAACTCAGACGAATTATTCGCCAAATTATTAGGCAAAGAAAACTACAAACAGGAATCTGTAGAAAGGGAAGGCGTTACCACTTCATTCTATGAATTAGGAGAAAGCAAAATTGAACTGCTGGAAGCCACTAATCCCGAAAGTCCCATCGCAAAATTCCTCGATAAGCGAGGCGAAGGAATTCACCATATTGCTTTTGGAGTCGAAAATATTTATACCGAAATTGAACGATTAAAAGGTGAGGGATTTCTTTTTATTTCTGAAGAACCCAAAGATGGAGCTGATAATAAACTCATCGTTTTCCTACATCCAAAATCCACCAACGGAATTTTAATAGAACTTTGTCAGGAAAAAAGTAAGAGCCAAGTATAAAGTATTCCCGATAGCCAAGTAGAGTGAATGGTGAATTTTTTTTGCTTTATATTTTTCAATTTGAATATCTTTAAAACTTTGAATTTTAAACGCTGAACTTTGTATAGAATTACTTTCAATAAGATGCGATGATACCTAAATTAATAAGGCTTAGAAAATCAAAAAAAAATAATTAAAAGGCAAATAAGTTTTATGAAAGTTAAGTTCTTACAAAACATTTTAAAATATTTTACTTTGGTTTTATTTTCAATTTTGATTTTATTTTTAACAAAAGAATACGGTGATTATTCTTCAATGGTTTATGATATTTTTATTATCCCATTTTTAATAATATTGATTTTAATAAATTTAGCAATACTTTACAGTGCAGATTTTTATAATTTAAAAAAGAAAAAAGGAAATTTTAAAACAACAAATCGAGTTGTTTTAGGATTGTTTTTTATATTTATAATTCACTTTTCTACCAATTATTATATGGGAAATAAAGAAGTATATCTTATTTCAAATCTTAATAATAGCAAAGGAAAATTGATTTTGTATAAAAATAATACTTTTAAAATATCAATGTTTTGGAATCATGGATCGGATAATTTTTTAGGGAATTACGATTTGAAAAATGACAAGCTAACATTAAAAAAAGATAGTTTAGAAAAAATAACGAATTATAAATTCACTTATAATTATGTAATTTTTCCAAATGATAAAAGTATAAAACCAAATGAAATAAGTTTTGAAAATTTAACTATTGAATAATAAAATAATGACTTTCCAACAACAAATACAACAGGGAATTCCCAACAAACTTCCTCAATCAAAACCATACAAAACCGAAATCAATCACGCTCCGAAACGGAAAGAAATTCTTTCTGACGAAGAGAAAAAACTCGCTCTGAAAAATGCTTTGCGTTATTTCGAACCGAAATTTCATGCAGAATTGCTGCCGGAATTTAAGAAAGAATTAGAAGATTTTGGAAGAATTTATATGTATCGTTTTCGTCCGGATTACGAGATGAAAGCAAGAGATATTGCGGAATATCCCGGAAAATCGGAACAGGCGAAATCCATTATGTTGATGATTCAAAATAATTTGGATTATGCGGTTGCGCAACATCCGCACGAACTCATTACTTACGGTGGAAACGGAGCGGTTTTCCAAAATTGGGCGCAATATCTTTTGACGATGAAATATTTGTCGGAAATGACCAACGAACAGACTTTAACGATGTATTCCGGTCATCCGATGGGACTTTTTCCGTCGCATAAAGACGCTCCAAGAGTGGTCGTAACCAACGGAATGATGATTCCGAATTATTCAAAACCCGATGATTGGGAGAAATTTAATGCTTTGGGCGTTTCGCAATACGGACAAATGACGGCGGGAAGTTATATGTACATCGGTCCGCAGGGAATTGTGCACGGAACTACGATTACGGTTCTCAATGCTTTCAGAAAAATAAATAAAGATCCGAAAGGCGGATTATTTGTAACATCTGGTTTGGGCGGAATGAGCGGCGCACAACCAAAAGCAGGAAATATTGCAGGTTGCATCACGGTTTGTGCGGAAGTAAATCCTAAAATCACCAAAATTCGTCACGAACAAAAATGGATTGACGAAATTCATGAAAATTTAGATGAATTGGTTTCCAGAGTTCGAAAAGCAAAGGAAAATAAAGAAACCGTTTCTTTGGCTTACCTCGGAAATATCGTGGAAGTTTGGGAAAAATTCGATGAAGAAAATTTAAAAATAGATATTGGTTCCGATCAAACTTCGCTGCATAATCCTTGGGCGGGAGGTTATTATCCGGTCGGGATTTCGTTTGAAGAATCCAATAAAATGATGGCTGGAAATCCTGAATTATTCAAAGAAAAAGTTCAGGAAACATTGCGAAGACACGCTTCCGCAATTAATAAACACACCAAAAAAGGAACGTATTTCTTCGATTATGGAAATGCTTTTTTATTGGAAGCGGGTAGAGCCGGCGCCGACATTATGGCGGAAAACGGTATCGATTTCCGTTACCCGAGTTACGTTCAGGATATTATGGGACCGATGTGTTTCGATTATGGTTTCGGGCCGTTTCGTTGGGTTTGCACCAGCGGAAAACCCGAAGATTTAGCCAAAACCGACGAAATTGCTTGTCAGGTTTTAGAAGAAATGAAGAAAAATTCACCGTCTGAAATTCAACAGCAAATGCAGGATAATATCACTTGGATTAAAGGTGCGCAGGAAAATAATTTGGTCGTAGGTTCGCAAGCGAGAATTTTGTACGCCGATGCCGAAGGACGAATGAAAATCGCGGAAGCCTTCAATAATGCGATAAAAAACGGAGAAATCGGGGCGGTTGTTTTGGGTCGCGATCATCACGATGTTTCGGGAACGGATTCGCCCTATCGCGAGACTTCCAATATTTATGATGGTTCCAGATTTACAGCAGATATGGCGATTCAGAACGTGATTGGCGACAGTTTCCGAGGCGCAACTTGGGTGAGTATTCACAATGGCGGCGGCGTTGGTTGGGGCGAAGTGATTAATGGCGGTTTCGGGATGTTGCTCGATGGAAGCGAAGATGCCGAAAGAAGATTAAAATCGATGCTTTTCTGGGACGTGAACAACGGAATTTCCCGAAGAAGCTGGGCAAGAAATGAAGGCGCTATTTTCGCCATCAAACGAGCGATGGAAGTGGAGCCGAACTTGAAAGTTACTTTGCCGAATTTGGTGGATGAGAGTTTGTTTTAAAAATTCCCCTCCTTTGGAGGGGGTGGCGAAAATTCGTAAGAATTTTTGACGGGGTGGTTTATAAGAAGGTAATTGAAAATATTATTGAATAAACCGCCCCGTCTTCTCCCTTTGGTCCGAAAGAGGAGAGTTTTTATTTAGCTGCTGTAATGATCAATAATAAAATGTTCCAGATCTTTCATGGCGGCAGTTAAATTGTGCTTCACATCCCAATCTGTAATTCTAAAAACTTTTAGACCCAAATTTTCCAGAAAAGTGGTTCTTTTCAGATCATACTCTTGTTTGTCATCATGACTTGTACCATCAATTTCAACGACTACACCCAAAGTTTTTACATAAAAATCGACGATGTAATTTCCAATAATTCGTTGTCGGTCAAAATCAATTTGATGAAAATTGTTGTTTCTTACCTGTTTCCAAAATAAGACTTCTGAGAGAATGCCCAGTTTTCTTTTTTGTCTTGTTAAAGGAATAAGATGCGGGTTGTACGGAAGATTTTTAACGAAATTCCGGTAAATAATGATTCCCTCAATTTGGGTGAGTATTTTTTTTTCCGGCATTGGTTTTTTATTTCAAATTAAATTAAGATTTTTATTGCACGTATTGACCACCCCGTCAAAAATTCTTTGAATTTTTGCCACCCCTCCAAAGGAGGGGAATTCTGCGGCGTGGTATTTCCCGAATAAGTTGGGCAAGAAATGAAGGCGCAATTTTCGCCATCAAACGAGCGATGGAAGTGGAGCCGAATTTGAAAGTGACGTTGCCGAATATTGTTGATGAGAGTTTGTTTTATTATTTTTATTATTTCCGCACGGAATTACAAATCTGCAAGTTCGGGAATAGTTCTTTTATAATTATACCCGAAATTTCTTGTTTGAAGAGTTTCTTGCCACCACATTTCCCTTTTTATAATTAGATTATCATCAATAGTTGATTTGTATATTTCTAATATTGAAAATTGAAAATTTTCTTTTATATATTCGTATGGAAGTGATTTTAGTTCTTTATTGTTTCCATGTCCATTTTTAATATAATTTTGCCACCTTCCAAATATCATTTCGTTACCATAAGCAGATCCAACATACATTTTTCCATTTTTTTTATCAGTAATTAGATACACTCCTTTTTGGTTTTCTAAAGCAGTTTTCCAACTACTTTTGTTAATTACTCTTTTTAAATTTGTCCAAGTAATATTTACATTTTCATATCCTGGGAACAGATCATCATCAAAAGTATCTTCCAATAATTGGTGTATTTTACAATCATTAATTACGCTGTTTGCATTTCGAATTAACTGGGTAGCTATATTCTTAAATTCAATTATTAATCTGCCAAAATATTTTTGATATTCTTTAACCGTTTCGTATTCATATCCTACATTATTGTAGATGTTAAGATCTTTCGTTATTTTACTAACATCAAAAAGTAGCCATTTGTCTTTTGAAATTCTTGCAAAGCCAATTACTAAATTTCCTACTTTAAATGCTTTTTTATTATAATTATGAAAATTTCCTTTAAATAAAGCATTTTTGTCTTCTTTAAAATGTTTTATTGGATCAAATTCTTGACTATTGTTTATATTAAATCTTATTTTAACATTGGATATGTCTTGCAACTTGAGAATATCATTAAGGTTTATACTCATGAATTTGTGGTATTAATTTCCAAATATAAACAACCACAACCAATTAGAAAAAAGGTTTCCCATAATCCCATAAAAAAAGTAAAAATGTTATTTGTAATTTACATTCAATATCAAAATTTTCTTACATTTGTATAAGATATTGATACCAAAAACAACCATAAAATGATAGCAGAAATAGAAAAATACATCGAAATTCAGAATAATATTGATCAGATTCTGAAAGATTCGCCTTTCAAAATGTCGTATATCATTGAGAAATCGGGGATTAAAAAACCTACTTTTTTTAAGAAACTGAAGGAGAAAAGATTTACTCCTAATGAAGTTTTGGATATTGCAAGAGTTCTTAATCCTTATGAACAATATGAATTTGAAACCGCACAATTGGTAAAGGAAGGAAAAAAACAAATGTTGGAAGGGAAAACTTCTTCCTACAACGATTTCTTAAAGGAAAGAAGAGGCAATGGAAATTGAGATTACGCACTTGGCGGAAATTGAGATTATTTCAATTGAAGAATATATAGAAAACAGATGGAACGCAATTGTTTTGGCTGATTTTCGGGATAAATTTGATGCGATTATAGAAAATATTATTTCTGGAAGAGTAGTTTATCAAGACTTCCAAAAAACTGAATTTCAGAAGGCATTGATTACAAAACACAACACCTTGGTTTTTCATAAAAAGGATACGAAAATAACGATTATCCGTATCCTCCAAAATTTCCAAGTCCCGGAAGAAAATTTAAAGAATATTTCCAAATAATTTTATTACTTTTAAACAAGATTTACAAAAGATGAAACTCACTATTCCAAAACCTTGTCATGAAAATTGGGATTCGATGACACCCAATGAAAAAGGTAGATTTTGCCAAATTTGTAGTAAAACGGTAAGGGATTTTTCAAAGCTATCTGATTTAGAAATTATTGAAAGTCTGGATGATAATTCGAATATTTGTGCAAATATTAATTCTAATCAGCTCAATAGAAATCTAAGTCATTCTTTTATTAATTCGCTCTTTTCAAAATTTGCGGTTGGTTTTGTATTAACATCAGTTGGTTTTGTTGAAATTAATGCTCAACAACTTGATCTAAAAAAAGACACCGTTATCGCTAAACAAATTAGAGGAGAAGTTTCAAGCAATTCAGTAATTAAAAATGATACTTTAAAAAAGCCGGTAATAATACGTCTCGGTGGAGTACAATCTATTAAAGAAAATGATCCGCCACTTTATATTTTAGATGGTAAACTGATTGATGACTATACGTTTAAAAAAATAGATACGAACGCTATTGAGAAAATCGAAGTTTTAAAAGGTCTTTCAGCAACGGCATTATTTGGTTCTAAAGGACAGAATGGAGCAATTGTTATCACCACAAAAAAGAGATTAGCTCCTCCAAAATCAAAAATTATCAGACCCAAAGATTGATTTATAATAATATAAAACCTCCAACAATTAATAATCGTTGGAGGTTTTTTTAACATTATTAAACATCAAAACCTACATTTTCACCGCTTTCATTGCGGCTTCGTAATTGGGTTCGTGGGAAATATCGCTCACCTGTTCTTCATAAATAATTTTTCCCGAAGGATCGATCACCACAACTGCTCTGCTCAAAAGTCCTTTCATCGCAGAATCTGTGATTTCTACGCCATAAGTTTTCCCGAAATCTGAACGAAAATCAGAGAGCATCACCACATTTTTAATTCCTTCTGCGCCACAAAATCTTTTCTGCGCAAAAGGCAAATCTTTGGAAATACAAAGAACTACCGCATTCGGAAGATTCGCCACATCTTCATTAAAATGACGCACCGAAGCCGAACAAACGCCCGTATCCACACTTGGAAAAATATTGAGAATCATGTATTTCCCTTTGTAAGAATCGAGGTTTTGGTCTTTCATATCGACTCCCGCTAAAGAAAATTTTGGTGCCTGTTTATTCACCGCCGGTAATTTTGCATAGGTGTGAATTGGTTTTCCGCCCATCAAAACGGTATTTTCTGACTTCGAATTTTGAGCAAATAAAAATGCCGAGAAAAATAACAGTGTACTGAAAATTAATTTTGAAAACATATTTTTAATTTTAAACAAAATTATTGTTTTTAATCAGGATAAATGAAATCTGTAAAGAAATATTTTGAAGTTGGATTGTGATTTAAAGTTGTTAACAAAGGTTAAGGCTTTGGAATTGTAGTTTATTAGCCCTATCTTCGTGAGTTATGAATGCAAAAATAACACTTATCAATTTTTTTTCAGGGAATTTATTCTCTGAGGCAAAGTGGTTGGTTTTTTCTTATTTGCATGATGACATTTTTCTGAAAGACTCTAAAGAGTTCATCTAATTCACCCTGTCAAGATTCAGGGGCAGGGTAGTTTACATTTACTAAATACTCATCAATTTCGAATACTTTTTTACAAAAATACAAACACCACTTTTGTGCTTGCATTTCCTTTCTGAATCCTATTCAAGTATTCCGCAACTCATTTTTAAAATAAAGCATTATGTCAGAAAATATAGTTTTAACCACCGGAGTTTACGATTTAATTAAAGACCATTTAAGGAGAAAAAGAACATCTCAACAGGAAGAACAGATTCTTTTAGATCAATTAAAAGGTGCCAAACAGGTTCTAAGAAAAGAATTACCTGAAGGTATAGTCACCGTAAATTGTGAAGTAAGAGTGAAAAATATTTCTACCAATGAAGAACAGAAATATTTATTTGTACAAACAAATAGAGAAAAGATAAAAAAAGGAAAATATTCCATTTTATCACCAATTGGTTTAGCAATCGTGGGAAATAAAGTAGGTGATATTATCAATTGGCCATTTGAAGATGGCGATAAGAAAATCGAAATTTTAGGCGTTGAACGTTATAATTAATCGATTTCTATTATTTTAAAAGAGGCTCTCAATTTGAGGGCCTCTTTTGTTTTAGGAAAAATTTCACGTCCTAAATTTTCACTAGTTACTGTAAGTTTAGAAATAATTCGATTTTTTTTGGTTTTATTTTTGATAAGGTTCTCAAATATCTTTAGCAATTTTATTCGCGAAAGCAATAATTTTTATTTATAGGGGTTTTAGAGCGCATTTATTATTTCTAAAATCTTATTCCAGAATTTAAAAATAAAAATCAGTAATGAAAAAATTAGAATTTTCAATCGATATTAATGCTCCTAAAGAAAAAGTATGGGATATTCTCTGGAATGATCAAAGTTATCGCAAATGGACTGCCATCTTTATTCCAGGTTCCTATTATGAAGGAGAACTTAAAGAAGGTAATGATATTCGTTTTTTGTCACCAGGCTTACATGGGATTTTTGCAATGGTGCAGAAAGTAATTCCCTTTAAGTCAATGCATTTTGTGCATTTTGGATTAGTACTCGATGGTATTTCACAGGGAAAAACATTCGCAGAAAACGCTATCGAATATTACGATTTATATGAGATTGAGCAAGGCACAAAATTAATAGTGACAATAAGGACTGAAGACGAATATATTACTTATTTTAGTAACAGTTTTCCAAGAGCGCTCAATGCAGTTAAACAACTTTCCGAAAGTTAATTACTCAGTCTTTTCTTGATTTTTTATTTGCTCCATAATCCATTCTAATTGAATATCATTTTTCTGTAAAATTTCCTGTAGATTTGGAATGATTTCATAATCGGGAAGAACGCCTTTTTTAGTATCTGTAAATTCTATATTCGGCTGAATAAGCATTAAGCCGATTGGTAATTTCAGCTTCGAATGCGGTAATTTTTCGGTAGAATATCTTCCAGCAACCGTTCCGTCATTGGCACCACCGGTTTCTTCACCTACCAAAAATGCTCTTTTGTCGCCTTTTAATTTTGAGGAAATAATAGATGAAGCCGAAAAGCTACTCCCATTAATCATGACATAAATTTTGCCATCGAAATGGTTTTTCTTTGGCTTTTTTAGAGCGAAAATTCCATTGTTTTTCAAATAAAATTTATCGTTCTTTTTTTTTACAGATAAAGCGGTCCCGGCCAAATAAAGTGGGTAACTCATTGCCGCAAATGGTTTGATTAATGATGGAATATCGTTGAAATAATTAGCATGAAACATTGATGAACGCGAAGTTACTTCAATATCATCAATGAATTTAAATTTTTCAGAACTTAGGTAAGAATATAGATTGTTAATTTCGGATAAAGAACCACCAAGATTATCACGAACGTCTATAATAAGGTATTTGGCTGGTGATTTTTTTAATACTGCAAAACTTTGTTTGTAAAATTTACGTGAAAAAGTCCCTGAAAAAGTTTTAATTTTCATGTAACCAATCGTAGAATCTTTGGTAGGGAATTGTAAGTCTCGGTTGAAACTTTTGGTAACAATATTATAATCTTTGGTTTTTCCGGTTTCGCTTTTGGTGAGTTTTTTATTTTCTTGCTCGGTTTTTTTCTTTTCTTCTTTGGTGATTTTTTCGCGATGAATGAAAAAGGTTTTCACTTCGTTTTGATACTTCGCATCAATTTTTACACTGTCTAAAATTCCATATTCCGCCGTAAAAAAAGAAGGCCATCTTCTCGCCATCGAATATTTTTGAAAAGTCGTATTGTCGCCATCACTGTTTACAATTGGTCTGTATTTTTCGAGTAAATCGCTTACAGGAACATCTTTAATTTTTAAAATTTCTGTTCCTACATTCATATTTGGGATTTTGGAAGCATTATCTTTAACAAAAATTCTGTCGTTATCGATCACGAAATTATACCGGTTTAATAATCCTTTTTGATTTTTAAGATCTTTGATTTCCTTTTTAGTCAATCGTTTATCATAAGAATATAACCTCAAATGTCCTTCTTTAATTTTCGCAATAACGGGTGCGAGTTTTTCATAAAATTCATTGGGTTTTAAAGGTTTCTGAATCGTCGTTTTTAAACTGTCGAATTGATAGTTCAGGTTTTTTTTAGAAATATACCAGTACAATTT
>NZ_JBAVFG010000154.1:0-13722 GCF_049588135.1 Kaistella sp. | reverse complement strand
GCTTTATTGTGAGTGGCTAAAATAGTAAAAAAGTTAATACTTTGTTAACTAATTAACAAAAAAATCCAAAATTATTTCTTCAATAAATCGCGAAGCATGACTAATGGTAGGTTTATCGTAAAATTAAAATTGAGTCCTTTCAGTTCTTTTCCGTTAATCCCAGCCTTATCAATCGGGAAAGCGTAACCTCCGGTGAGATCAATTATACCAAATAAAGTGACTCCGGCTTTTGGTGCAATATATTTAGTGGTTGCTTCTGCTCCAGCTAAAAAATAATAGGAATGGTACAAATCAACATTCCTTTCAGTATTAAATAGAATATCTCCCTGAATTTTAGGCATAATTACAAATTTCCCATTGGTACTCCCCATCATTGCAGCCACTCCTAACCGGTAAATAAAATCGTCATTGTTTAGAAAAAGCAATCTTCCTCCTAACTCAGCAAAACTTTGATTCTGATAAACATAACCCACATGAACCATTTTATGAACAGCGAGCTGTGCTTTCGAAATTCCGAAAAACATTAGAAGTAATGCGATTGAAAAAATGGATTTCTTGTTCATCATTGTTTATTTTGTTGGGGATAAAGTTAAAAAAAACTGCTTTAACATTTCTGTAAAAGCAGTTCTTTATATTTTTTAAAGATTAAATTCTTTCTTTATTTCCTCTACTTTGTCGAGTTTCTCCCAAGTGAAGAATTCTAAATTCTCAAGGGTAAACTCTTCTCCATTTGCTTTTCTAAATGTTTTATCCGCAACATAAGGTTCTCTTCCCATGTGTCCGTAAGAAGCTGTTTCCTGATAAATCGGATTTCTTAATTTCAGATTTTGCTCAATTGCGTAAGGTCTTAAATCAAAGATTTTCTGAATTCTTTCTGAAATCTCTCCGTCGTGTAAACCGAGTTTTGAAGTTCCGTAGGTATTGATATATAAACCACAAGGTTCTGCAACACCAATCGCATAAGAAACCTGCACCAAAATCTCATCGGCAACTCCTGCGGCAACTAAATTTTTTGCAATATGACGAACTGCGTAAGCCGCACTTCGATCTACTTTTGACGGGTCTTTTCCAGAGAAAGCACCACCACCGTGCGCTCCTTTTCCACCATAAGTATCTACGATTATTTTTCTACCTGTTAAACCTGTGTCTCCGTGTGGACCACCGATTACAAATTTTCCGGTTGGATTAATATGGTATTTAATCTTATCGTTAAAAAGATCTTGGATTTCTTTCTTCTGTTTTGCTTTAACTTTAGGAATCAAAATCTCGATCATGTCTTTCTCGATTTTCGCTGACATGGCTTCATCGCTACCGAAATCATCATGCTGTGTCGAAACTACGATAGAGTCTATTCTAACTGGTTTATGGTCATCAGAATACTCGATGGTTACTTGCGATTTTGCATCTGGTCGCAGATATTTCACAGCGTCATTTTCTCTTCTTAAAACAGCCAATTCTTTAAGGATGGTGTGGGCTAAATCCAATGCCAATGGCATGTAGTTATCGGTTTCGTTGGTTGCATAACCAAACATCATTCCTTGGTCACCAGCTCCTTGCAAATTAGCTTTGGTTTCGAAATCATCATTTTCGTTCGCACGATCTACTCCTTGATTAATATTGGAAGATTGCTCGTGAATCGCAGAAATGACTCCGCAAGAATCTCCCGCAAACATATATTCTCCTTTGGTATAGCCAATTCCATTAATTACTCTTCTGGCAATATCTTGCACATCAAGATAAGCATTCGACTTTACTTCACCCGCCAAAACCACTTGTCCTGTTGTTACTAATGTTTCACAAGCAACTTTTGAATTCGGATCATTTGCGAGAAAGTTATCGATTAAAGCATCAGATATTTGATCAGCCACTTTATCTGGGTGCCCTTCGGATACCGACTCAGAGGTAAATAAGTAAGACATATTTCTATTGTTTTTTAATTAAAAAAATAGAAGAAAATTAGGTGATTGCAAGAGAAACTAAAAGAGAAAATCGGTTTTAGCATTTTTTAATGAGGTTGCAATCAGTACAAATTTTTCCTCTGGTAAATTATTGGTGCAAATTTAGCCACTATTTATTAAAGCACAAAATTTATTTTGATGTTAAAAATCATTGTGGTTTTATTCCAACAAATTCTTCCGGGTTTTTGTTAAAATTTAGTTTTGTTTTCAGTGATCCTGAAATAAATTCAATTAGTTCGTCCAAAATTTTCTGTTTATAAGTCGGCTTATAATAAATCACCGAAATCTCACGGTAAGGAAACGGTGCTCTAAATCTCTTTACTTTTTGTTTCTGGTGATCGCTTAATTGCTCTACAGCAAGTTCGGGCAAAATACTGATTCCACCTAATTTATCCACAAGCTGAACCAAGGTATTGATATTAGAAGCAACAAACTCGAGATTCTTCGGCTTTACCGTGTTTTCCTTTAATTCACAAATGTTTTCAAATTGGGTTCTCAAACAGTTTCCTTCTTCTAGAAGCCAAACCTTCTGCACATCGATGTCTTCTGGAACCACAAAGCTATCTTTCTTTTCTACGCTGCTATCATCTGCCGCATAAATCATCAACTCTTCATTAAATAGGAAGTCGTGATAAAATTCATTTGCTGCAGTGTAAGGAGTGGAAATAATTCCTGCATCGAGCTCTCCTGTTTTTAAAGCTTTAATGATATTTTCAGTGGTCATCTCTTTAAGATTGAGTTCAATCTTAGGATGAGTTTTTAGAAAGTCAAAAATTTCGGTGGGTAAAATATAACCTGAAATTGTAGGAAGAATTCCCAAATTAAGCTTTCCTGCCAAAACATTATTGAGCAGATTTGCTTTACTCCTCAATTCATTGATAGCATCCACGACTTTTTTTGCTTCCACAATAATTTGAATCCCTACATCTGTTGTTCTAATTGGATGGGTGGTTCGGTCAAAAATCTTAACATCCATTTCATCCTCAAATTTCTGAATCATGGCACTCAATGTCGGTTGCGTAATAAAACAGGCTTGAGCAGCATTGCCAAAGTGCTTATATTTATCTACTGCGATAAGGTATTCTAATTGTTGAATGTTCATTTGCTTATTTTAGTCTCCGTCAAATATACTTAGATTTTGCCGAATTGTGATTAATTTTAAATAAATTTGAGGTTTATTAAAATCAGCAAATATGAGCAATAACAAACTAACCACTTCCGCCGGAATCCCTTATTATGACCACGAAGATTCGCAGACTGCAGGACCAAGAGGACCGGTTTTATTGCAGGATTTTGTCTTACAAGAAAATTTGGCACATTTCGTTCGAGAGAGAATCCCCGAAAGAGTAGTACATGCAAAAGGAACTGGCGCTTATGGACAATTTACCGTAACCCATGATATCTCAAAATTCACCAAAGCCCACCTCTTTTCTAAAGTAGGAAATTCCTGCAGGATCTTTACAAGATTTTCTACCGTTGGTGGCGAAAAAGGAAGTGCAGACACCGAAAGAGATCCCCGAGGTTTTGCAGTGAAATTTTACACCGAAGATGGCAACTGGGATTTGGTAGGAAATAACACCCCTGTGTTTTTCATTAAAGACGCAAAGAAATTCCCCGACTTTATCCATACTCAAAAACGCCTTCCAAAAACAAACCTAAAAAGTGCGACGATGATGTGGGATTACTGGAGTTTAAATCCCGAATCTCTTCATCAGGTTTTAATATTAATGTCAGATCGCGGAACACCGTTTGGTTACAGACATATGCACGGATTTGGCTCCCACACTTTTTCAATGATTAATACTAAAAATGAAAGAGTTTGGGTTAAATTTCATTTCAAAACAAAACAGGGAATTAAAAACTTTACGCATGATGATGCCGTGAAAATGAAAGGAGAAAATCCTGATTTTGCACAAGAAGATTTAATAAATGCCATTGAAGCAGGAGAATTCCCTAAATGGACTCTTTATATACAAGTCATGACCGCAGAACAGGCAAAAGAATTTCGCTGGAATCCTTTTGATGTTACGAAAGTTTGGCTTCAAGATGAGTTCCCTTTAATTGAAGTTGGCGAAATGGAATTAAATGAAATTCCGGTTAACTATTTCGCGCATGTTGAACAATCTACTTTCTCACCGAGTAATTTAGTTAATGGAATTAGTTTTTCACCTGATAAAATGCTGCAAGGCCGACTCTTCTCTTATTCTGATGCACACCGATACAGAGTTGGTGCAAACTCTCATTTGTTAGAAGTCAACCGCTGTCCTTTTACCGTTAACAATTACCAAAGAGATGGCGCCATGGCAGATTCGAGCCAATATAAAGATGCACCGAATTATTATCCAAACAGTTTCGATCAAATTAAACCTTCGCCTGATTACAAAAATTATGAAGAAGATTTGGACAGCAATCGTATTGCGAATTTTAACCGAGATGAAAATGATGACGATCACTACACGCAACCGGGATTACTTTATACGAAAGCAATGAACGAAACCGACCGCAAGAATTTGGTCTATAATATCATTTCTTCGATGAACGGGATTACAGAACCAAAAAAAGATGAAATTATTAATCGTCAATTATGCCATTTCTTCCGGGCAAACATAGAATTAGGAATGAAAATCGCCTTGGGTCTTCAAGTTAATATTGACTCCAACATGATGAGCCATTCGACTAAATAAAGAAAATCAGCAATGAATCGAATACTTTTAAAAAAAACAGAATATCATTCACCCAATCAAAATCGGAAAAATTGATTAATTTGCAGATTACAAAAAAAACACTTAACCTATTATAAAGATGTCTTACGAAAATATAGTTTTAGAAACAGATCAAAGAACTGCGGTAATTACCATTAACCGTCCACAAAGTTTGAATGCACTCAATGCAAAAACAATTTCGGAATTAAGTCAGGTTTTAGACGAAGTTTCTGCTGATTCACAATATAGAGCAGTTATAATAACTGGCAGCGGTGAGAAATCATTTGTTGCGGGTGCTGACATCAAAGAGTTTTCCGATTTCGGAACTGCTGCTGCTGAAGACTTAGCCAGAAACGGACAGAACATTCTTTTTAATAAAATTGAAAACCTCAACAAACCAGTAATTGCTGCTGTAAATGGTTTTGCTCTGGGTGGAGGTTTAGAATTAGCCATGGCTTGTCACATTCGATATGCTTCAGAAAATGCAAGATTAGGATTACCGGAAGTGACTTTGGGATTAATTCCTGGTTATGGAGGTACTCAGAGATTGCCAAAATTAGTTGGAAAAGGATTAGCCAATGAGTTAATATTTTCCGCAAAAATGATTCCTGCGCAACGAGCAAAAGAAATTGGTTTAGTTAACGAGGTTTTTAGTTTAGAAGAACTTTTACCTAAAACAAAAGAATTGGCAAACATTATTGCTCAGAATTCTCCGATGGGAATTTCAAAAGCAATTGCGGCAGTGAATCAATCTGATACCAATCAAGGTTTTGAAACCGAAATAAAAGCATTTGGAGCACTCTTTGAAATGGACGATAAAAAAGAAGGCGTTGCTGCTTTTTTAGAAAAAAGAAAACCATCGTTTTAAAAATATATTGACTCCAATTTTAATTAAAATATAAAATTTTGAAAATTACTAAATTTGATATTGCTTATTTAAAAATGGCAAATGAATGGGCAAAACTCTCCTACTGCAAACGAAAACAAGTAGGTGCGCTCATCGTAAAAGACCGTATGATTATTTCAGATGGTTATAATGGTACACCGTCGGGATTTGAAAACTGCTGCGAAGATGACGACGGGGTAACACATTGGTTCGTTCTTCATGCAGAGGCAAATGCGATATTAAAATTAGCTGGCTCCACACAATCAGCTAAGGACGCAACCCTGTATCTCACTTTATCTCCGTGCAAAGAATGCAGTAAACTTATTTTACAGGCAGGCATTAAAAAACTTGTCTACGTTGATGATTATAAAGATAATGACGGAATAGCGTTTCTAAAAAATCACGGAATTGAAATTTTGCAAGTTCCTGATGATGACTTAAAATAAAAAACACACAAACACAAAGAATGATGACTTGGGATGAAAAAATTAAAGACTTTGAAACTTTCTTAAAATTTGAACGAAACTTTTCCAAAAACACAATAGACGCTTATTTACGAGACATCAAAAAACTCAAAGATTATGCGGAATCCGACCTTGATAACACTAGCCCATTAACAATTACTTACGAGCATATTCAGGAATATATTTTCCAACTTTCTAAACAAAAAATTAGCGAGCGAACCCAAGCCAGATGGATTTCTTCTATCAAATCGTTTTTTAAATATTTAACTGATGATGAAGTTCGGGAAGACAATCCTGCAACTTTGCTCGAAGGCCCGAAACTAGGACTCTATCTTCCTGATACGTTAAGTTTTGAAGATGTGGAAAAAATTATTCAAGCCATCAACACCGACACCGATTTGGGACAAAGAAATAAATGCATGATCGAAGTTCTCTACGGCTGTGGCTTACGCGTTTCTGAGTTGATTGACCTGAAAATTTCGAATATTAATTTTAAAGAATCCTATTTAAAAGTGGAAGGAAAAGGAGATAAATCCCGATTTGTTCCTTTAGCAAAGTTCACCTCAAATTTAATTAAAGACTATATCAACACCGTTCGTTCCAAAAATAAAATTAATAAGAAACATGAAGATATTGTTTTTCTGAACAGCCGCGGTTCTGCGATGTCTAGAGTCATTGTTTTTATTATCATCAAAGAATTAGCAGAAAAAGCAGGTATTCACAAAAATATTTCGCCACACACTTTCCGACATTCTTTTGCCACTCATCTTTTACAAAATGGCGCAGATTTAAGATACATTCAGGAAATGCTGGGGCATTCGAGCATTACTACAACTGAAATTTACACCCATTTAAAAAATGAAGAATTGCGAGATGTAATTCTAAATTATCATCCAAGAAATAAAGAAGAATGAATGATTTAACATATTGTCCAAAATGTGGAAACGCTTCACTAAACTGGGACGGTGAAAAAAAATGGTCTTGCTCCAATTGCGATTATGTTTTGTATCATAATGTTGCTGGTGCGGTTGCCGTTGTTATTAAATTCAACGACGAAATTCTTTTTACAAGAAGAAACCAAGAACCTAAAAAAGGGAAACTCGATTTAGCTGGCGGATTCGTAGATCCAAAAGAAAGTGCCGAAGAAACTTGCGTTCGCGAACTTTTCGAGGAAATGAAAATTAAAATTGATATTTCTCAATTAAAATATCTCGCAAGCTTACCGAATGTTTACGAATATAAAAATATTCTTTACAACACTTTAGATATTTTTTACGAATACGAAGTCGCAGAAAAATTTGAAGTTGATTTGGAAATTTCTGAAATTTCAGAAACAGTTTGGTTGAAGAAATCGGAAATTAAACTGGAGGAAATCGCCTTCGATTCTCAAAGAATATTTTTCGAAAAATATAAAAATTCTTAATTAAAAATTTCATCTTCAACGCAATGTTCTTTTTTACCGTAAATTTGCAATCGGTAAAACTCAACTATGCAGGAACAAATCATTTTCGAAGACAATCATCTTTTAGTCATCAACAAAAAAGCCGGGCAACTCGTTCAGGGCGACAAAACTGGCGATTTATCTTTGCTTGATTTACTGAAAAACTTCATCAAAGTAAGGGATCATAAACCCGGAAATGTTTTTCTTGGTTTGGTTCATCGAATCGACCGGCCCACTTCCGGCTTAGTGATTTACGCAAAAACTTCGAAAGCACTTTCCCGTTTAACGCAAATGGTGAAAAACCGCGAAATCAAAAAAACCTATTGGGCCGTTGTTCCGAAAACTGAAATCCCAAAGACTCAACGACTGATTAATTACCTTCAGAAAAACGAAAAAAACAACAAAGCAACGGTCTTCCCAAAAGCAACTGAAGGTGCGAAAGAAGCAATTCTAAATTACAATATCATTAAGGTTTTAGATAATTTTCAATTATTAGAAATCGATTTGGAAACGGGTCGCCATCATCAAATTCGGGCGCAATTATCAAAAATTGGAGCTCCTATAAAAGGAGATTTAAAATACGGCTCAGCACGCTCCAATCCTGATGGTGGGATTCATCTTCATGCAAGAAAATTAGAATTTCTTCATCCGGTAACGAAAGAGAATTTAGAGATTGTTGCGCCAGTTCCGCAGAATGATGCGATTTGGGAAGCATGTGAAAATTGATAAAAGCAAAAAGACATTCAGAATTTCCGAATGTCTTTTTTTTGATATGAATGAAATTTTATTTTTGGTTCATCAATCCGCCATTATCTTCTTTCGGCGTTTCTGTGTTTAAAATATTCTGGTCCACTTTTGCCAATTTATTTTTGGTTGGGATTTTATAAGAAAATGACAATCCGAAACTTCTGCTGTCACTTTTATTTCGAATAAATACGTGCGGAACAGAACTTATTGTTTTCAAATTGGTTTCGTTGGTGTTGAAAATATCATTTGCAAATAAGGTTAAAGTCATTCGATCTTTATCAAATTTCCTCGATAAATTCACATTAAAAGTATTGTACAGTGATTTATTTGGGTAGAAATAATAATAGTTCCCTTTGCCCAAATAAGTGTAATTTAAATTAAGTTTTACTTGCGATGGCAACAAAAATTGCCCTGAAACATTATAAGTCCAATAGCCTTTTGGATTGACGATTTTATCTAATTCTTGGATTTCATAAGAAGTGTAAAAATAGAGGAAATTCATTTTATCTGGATTTACATCCATTTTAATAATTTCGCTGATGGGTTTACTAAAAATTGCAAACGGAATTGGCACTCCTAAATTGAAACTATGAATTTTTAAATGATCTACATTCACAGAACTTTGAGAAATTCTGTCGCCCACTCGCGATACTTCTTGCACGACTTGGTTTTTAGCAGAACTCAAACTATAGCCGATGAATGCGAAATTCATCGCGCTTATTTTCACTTCAAAATTATCGAAAATGGTGGGTTGAAGATTTGGATTCCCAGAAAAATCAATCATAGAATTTCCATATCTCGTATTGTTTGGATTGAGGTTTGAAATGCTCGGTAGGCTTATTTTTTTGTTATAATTGATATTCGCAAAAACCATATTCGGAACAAAATTATATTGCACACTCGCATTCGGGAACACCTTGAATTTATCAAAAGTTGTTAAAGCATCGTATTTTGAGTTTTTATAATCATAGCTTGTTCCGCCAATATTATAGTATTCGCCACGAAGCCCAAATACAAAATCGAACTTATTTTTCTTGGCATTAATTTCAGAATAAACTGCGCTGGTTTTGCTGCGGTAATCAAGGTTGTCGATGATGTTATCATTTGTTACAAAATTTTGCTGATTATAATCGCCTCCCACACCGAATTTTCCTTCATCTAAAATTTTAATCGGTTGCGCATAATCTACTCTTAAATTATAGACATCTTGTGAAGAACCATTTGCACTATTTGAAATTATTTCTATCGGTAAAATTCCATGACTATTTTGTTTGAAGCCGGCATTGTTATTAGAGTAACTTGCTTTCACTTCAAACTTTTTACTGCGGTCATCAAATTTTTTCTGATAAGTTGCCACCACTTCATTTCGAGTATTGTCTGAAGTTGTTTGATCATTGCTGATGATTTCTGTTCCTTCAAACAACGCATAACTATCAATATATCGATCTGTATTATTGTACGATAAATTGTAATTCAATAACAATCGGTCTTTCCCAAGATCAAAAGTGAGTGCGCTTCTTAAAAATTGATTTCTCGCAATATTGTCGTTTCCTAATTTTGAAATTTCATCGATTGTCGATTTCATTTCACTTTCGTTATAAGATTGACCTACATTTAATTGCCAACCAAACCATTTATTTCTAGAATTTAAGGTTAAACTATTATTGAATTTATTTCGGAATTTATCATAATTACTAAAACGATAACCGCCGGCATAAGTTGCAGATAAATATGACTTCGCACTTCTGCTGGTAATAATATTAATAATCGCGCCACCAGAAGTTGCCGGAAATTCTGCGCCTGGCTGGGTAATCATTTCTACTCTTTCGATACTATTTGCTGGCAAACCTTCTAGATATGCGGTAAGCTGATCACTGTATAAATTAAGTGGACGACCATCCATATAGACTTCAAGCGATTTTCCTTGATAAATCATTCCAGCCATTTCTGAAACTACTAATCCCGGAATTTTTTTCAGTCCATCCATTGTTGTCCCAGAATTAAGGTGAGCTTGTTCCGAAAAATCATAAATGGTTCTATCTGCCTTTTGCTCAACGGCTTTTTTAGTTTTGGTGATGGTAACTTCTTCAATTTGCTTTTCTTTTATTGAGGAGTTTGTTTTTTCCTGTGAAAAATAAAGTTGTGAAAACAGTAAGGCAATCACTGCAGAGGATATTTTTTTGGTCATAAATAGGTTTCTATTCAATTAGACAACGATATATGAAAAAAGTTACAATCATTTATATTTTAAAAAACGAAATAAAAAAAACCGCCCAATTTCTTGAGCGGTTTCTATTATAATTTTAGATACAATTATGCATTTCTTGCTGCTTCTGCTGCAATTAAATTCAATGCAGATCCTGCTTTATACCAATCGATTTGTTGAGCATTATAGGTATGGTTTGTTACCACGACATCTTTAGTTCCATCAGCATGAACCAATTCTAAAGTCAACGGTTTTCCTGGTGCGAACTGATCTAAATCTAAGAAGTTAACCGTGTCATCTTCCTGGAATTTCTCATAGTCTGCTTTGTCAGCAAACGTTAAACCAAGCATTCCTTGTTTTTTCAAATTCGTTTCGTGAATACGTGCGAAAGATTTTACCAAAACTGCTTTTACTCCCAAATGTCTAGGCTCCATTGCAGCGTGCTCTCTGGAAGAACCTTCACCGTAATTTTCGTCACCAACAACAATCGTAGGAATTCCTGCTGCTTTGTAAGCTCTTGCTACAGCCGGAACTTCGCCGTATGCTCCTGTAAGAAGATTTTTAACGGTATTAGTTTCCATGTTGTAAGCGTTTACTGCACCAATTAACATATTATTGGAAATATTATCCAAATGTCCACGGTATTTCAACCATGGTCCTGCCATAGAAATATGGTCGGTCGTACATTTTCCGAAAGCTTTAATTAAAACTTTTGCTCCGGTAATATTTTGTCCGTTCCAAGGTTGGAAAGGTTCTAATAACTGAAGTCGATCTGAAGTAGGACTTACATTTACCTGAACCAAAGAACCATCATGTGAAGGCGCTTGATAACCATTATCATCCACAGCGAAACCCTTTGGAGGCAATTCCATTCCTTGTGGCTCGTTGAGTTTTACTTGTTCCCCATTTTCATTGGTTAAAGTATCTGTAATGGGATTAAAATCTAATCTTCCCGAAATTGCTACTGCTGCAACCATTTCTGGTGAAGCTACGAAAGCGTGCGTATTTGGATTTCCGTCTGCTCTTTTTGCAAAGTTTCTGTTGAATGAATGGATGATTGAGTTTTTCTCTCCTTTATCAGAACCCTCCCTGTCCCATTGTCCGATACAAGGTCCACAAGCGTTGGTGAAAATTCTTGTCGATTCAAATTTCCTGAAAGAATCTAAGAAACCATCACGTTCTGCGGTGAATTTCACTTGCTCAGAACCTGGGTTGATTCCTAAAATAGCTTTTGGTTTCACGCCTTTCGCGAAAGCATCTTCTACAATAGAAGCTGCTCTCGATAAATCTTCGTAAGAGGAATTGGTACAAGAACCAATTAACGCCCATTCTACTTCAATTGGCCATCCGTTCGCTACTGCTTTTTCATGAAATTCTGAAACTGGCGTTGCTAAATCGGGCGTAAAAGGACCATTTAAATGTGGAGTTAATTCATCCAAATTAATTTCAATTACTTGATCGAAATATAATTCCGGGTTTGCATAAACTTCATCATCTCCAGTTAAGTGTTCTGCAACTTTATCAGCTGCATCAACAACATCTTGTCTTCCGGTTGCAGCAAGATATCTTCTCATCGAATCATCATATCCGAAAGTTGAAGTCGTCGCTCCAATTTCTGCACCCATATTACAAATCGTTCCTTTTCCGGTTGCAGAAAGGGATTTTGCACCTTCGCCGAAATATTCTACGATGCAGCCAGTACCACCTTTCACGGTTAAGATTCCGGCAACTTTAAGAATAATATCTTTTGCGGCAGTCCAGCCGTTTAATTTTCCAGTTAATTTAATACCGATCAATTTCGGCATTTTCAATTCCCATGCCATTCCTGCCATTACGTCAACTGCATCTGCACCGCCAACTCCGATAGCAACCATTCCTAAACCTCCTGCATTTACCGTGTGAGAATCAGTTCCAATCATCATTCCACCTGGAAATGCATAATTTTCTAAAACCACTTGGTGAATAATTCCGGCACCTGGCTTCCAAAAGCCAATACCATATTTATCGCAAACGGAACTTAAGAAATTAAAAACTTCTGAATTTTTATTAATTCCTTCTTGCAAATCTGTTTCTGCGCCCACTCTCGCTTGAATTAAGTGATCGGCGTGAGCTGTAGAAGGAACGGCAACTTTTGATTTTCCAGCTTGCATAAACTGCAAAAGAGCCATTTGAGCCGTTGCATCCTGCATAGCTACTCTATCCGGAGCGAAATCTACATAAGAATTCCCTCTTTCGTAAGCTTGCGACGCATTTCCTTCCCAAAGATGGGTATAAAGAATCTTTTCTGATAAAGTAAGAGGTTTCCCTACTGCTTTCCGTGCTTTCGCAACTCTCTCAGGGTAAAGCTCATACACTTTTTTAATCATGTCAAGGTCAAAAGTCATATCTGTATATTTTTAATAAAAATTTATGGATTACAAAATTACAAAATTTTTAAGTGTAAAATTAATTAAAGTCATTTAGAATTAAAATAAATATGATGTTCATTATCTATTTTTTACTACTTTTATAAAAATATTAATTCAATGACCAACCAAGATTCAACCACCAATTCAAACACGATTCCGCCAAAAACTTGGTTGGTAGAATCGATTTTAGTTACTATTTTCTGCTGTCAGATTTTAGGTATTATCAGTATTATTTATTCCGCAAGCGTAGAATCAAAATTTTATCGAGGAGACATTGCCGGTGCCGAAAGCGCTTCACGAACAGCAAAAACCTTAGTAATTATAAGCGTTGCATTTGGAATTTTCACCGTTGTCGCAATCGCAATTATGGCATCATTAGGTATTTTTGCAGGATATTATAACAGCTAGTGAAAATCTTAAAAAAAAATTATCGATTCATCTTGATTACCCTCATAATAGGAAGTGGACTCCTTTTTTATTATTTCATTAATCCAGAATCTAGTCGTTTTTTATTAAAATGCCCCTTTAAATATACCACAGGATTCGATTGCCCAGGTTGTGGCAGTCAGCGAGCGATTTATGCTGCACTTCATGGAGAATTTAGACAGGCATTTTCTTATAACCCATTATTTATTATAGCAATTCCGTATGTTTTTGTTGGGATACTATTTGAATGGTTTGGTTTAAAATATTCTTTTCCAAAAATTCGAAAAATATTATTCGGTAAAACTGCAATATATGTGATTGCCGCTGTGATTATTTTGTTCTTTATTTTTAGGAATATTTAAAATCTTATTTTTGAAAAAATTTTATTAAAAGAAGTTTATGAAGAATGCTCTGATTTTATTTATATTAAGTTTCTCGGTGATTTTATCTGCCCAGAAAAACAATATTTCTAGATAAGCAATTG
>NZ_JBAVFG010000153.1:0-2407 GCF_049588135.1 Kaistella sp. | reverse complement strand
TCGTATTGCCCGCCAGTAAACTCAAAATTCGCATTCGAGGTAATTGTTCCATCTTCTCCCAACTGAACTTTCGCAATTAATAATTCTTTGCTTTCTTCAGGTTGATAAACCGGAGTATCAATAATTTTAATTCCATTTTCATCAACTGCCAATACATTTCTGTTGTGCGACGAATACGAAAGGTGGTTAAACGCAGTTTTTTGCGAAGTGTTCTCTAGCCAAATCGTATTTTTTTCCGTAGGAACCATTAAAATGGCGTGATTTCCGGAAAACTTAGGAAAGTCTTTATCAAAGCTAATAACAGAATCATCATTATAAATTATTGCAAAATAAGATGGGATTCCTGCTGCCGTAAGCAAAGTTCGCATATAATTGGTGAGCGCTTTGCAATCGCCATAACCTTTTTTGCTTACTTCGGATGCGGGCATTGGTTGCCAACCGCCGATTCCGATGCCAATATAAACATAACGTGTTTTATTTTGCATGTACTGATACAGGGTTCTCACTTTTTCAGAAATTGTTCCTGATAAATTAAGCGCGGCTACTTCTGCGGAAATTTCTGGGGTTATTACCGAAACGGGCGAAATCAATTTTTGATAATACCATTTCCCAAAGCTGTTCCAATCCTTTAAATCACCTTCTTTTCCGGAGAGTGAAAATTTTTCTGGTGAAAACTCAACTTTCGGCACTAGATATTCGATACTTGGCGAAAGTAATTCTTTCTCAATGGAAGAGATATTTTCGTAAGAATATTTCTGCAAATTCCCATCTTCAGAATGATTTACTTTTGCTAAAGGCGTATCGCTAATTTTCGTTCGTACTTTGATTCCAGAATTATTCAGAATAGAAAAAGAACTCTTCTGAACTGCCAAATTATAACTTCGCAAAGGATAAAAATTAAGGAAAGCCGTATCTGAAGTATTGGTTTCGTAATACGATTTGATGGTGTAAGGGTATTTCGACGAAATCGTTTTCAAAACCAGAATTCTATCGTCAACATACAAACCTGCACTCGGATTATTGGTGTAATCTGAAAAATCTTTTTTACTAAAAGTTTTAAATAATTTCCCGGCAGCATCATAAAGTTCTACTTTAATATTGCTTACTTTCCTAGTGGGATTATAGGGAATATAAACTACGCCATAATCGTCTCCTGCGGTGCTCAAAATGGTAATAACATTGGTTTCTTTAATTTCCAAATCTTTCACCGATTTCAACACATGATCTTCACTACTCTCTCGAATAATGGCATTTGAATTTTTCAAAAGATTTTCAGGAATCGAGGCGATGGTATAATCTTGAGCAAAAATCGTAACCGACAAAACCATGAAACACAGTTTGTAAAGTTTTTTCATATATAAAAAAATTTTAATGATTACACCGCCGATGTGGGAGCAAAAACCCGTTGCGCAAGCTCCTGATCGAAAAGATATAGCGCAGAAGGATTCTCACAAACCATATTTATTTTGGTAACCAATTGAGAAGCATTGGCTTCTTCTTCTACTTGTTCCGTGACGAACCATTGTAAGAAAGAAACGGTAGCAAAATCACCTTCATCATTGGCATTTTTTAAAATATTAAAAATACTTTTGGTCACAATTTTTTCGTGTGCCAAGGCTTTCTCGAAAATGTCGGTAGCGTTTTCGAATTTGTGGGGCGGCTTTTCGATGGTTCCCATTACAATCTCGGCACCTACGTCGTTTAAATAATCAAACATTTTGTCGGCATGCATTAATTCTTCTTTGCTTTGAATACGGAAATAATTCGCAATCCCATCTAAATCTCGGGCGGAAAACCAAGCCGACATCGACAAATAATATTGTGCTGCATATTGTTCGTTGGTAATCTGCTCATTAACCAAATCTGCTATCTTTGTACTAATCATCATAAATTCAATTTAAACAAATATATTAAAATTTAAACAAAAAAAGCGGAACAATTGTCCCGCCTAACATTAAAAAATAAAATTATGAACGTGTTATTTCGCTTTCATCATTTTCCCTCGTTTTTGCATTTGCATTTGTCTTTTAGCATACCACTTTTGGTATTGGTCAGGAGTAAGAATTTGTTTCATTTCTTTATTATACTCATTTTGCTCCATTTTTCTTTGCTCCATTTTAGCTTTTCTTTGTGGTGCACTTTTCTCCATTTCTGCCATTTTTTGATCTTGTATTAATTTAATTTGATCAACTTGGGCATCGGTAAGATTCAGATCGCTTTGCATCATTTTCAATCGATCCATTCTTTTTTGCTCTTTTTGAGCTGGATCCATTTTCTGCATTTTTTGTGTTTGTTGTGCCATTGCGAAGGTTCCAATTACTGCGAACGCTGCGCTTAAAATTAATTTTTTCATTTTTTAGAATTTTAGTTGTTAATTATTTTCCATTTGTTGGATTCACAATAAATC
>NZ_JBAVFG010000152.1:0-2474 GCF_049588135.1 Kaistella sp. | reverse complement strand
GATAAGGATCTTGCCCGATGATGACGACTTTCACATTTTCAAAAGGAGTTAAATCTAAAGCTCGAAAAATTTGATTTTTTGGTGGGAAACATTTTTCACTTGCATATTCTTCTTCCACTTTTTGCCAAAGATTTTTGAAGTATTCGGAGGATTTTATTGGTGCGAGGATTTCTTGCCAAGTCATAAATTTAATTTGAAAATTTGAGAATGCGCTAATTTGATGATTTTTCAGATTTTATTCAATTCAAAAATAAGATTTTCTGGGTATTTTTCGTCTTTCCGATTTTTATTTAAAATGAAATTTGATTTCTGAAGTAATTTTATAGAATTCAAATTGTTTTTATTGGTAAATGCTTCTATTTTTTCTAAATTTAATTTATTGAATCCATAATTTAAAATAAAATTTACCGCTTCCGACATGATTCCTTTTCCGTGATATTCTGGCAATAATTCATAACCTAATTCCGCAGTTTTACGATCTTCAGAAAATTTCCAAAGACAAATTGTTCCGATTAATTTTGAAGAAATGGGAAAGTAAATACCACGAAAAAGAATTTCATTATTGACGGTTTTTCTTTTGATATTTAAAATAAATTCTAAGGCTTCCAAAGAATCTTTTGGCGGAATTCTGTGTAAAAACCTATTAATTTCAGGGTTACTTCTGACATTCAAAATATCCTTAGTATCGTTTTCTGTTATTGTTCTTAAAATTAATCTTTCGGTAGAGAATTTCATTTTTCAAAGATAGAATTTTCAAAATTTAAAATTCGAACGATCAATGTATAACCCAATTATCAAATTATCTCATTAAATTTGCGCGTGCATATACAAAAAGACGATTTAGACGAACTCGAATTTCCGGAACTTTTAGCGGAGATTTCCCCCTTTGCTTTCTCGAAAAAAACTGCAGATAAAATTGCAGCAATTCGCCCATTTGATATTGAAGAAGCAGAACTTTCCTTAAAAAAAACTGCCGAATATTTATCGAGTTTTGAAAGTGACAACGCAATTCCTTTCAATGAATATGAGGATATTGACAATGAGTTAAAACTAATGCTGATTGAAAATTTCAGATTAGATAATGCTGCTTTCCTAAAAATAAAAAGTCTGACGGAGCAAATCGCTCGACTTCAAAAGTTTTATCCTGCTTATGAAAGTTTATTTTTTCATCTGAATAATGATGTTAAAGATTTAGAATACCGAAAAGAAATCATCGATAAAATCGACAAGGTTTTCAACCGTTTTGGTGAAGTAAAAAGTGACTCTTCTCCGATTCTTAAAACTTTGCGGGCAGATATTTCTCACGCCAAAAAAGCGATTCAGGAAAATTTCAACCGAGCACTTAGCGCACTTTCTTCCACTGATTTTTTAGATGACATCAGAGAAAGTATTGTGGATGACCAAAGGGTTTTGGCAGTAAAATCCGGATATAAAAAACGAGTCCTGGGAAGGGTTTTGGGACTTTCTAAAACCGGTTCGATTACGTATATTCAACCAGAATCAGTCGTAAAACATCAGTTTAAATTAAGAGAAGATATTGAAGAAGAAAAGAAAGAAGTCGATAAAATTCTTCGAAAACTGACTTTTGAAATTTCAGAATTTCAACCTCAACTTTATTCTTATCAAACGTATATTTTCGATTTAGATGTAACACGAGCGAAAGCAAAATTCGCTGAAAAAATCGGCGGTATTTTACCCAAAATCAACCGCCACAGAACAATGCGTTTGGTGAATGCTTTTCATCCTTTATTGCTGATTAGAAATCAAGTGGAAAAGAAAAAGATCTTTCCACAAACTTTAACATTAACGGAACAAAATCGCATTTTATGTATTTCCGGACCGAATGCTGGTGGAAAATCGATCACTCTGAAAACGGTTGGATTACTACAATTGATGATTCAGAGTGGAATTTTAGTTCCTGTTCATCCGAAATCTGAAATGTTTTTCTTTGACAAATTAATGACCGATATTGGTGACAATCAATCGATTGAAAATCACCTTTCGACCTACTCTTCCCGATTGAAGAAAATGTCGAAAATTATTCGGGAAGCCGATTCAAAAACATTGTTGCTCATCGACGAATTCGGAACAGGTTCTGATCCGGAATTGGGCGGTGCTTTAGCCGAAAGTTTCTTGGAGTTTTTCTACGATAAGAAAAGTTTTTCGATTATTACGACGCATTACACCAATATTAAATTGGTGATTGAACAACTTCCACACGCCACCAATGCGGCGATGCTTTTCGATGAACATTCACTGGAACCGCTTTATAAATTAGAAGTCGGGCAAGCCGGAAGTTCATTTACTTTTGAAGTTGCCGAGAAAAATAAAATTCCGAAATTCATTATTGAATCTGCTAAAAAGAAAGTGGAACACGATATCATTAACCTCGATAAAACGATTGTAAAATTACAGCAGGAAAAATTTGAAGTAGAAAAACTAAAAACCGACTTGACCGAAAAAAGAGATTCTAC
>NZ_JBAVFG010000151.1:0-3905 GCF_049588135.1 Kaistella sp. | reverse complement strand
CTCCTAGGTCGTTTTCAGTTCATTTTTAGATTGGAGTTTTGTGGGAAATTAAATTAAATTCACTTCGCTTCCGTGTTCTGAGGTTTTTATTCCTGAGAGTGGGGGATTTGGGGATGTTCATGAAGGTTTGTTGAAATTTGCGCTGATTCGGTTTTTTGACGGGAGCGGGTTATTGTTGGCGGGGAAAACGGCGGTGGAGTTGGGATAGTTTTTGGAGGTGCTGTTTATCTGAAGTTCACTTTCTAACTTTGTGAGGATGGTGATGGTGTCTGGAAAAGTTTCTACTTGGTTTGATAGATAAAGGTTATCATCGATATAAAATACAAAATCTAAAAGCGGAATATTTAATTTTTAATTGAGACCATGCGAAAGGAGTGGCTTTGCCAAATCTTCGATTTCGTACGTGAATGGGGGTGAGCTATCTAGCAGAAACAAAAAATCATTAATAAAACAATAGTTTTAATGAAATTGATAAAATATAAAACTTATTTGATTGCTCATTACAGAAAACCGTAAAAAAGGTATTGTAAAATATCATATTTTTATAAAGATTTAAGACTAGTAAGCCATAAGGAAGGAGTTGCGCGAAATATGTTTGAACATAAGATTCAGAACTTCTTTATTTATAAAAAAAAATCAAGACAATATAAACAAAACCTATTCACCTTACGGTTTCCCGTAAAACCAAAAAAAAACTAACTTCCATCAGTGTTTTCTAAAAAAAACTCCAAAAGTCAGGTGACTTCGGAGAGCTGGTTGGTGCTGTTATGCGTTGTTTATTTCTTAATTCCTTTCATGTCGCCATATTTATCAACAATTAAGCGGAGTTCGTCAACTGTCGAACGAATAAAAGTTTGGTCTGAAGTAAATTCAAATTTTAATTCGTTGTCGAACTGATTTTGTTCTGAAAAGCAACCTTTAATATTAACATGTCCAAGTTTGTCATACTCTGCTGTAAAGTCTAAATTTCCCTCGTAAGAAATGAACTTGGCTATCCCGCTAAGTTTTTCGTTACAAATTTTAAGTTGCTGAAAGAACTGATATATTTCTCCAGTCGAGGTATATAATTCTGATTTTACGTAAAAGCCTCTTGATTTAATTTCTATCATGTTTCGTAAATCGTACCCACCCCAATGACAAGTTGTCTCTGGAAAACCAAATACCTCAGTAAATGTCACAGTTAAAAAGTCTGCTTCTCCTTTTATTGTAAAGCTTTCCACGTTGTTTTATTTATTAGTAAAGTTTAGCTGTAGTTTTCATGTTATGGTTGCTATTTCTGCTAGTGGTTGGTTATTTCCGCACGCGGGATAAAAATACGAAAATTTCACACTTGCAAGAAATTTAATTAACCGTAGAAATCTTCGATAAAAGATTCAAAACCGCTTGTAGAAATGTATTGTTTAAAAATCTCCGTTCACCAGCCTTCCATTTTTTACTTGTTGGGCAAAACAAAAGCTTAGTTATTGTACGCAGTTTTTATAAGTTATCGATATTAAATAGTATGTTTGTTCTATTAGATTTATTTTGAAAATTATAATGGTTAAAACTTTTTCAGTCTTATTATTAGTAGTATTTGTCCAACTATTTTGTCAGAATGGTGGCGATTTGGATACTAGTTTTAATCCAGGAATTGGAGCAAATTATTTTGTGAAAAACATTGCATTACAGCAAGACAAAAAAATTCTTGTTGGTGGGGAATTTAGTTCATTTAATAATTATTCATCTCAGAGTTTAGTTCGTTTAAATTTTGATGGAAACATTGACAATAGTTTTCTTTCAAAGTTAGAACCCAATAGTAAAGTTTATTCAGTTGTTATTCAACCTGATGGGAAAATTATCGTTGGTGGATATTTTACACATTATGATGATGTTGAACAAAATTTTATTACTAGATTAAACTCTGATGGAAGCCTTGACACCACTTTCAATTCAGGTTCAGGAGCTAATCACACCATATATTCAATGATTTTACAAGATAATGGCAAAATATTGATTTGTGGTTATTTCAGTTATTATAATAATCATTATAGAAATGGAATTGCAAGGTTAAATCAGGATGGAAGTTTAGATTTAAGTTTTGATGCTGGAATTACAGATGGTGAAGAATTTTCAACGTACACGGCTGCTATTCAATCTGATGGAAAGTATTTGATAGGTGGGGATTTTTACAATTTTAATAATTTGAGTATAAGAGGTTTGGTTAGGCTAAATATTGATGGAAGCTTAGATGAAACATTTAATACTCAAACAATACAAAGTAATGTCAATTCAATCGTAGTACAACCAAATCAAAAAATTTTAATTGGAGGTGGTCTAAATTTTGGATCAGTTAGTAGAAGCATAGCACGACTAAATGAGGATGGAACTTTTGATACTACTTTTGATGTAGGAATTGGAGCAAATAGCGGAGTTTATTCTGTAGCTCTTAATAAGGATGGTAAAATTTACATAGCTGGAAGTTTTTTTAAATTTAATAGCACTTCGATAAGATATCTTGCACGATTAAATTCAAATGGAAGTCTTGATACTTCATTTAATACAGGGACTAGTACAAACTTATACATTCACGCTATTAAAATACAAGATGATGGAAGATTGTTAATTGGAGGAGAATTTACTTCGTATAATTCCACACAAATTAATAGAATTGCAAGATTATTGAAAGGAAATGAACTTTCCGCTGAGGATTTAAAAAAGAAAGAAATTTTATTATTTCCAAATCCTGCTGCAAATTATTTTAGTATTTACTCTGACGAATCCATTATTAAATATCGAATTTTTGACATAGGTGGTATAATAATTAAAGAAGATCATTATTATAAAAATTCAAATATTAATATTGCTTTTCTGGAAAAAGGAAATTACATTTTACAATTAATTTATAAAAATGGTACTACTAATTCGAAGAAATTTATTAAAGAATAATTAAAAGGCTAGGTCAGTAAATTCCCCGCTCCCGCACGAAGCCATTTGCAGTTAAGCCCTGAAAGGGCGTCATATTTTTCAATGAATATCAAAATGCTATGAATAAAAAAACTCCGGAAGTCTGGAGACTTCGGAGAGCAGCGGGAAAATTTCCACTTTTGTTAGAGTCTGAACTTGAAAAGGATTTATTGTAAATTTGTTAGTTAAGAAAAATATTTCAAAGAATGTCACCTACTCAATTTGACCAAGTAATATCATTAATCAAACAATCTCGAAATAATGCTTTGAGATTGGTAAATAAAGAATTAATCAATCTTTATTGGAATATTAGGAGAATACGTTAATAATAAAGTTGAAAATTCCAAATGGGGGAAATCTGTAGTTGAAGAATTAGCAAATTATATTCAAAAAACGGAACCAGGAATAAAAGGTTTTTCGGATAAAAATCTATGGAGAATGAAGCAGTTTCATGAAACTTATAAAGATTTTCCAAAACTCTCAACACTGTTGATAGAAACTAAATATTCCGAATTGGAAGGAAAGCCGAGAATTGAAAACGGGAGTAAAAATAACTATTTACGATCAGTTGTTATGGTTGCCTAAAGAAAAATATACTGATGAGCAAATGAGTTTGAAGAGTATCGCGGTTTATCAACATGTTTGTTATTATACATTTTTGTAAATTAATCACTAATAGGTTGCACGAAAGACCGCGCTTATAGCGAAATTTTCGGATAATAAATTCTCATGGCTTACCTATTTTCGATAGTTGATAATTTCAAGACATAATAAAAACAAAAAAATGATGGAAAATGATTTCTCCTCTCTAAGAGCCTGTTTAAAAATTAAATAAAGAAAAGTTTATGGCATAATTAAACAAGAAAAATAACTTATAAAAAACTGATTGTCAGTTGTTTATGTTGATTATTTTTCGTAACTTGTTGGTTACTAAGCAAATAAGTTATAATGAAAAATTACTC
>NZ_JBAVFG010000150.1:0-1526 GCF_049588135.1 Kaistella sp. | reverse complement strand
TTAGAGCGCAATTTTATAAGCCAGATTGGTTTTTTTGTTGAAAAGTTTGGTTTATAAAGCAGGGATTAAAAGAGGCAAAATAGAAGATTTTGCTAGGCAAACTTTCAAAGAGATCTTTGTCTGAAAGTTTCACTTTCGAAGCGAATACTCGCCTAAAGTTTGACGAAGTTATGGAAAAAAAATTAAAAAGTCAAGTTTTTATTTTTTTATAACTCTTTTAATCAATGCTTTATCACTTTTCGACTTCATTTTTTTACTTCGCAAAGCGGGGTTTTGCAAAATAAACAAATGAATAAAAAAATACAATCTGGCTTTAAAACTGACTTGTTTTTGTACATTAGCATGAACAAAAACATTCGCCTAACTGTCGGTTTTGCGAAATGCTTCGCACTTCGCAAAGCCGACGGACGTTATGTGCTATTTTGCCAAAAAACGAAAGACAAATTATTAAACAATATTTTAAATAAGAATGAATTTCAAATTGAACTTTAAACCTGATGAGAATTATTATAAGGAAGCATATGCTGAAATAATTTCATCGCTTAAATTCAAAAAATACGAGCCTCTTTTCGCGACAATAATGGTGTTTTTTGGAATTGGTTTATATTTTTTTGACACTCATAAAAAATTAGGATTATTTCCTTTTGTTTTTAGTTGTGTTGGAATTTATGAATTTTATAAATTCCATTTTGAAAAAAAGAAATGGCTAAAAGATCGTTTACAGAGCGGAATTGCAGGTCAACTTTTAGAGATGGAATTTAGTGAAACCACAATTAAACATAGTGGACCTTTTTCAAATGGAGAACTTAATTGGAATGGGTTAAAAGATATTATAAAAACAAAAAATGGAGTGCTTTTAAAACCTGAAAATGGAGTAAGTATTTATTTATCAGACAGACTATTTAAAGACAGTGAACAAATTGATTTTATACTATCAAAAAAGAAAAAAAACAGCACATAACAGCCGTTACACGAGATTTGGGCATTTGGCTGAATTTAAAGATGGTTTTGTACTTGGAAAATTTGTGTTTAACCGAAAAACCTCGCATCTTTAATCCCAAACCTCGTGTAGCGCCAGAACGTTATGTGCAACTCTAATAAAACGACACCTGACAAAAAAATACAATGATTAAACAAACAACTACATTAATTATTATGGGACTTCTATCATTCTTATTTGGCTGTAACAATAAAGAACAAAAATCAAATTCTAACAATATAAAACTTGAAGAAATCAATTCACGATTTGACCCCGAAGAAGGTTGGAGTGATATTTTTCTAAAAATCACAGAAGATACGAAGACTGATAGTTCACATATTTATGTTGCGAAAGGGCTTTATAACAACACAACTGTAGGTTTGGAAATAGAAATAAATTCCAAAATTGGTGCAGGTATTGTCAACGGCGAAATAGACGGAAAGGTTGGTTTCGTCAAAAATGCAGTACATCTAAAATCACTTGGGAAAGAAAGCGATGAATTAGTAAAAGCTTTATCAGAGTTATACAAATATCCAACAAATAAAGG
>NZ_JBAVFG010000149.1:0-25319 GCF_049588135.1 Kaistella sp. | reverse complement strand
CAATACATTCTCGTAATTATTCTGAAAAGAACAAAAAATATCAACCTTTTATAAAAAAATCATTTTTGCTTTATATTTTTATATACCTTTGCCCTCCAATTTTATCTATATTATAATGAAAAAATTCACTACCCTTTTGCTTGGCTTTATGTTTTCTATAGCATTAGCACAAGTTCCTGCCAATTACTACAATGGCACCGACGGTTTAACAGGTGCAGCTTTGAAAACAAAACTAAGTACCATCCTTAATAATGGTGCTTTAAGCAAGAGTTACGATGCTCTTTACACGGCATATCCCACGACCGATTCTGATCATTACTATGAAAATGACGGTAGTGTTTTAGATATGTATTCTGAAAAACCATCAGGAGCTGACCCTTACAATTATCAACATGGCGTAAAAAAATGTGGAAATTACAGCTCTGAAGGAGATTGTTATAACCGCGAACACGTTATTCCTCAGAGTTTTTTTGGATCCAAATCGCCAATGGTTTCAGATATTCATTTCATCCGACCAACAGATGGTAAAGTAAACGGCATGAGAAGCAATTACCCATTTGGTGCAGTTAATAACCCTTCATTCACTTCAAAAAACGGCAGTAAACTAGGCTCTTCTGTTTCTGCAGGATATGGCGGAACTGTTTTTGAACCAATTGATGAATTCAAAGGAGATATTGCAAGAATGGTTTTTTATTTTGTAACAAGATATGAAGACAAACTTTCAGGATTTTCTACAGGAAATATGTTAGGTGGTTCTGCTTTTCCAGGATTGCAAAATTGGGAAAAAGATGTGCTTTTAGCGTGGGCAGCACAAGATCCTGTTTCACCAACAGAAATCGAAAGAAACAATGCTGCCTATGTTTATCAAAATAACAGAAACCCTTTTATTGATCATCCAGAATGGGTGCAAAAGATTTGGGGAACTCAAGTTGTAGATAACGAAGCCCCTTCAACCCCAACCAACTTGGCCGTCAATTCTACTTCAACAGCAAGCGCTAACTTATCTTGGACTGCTTCTACCGATAATATCGCAGTAGCCTATTATAAAATTTTTGTAGATGGAACTTTCCACAGCAATGCAAGCTCGAACTCAGCTACTGTTTCTGGTTTAACACAAGGAACGACTTATAATTTCTATGTGATTGCAGCTGATGCAGCCGGAAATTTATCGCCACAAAGTAATACCGCGACAGGAACTACAATCATTGATACCGAAGCTCCTACTTCGCCAGCAAATCTTACAATATCTTCAGTAGGCACCAATAATATCGCTGTAACCTGGTCTGCCGCTACCGATAATATCGGAGTAAGTTCTTATGACATCTATGCTAATGGGGTACTTAATGGTTCAAGCACCGATACTCAGGCGAATATTGCCAATCTAGATCCTTCTACTACCTATACCATTTATGTACAGGCGAAAGATGCAGGCGGAAATATTTCTCCATCCAGTAATTCGGTTACTGCAACTACCCTTGCAATTGGTCTAAATTGCGGCGACGAAAATTTCGATTCAATCCCAACAAGTTCTTCCACCTATTCCACTTATAACTGGACGAGTAATGGCATTTCTTGGACTTCGGAAGATTCCAGAACAGATCAAACCATCAACGGAAAAGCACTTACCATCAGAGATGGTTCCCTTACTGCATTATCAGCTCCGAACGGAATTGGAGATTTAAAAGTAACTACTCAATTGAAATTTTCAGGAACCGCAGGAACATTGAAAATCTTCGTAAATGGTACTGACACTGGAAAAACGATTCCTTACAGCACCACAGCAACTACCACAACGGTAACAGGAATTAATGCTTCCGGAACAGTAGAAATTACTTTGCAAAACAGCAGCACAAGCAACCGAGTAGCGATTGATGATATGAAATGGACTTGCTATGCACTTGCAGCCGTAAACGAAAGTACTGCAAACAAAAATGCAATCACTATTTCTCCAAATCCTGTAAAAAATGGTGAATTGAATATTATAGGAAAAAATCTAGCTCAAATATCAACTGCCCAAATCTTTGATTTTACTGGGAAACTAGTTCAATCTGTTGCACAACCTTTCAAAAATTCAAATAAAATAGCTTTGAAAAATTTATCGAAAGGCGTTTATATTTTGAAAGTTGAGAACAGCACCTCGAAATTTATTGTTGAATAAAAACAAATAACAAGACTTTTTCAAGACTGATGGTTTTCATCAGTCTTTTTTTTAATTTTGAACCATTAATCAACTCTGACATTAGATAAAATCATGTATTTCTAAGTTCTTTTCTACAATCAATCTCAAAATAAATTTTCATTTTCACACCAAATTATCTATGTTTAAAAAAAAGGTTTACGATTTCATCAATTCTAATTTATGGTTTCAAAAGTTTATTTATACTTTGATTATCTTCAATGTACTTTCATTGATTCTTGCTTCTTATAAAGAAATATTCGCTCAGTTTCAATCTTTTTTTGAAATATTCGAATTTTTTTCCGTCACCATATTTTCAATCGAATACGTATTAAGATTCTGGACTGCAGATTTGAATTTCGAAAAAGGAACAGGATTTTCAAAAAGGTTTAAATTCAGCTTGTCCACTTATGGTTTAATCGATTTAATTGCGATTTTACCGTTCTATTTGCCTTTAATTTTTCCTTTTGACTTAAGAGTTCTCAGAATCCTTCGATTATTTCGTCTCCTTAGAATTTTTAAACTTGGGAGATTATCAAAATCGCTGCAGACTATTGTGAGTGTGCTAAAAGATTCAAGATCAGAATTATCGCTCACTTTATTTGTAGCCTTCATCCTGTTAATATTATCATCAACTTTAATGTTTTACGTAGAAAATGATGCGCAGCCAGATAAGTTTGAAAACATTGGGCAATCGCTTTGGTGGTCAGTTGCCACCTTAACCACCGTGGGATATGGCGACATCTATCCCATTACTCCTTTAGGCAAACTTCTAAGTTCTATCATCGCCATCATTGGAATTGGTGTCCTTGCTTTGCCAACTGGAATCATCAGTTCTGCATTTATCAACAGACTACAAATGGATAAAGAAACTACTAACGAATGCAAATGTCCCAACTGCGGAACAAAATTTAATTAAATAACAAACATAACCATTTGTCTGACAGATAATTGGATTTAAAAACTGGAAACAAAACAAATTCACAAAATAAAACATCTCAAAAACGGAGATATACTTCCCTTTTTATTATTTTTGAACCATGGATCAGCAAATCAAATTTGGACTTATCGGGAAAAACATTTCCTACTCCTTCTCTAAAAATTATTTCGAAAATAAGTTTAAAAAACTATTTCTAAAAAATCACAATTACAATATTTTTGATTTAAATGATATTGCAGAAGTTGACCAGCTTTTTAATGATGTTGATCTTATCGGTCTTAATGTGACCATCCCTTATAAAGAAAAAATCCTTCCTTATTTAGATGAACTCAGTGATGAGGCAGAAAAAATCGGTGCGGTAAATACCATTCTCATTAAAGATAATATCAAAAAAGGATTTAATACCGACGCTTTTGGTTTTGAGAAAACGCTTTTACTTCATAAAAAAGAAAATCATCGTTCAGCATTAATTTTAGGAAATGGCGGTGCTGCAAAAGCAGTAAAATACATTTTAGAAAAACACAGAATTTCTTTCCAAACAGTTACCAGAACTGGTGATTTGAATTTTGAGAATTTGACTAAAGAAATTGTTGCAGAACATCCATTAATTATTCAATGTACTCCGGTTGGCACTTTTCCGAATGTTGAAGATTGCCTTAACTTTCCATTTTCTGGTTTAACTTCGGGACACTTAGTAATCGACCTTATTTATAATCCAGAATATACCTCATTTATAAAAAAAGCCGCAGAAAATGAAGCAAAAACAGTAAACGGTTTTTATATGCTTGAGCAACAAGCAGAAAAAGCGTGGAAAATTTGGAATGTTCAAAAAAAATAAGTTAATTTAGTGCATCGTTTATGATTTCAAATAAACTGACAAAAAAAAAATTAATAAAAAGACTGCTATGATTACAGAAGATTCCCTTTCTGAGAACCACGAGAAAGAACCGATTTCAAAAGAAATAACAGCTGAAAACCCAACAGCAACAAAGACTGAATCACCTTTAGAAACTCCAATAGACACCGTTATAGAAGAGCCTAAAGAAGCTGAAAAAGCGGAAGAATCTCCGAGTGAAATTCAACCAATCGATAAAAACCAGTCTTCTGAAGCAGAAATTAAAACAGCTATTTCCGAAAAATCGGTAGAAAAAGAAGAGGAAGAACATCATGAAGAGGAACTAGAAAATTTGGAGAATTTATCTTTACCTGAAGTTCTGGTTTTAATGCAATCCATCATTAACAAAGAAGATGCTGGTGCCCATTTTAGAAAATTCAATCAACTAAAAGAGCAGGCAAATCATTTGATTCACGATCAAACTGAAGATTTAAAAAATGAATTCGTTAGTGCAGGAAATCCCGTAGAACTATTCAGCCATCAACATCCTTCGCAAGCCAAACTTTCTACTTTACTCAATATTTATCGCGAAAAGAACGATGAATACCACAAAAAACAAGAAGAAAATCATCTTATCAACTTAGAACACCGTCAGACGATTATCGAAAATCTGAAAAATCTCTATACCAATACCGAAGCAGGAACCAATCTTTTCAAAGCGATTCGCGACATTAAAGAAGAATGGAAAAATGCCGGACAAGTTGCAAAATCAGAATTCAAAATACTGAATAACAACTACTTCCATCATTTGAATCAGTTCTATCAAATGCTCGATATGAACAAAGAATATATGGAGCAGGAATTTGCGCATAATTTAGAAAAGAGACAGCACATCATTGAAAGAGCCAAGGAATTGCAACTAGAACCTTCTGTACAAAAAGCGCTGAATGAGTTGCAGTATCTTCATAAACTTTGGAAAGAAGAAGCAGAACCTGTTGCTGAAGAATTTAGAGAAAAAACATGGGACGAATTCAAGGAGATTTCAAATAAAATCCACGATAGAAAATCTGAATTAACGGAGCAAATCGATAAAGAGCAAAACGCAAACTTAGTTCGTAAGAACGAAATCATCGAGGAAATCAAAAAAACGGCTGAAGCCACCAAAGAAACCAATCATAATTATTGGCAAAACTCCATTAAAAAAGTGGAAGGCTTGCGCACCGAATTTTTAAAATTAGGAAATGTACCAAGAAAAATTTCAAATCAAAATTGGAATGATTTTAAAGAACATTTACGAAATTTTAATATTAAGAAAAATGAATTTTACAAAGGTTTAAAGAATTCTCAACAAACAAACCTTGATGATAAACTGAAATTAATTGCAACCGCAAAAGACAATATGTTGTCTGAAGATTGGGAAATCGTGGTTCCTTTATTCAAAAAATTACAAGAAGATTGGAAAAAAATTGGTCACGTACCAAGAAGCATGACCAACAAAGTTTGGGATGATTTTCGGGAAGCTTGCAATACTTTTTTTAATAACTACAGAGAGAAAAATAATACGGCAAACGACAATTGGAAAGAAAATTTCAAGAGTAAAAAACAACTTCTAGAAGAATTAAAAGAAATCGGTAACGAAGAAGGAAGTGTTGAAAAAATCGAGCAGATTAAATCGAAATGGAATAATATCGGAAAAGTACCAAGAGAGAAAATCACTATTAATACCGAGTTCAATAAAGTTCTTCGCGACAAACTGAAACTGAACAAGATTCACGAATATGATCTGAAAGAAGAAGGACTTTCTGAAAATCAAGTGACCGATAAAGCCAGAAAAATTAAAAACCAAATTGCTGATTTAGACGCTGAAATTGTAAAAATGGAAAACAACCTCGGATTCTTCAGTAACTCAACAAGAGAAAACCCTTTGTTAAAAGAAACGTACAAGAAAATCGATGATAAAAAGGCTCAACTCGAAAGCATGAAACAAAGTCTGCACAGTATTCTCATTGGCGAAAATCAATAAAGAAATCATGTTAAAGAAAATAATTCTACTGCTGTTTATAAGTTCTTTATCTTTTGTTAAAGCGCAAGACAATATGCAGGATTTATTGTCAATTCCGAATCCGATTGAATATGATGGTACCGAATATTTTATCTCCTGGAGCAAACCAATGTCCAAAACATTATATCGCCAGCAGTATTTACCTAGTGACGAAAGAACTGAAGACTTCACGCAACTGCTCGATTTTTCTTATTTCACTAAGGAAATAGAAATGGAATCGGCGGTTCGTCAAAAAACAGAAGCAATACAAAACAGAGCAAAAACAGATAAATTTGCAAAAGTAAATGTGATTGAAAACCCAGACGGCACAGAATATATTGTCGATTATTTCATCTCTGAAAGTCCCGAAAAAGGAGATTCTTATATCGAGTATAATGTCTATCGTTTCAAGAGCTATAACAATGGTAGCGAAAAAAGCTTCCTTATTTTATCTCAGGCAAAAAGAATGTATGGCGATTTAAAATCTGCATCGAAATCTTTGGCAAGACAAAGAGATCATCTCATTACCACGATGATTGAATTCAAAATTCCGGAAATAAAAGTGGTGGCAAAAAATTAATTTTTAATAAAAAAAAAAAAAACACTCGGCAACTCGTTGGGTGTTTTTTAATTCTGATGAATCACGAAATTTACATCAAACGCTGCATCGAACTTGCCCAAAAAGCACTGGGAAAAACCTATCCGAATCCTTTGGTTGGAAGTGTAATCGTATATAATGACGAAATTATTGGCGAAGGATTTCACGAAAAAGCAGGACAACCTCACGCAGAAATCAATGCGATTAATTCTGTAAAAAACCCCGAACTTTTGAAGGAATCTACGATTTATGTTTCGCTCGAACCTTGTTCGCATTTCGGGAAAACACCTCCTTGCGCCAACAAAATTGTGGAAATCGGTTTTAAAAAAGTAGTGATTGGAACTTTAGATTCTCACGAAAAAGTAAATGGAAAAGGGAAACAAATTATAGAAAACGCAGGAATAGAAGTTGTTTCGGGAGTTTTGAGAAAAGAATGCATTGATTTAAATAAAAGATTTTTCACGTTTCATCAAAAGAAAAGACCTTTTGTGATTTTGAAATGGGCAGAATCTGCTGATGGTTTTCTGGATAAAAATTTCAAACCAACGCAAATCGGAAATGATTTAACCAAACAATTTGTGCATCAATTAAGAAGTGAAGAACACGCCATTTTGGTTGGAACAAATACGGCTTTAACCGATAATCCGAGCTTGACAACGCGAGAGGTTTCGGGCAGAAATCCAGTGAGAATTTTAATTGATTTTGATTTAAAAGTTCCGAGAAATTTCAATATTTATAATGATGAATCGGAAACTTTGGTTTTTAATGCGGTGAAAAATTCGGAAGAAAATAATGTAAAATTCATTACAATTGAAAAGGAAAATTTCTTAGAAAATTTAATGCAGAAATTATACGGAAACCAGATTCAATCGGTGATTATCGAAGGTGGAAGTTTTACTTTAAATCAATTTATTAAAGAAAATCTTTGGGACGAAGCGATTATTATTAAAAATGAAAATCTGATTTTAGAAAATGGAACGAAAGCGCCGAAATTTGATTTTAGACCTCAAAAAATCGAAAATTTCAGAAATAACAATTTGAAATTCTATAAAAATTATTGAACTTGGAATTCTCCTACAAAACCATAAAAAGCCCGATCGAAAATATCCTTCTGAAAGAAAAAGGAAGCAAATTTATTGGTTTTGCTTTTCCGGTGAATAATGAATTGGAATTAAAAATAAGTTTAGAAAAAATAAGAACCGAACATCCGAAAGCAACGCACCACTGCTACGCTTTTCGATTGGGAATGAACGGCGAAAATTACCGCGCAAACGACGATGGCGAACCCAACGGAAGCGCAGGCTTGCCAATTTACAATCAACTTTTGGCGCACGAAATTACCAATATTTTATTAATTGTTGTGCGATATTATGGCGGAACAAAACTCGGCGTTTCGGGTTTGGTAAAGGCTTACAAAGAATCGGCAAAACTCACTTTAAACGAAACAGAAATCATCACCAAAGAATTAGAAAGCGATTTGGAAATTGAATTTAATTTCAACCAACAAAATCAAATTTTCACTTTACTGAATAAATTCGATGGAAAAATCCTGGATTTTCTGACCGACGAAAAATGCAAAATTATCGCAAAAATAAAAACCTCTCAAAAAGAAAACATCTCGGAACAATTGTCCGAGATGCAACATATTTCTTTTGAATTTTTGTAATGTTTACTGGACAAGTTTCGACTTGTCCCTATTTGGCTCTCCCGATAGTTATCGGGATTACTTTTTACTTGGCTCTTTTAATCCCTTCTTCCCATCAACATTGAAGCCCAATACATTAGTTGCGCTAATGAACCCAATGCTGCTACCACATAGGTTCTGGCAGCCCAAGTCAAAGAATCTTTTACACCAACATATTCTTCAACGGTAACTGTGCCTGTGTCTTTCAACCATTTCATCGCACGATTACTTGCGTCATATTCTACGGGTAAAGTAACAAAAGAGAAAAGTGTTGTCACTGCAAACATTGCTACACCAATAGCGAGAACCGTTGTATTTCCGTTTGGATTTTCGATGGTTCTGGTTGCGCCCATTAAAACGATACCACCAATTAATACAAACTGCATTAAATTCGAACTGATATTAACCATCGGAACCAATTTTGAGCGAAGTTGTAACATTGAATATCCAACTGCGTGTTGCACTGCATGTCCACACTCGTGCGCTGCAACTGCCGCTGCGGCAGCATTTCTTTGCATATAAACGCCTTCTGATAAATTAACTGTTTTATCTGCTGGATTATAATGGTCGGTCAGTTGTCCTGGAACCGAAATTACCTTAACATCATTAATACCGTTGTCTCTTAACATTTTTTCTGCGACTTCTTTTCCGGACATTCCGTTGCGCAAATGTACTTGTGAATAATATTCGAATTTTGCTTTTAACCTGGATGAAACCAACCAACTTACCAACATTGAAATCCCAATAATTACATAATAACCTGTCATTTTTTCTTTTTTATCTATATTTTATAATCGACTATGTATTAATAAAAAACGTGCCAAAGTTTTTAGTTTTGGCCGAATGATTTATCTTTGTTTTCTCAAACTAAAACTGATGATTGTGATTACGATTCTTGAAGTAAAAACCAATGCTGATTTAAAAAATTTCATCAAATTTCCGATGGAACTTTACAAAAGTAATGAAAATTACGTTCCGCCTTTAATCAATGATGAAAAAAACATTTGGAATCCCAAAGAAAATGCGGCTTTGGACTATTCTGAATTTAAAAGATACTTGGCTTACAAAGACGAAAAAATTGTTGGCAGAATCGCTGTGATGATTAATCATAAAGAAGTTAATGAATTAGGAATCAACAAGGTGCGATTTGGATGGTTAGATTTTATCGATGATTTAGAAGTCTCAAAAGCATTGATTCAGAAAGCGATTGATTATGCGAAAGAAAAAAGCATGTCGAAAATTGAAGGCCCGATGGGATTCACCAATTTAGATAAAGCAGGAATGCTGACCATGGGTTTTGATAAAATCGCAACGATGATCGGTTTATACAACTTTGAATATTATCCAGAACATTTAGAAAAATTAGGTTTAATTAAAGAAAAAGAATGGGTAGAATTCGAACTGGATTTTCCTACGGTTTTATCGGAAAAAATACAAAAATTCAGCAATTTGATTGCCGAAAAATACAAATTAAGAGTCCTTCACTTTAACAATAAAAAGGAAATCCTCCCTTATGTAGAACCCATGTTTCGATTATTAGATGAAACTTATAAAACCCTTTCAACCTACACTCCAATTACTGATGAGCAAATAAAAACTTACCGAGAAAAATATTTCAGTTTTATTGACAAAGATTATATCGTATGTATTGTCGATGAAAATAACGAACTAATTTCTTTTGCAATCACGATGCCTTCTTATTCGAAAGCCCTTCAGAAAGCCAATGGTAAATTATTTCCTTTTGGTTGGTATCATTTTTTACAGGCGGGCAAAAAAAACCTCAGAGCCAATTTCTATCTTATCGGCATTCATCCAGATTACCAAAGACGTGGTGTCACTTCAATTATATTTAAAGAAATCTGGAGGAACTTTAGTAAAAAAGGAGTTAAAATTCTTGAAACAAACCCTGAACTCGAAGAAAATAAAAGTGTACAAGTTCTTTGGCAAGATTACAATCCTGTAAATCATAAACGCCGGAAAACCTATTCAATGGAAATTGGTAACGAAAAAAACTAAGACGAAATGAAGAAACAACTTTATATCTACGTAGCGATGATTATTGCATTCATCGTGTACAACCAGTTTTTTCAGGTTAAAGACGAACGACTTAATGAAGGAATAAATATTCTCTTTGCAAGTTTTCTTTTTCTATATATCGGTTATTTAGCCTATTTGGTCTTGAAAAGAATAAAAGATACCAAGAATAAATAAATTATATGCTTGCCATACATTTAAATTTTATTTGATATCAATCATATTTAAGGGTTATAATTTTTTCTATTATACTTAATTCCTTAAATTTGCATGATTAAGAAAATAATGTAAAGATGAATCTTCCTGAAAATTATATCCCGATTATTATTCAGATTGCGGTTGGTGCGGGTTTCGTTTTACTCTCCATCTTAGGAACCCATTTTTTAGGACCAAGACAAAAATCAACGTCCACTAAAAAGAATGAAAGTTTCGAATGCGGTGTAGAAGTAGAAGGAAATGCAAGAACTCCGTTTTCTGTAAAGTATTTTCTAACCGCAGTACTTTTTGTATTGTTTGATATCGAGATTGTCTTTTTTTACCCTTATGCGGTGAACATCCGTGAATTCGGTGTCGAAGGTTTCTTCGCAGTACTTACTTTTATCTCTGTGTTTTTCATTGCTTTCATCTATGTATGGAAACGCGGTGCACTCGATTGGGATAAATAATCTGAAAATTTGAATTTTTAGTAACTTTAAGAAAATTAAAATGTCTGATAATAAACCAGTAATAAGAATGGATGCCGAGGCTCCAGAAGGTTTTGAAGGAGAAGGTTTTTTCGCCACCAAACTCAGCAGTGTGATTGGTATGGCAAGAAAATTCTCACTTTGGCCCTTGCCTTTTGCTACATCATGCTGTGGAATTGAATTCATGGCGACACTCAATCCAACTTTCGATGCCTCAAGATTTGGTATGGAAAGAAACTCATTCTCACCGAGACAAGCAGATATGTTGATGGTTTGTGGAACCATTTCAAAAAAATTAGGACCTGTTTTAAAACAAGTTTACACCCAAATGGCAGAGCCAAAATGGGTAATCGCTGTTGGTGCATGTGCATCAAGTGGTGGAATTTTCGATTCTTATTCTGTATTGCAGGGAATTGATAGAATCATTCCGGTAGATGTTTACGTTCCCGGTTGTCCGCCAAGACCTGAACAAATTATTGAAGGCGTCATGCAGGTTCAAGCCCTTTGTGAAGGTGAAAGTATTCGCAGAAGAGATCTTCCCGAATACCAACAAATATTAGCATCATACGATATAGATTAATAGAAATGACAAACGAATTTGTTTTAGAAGCAATTACCAGAGAGTTTCCCGAATCCGTAATTTCGCATGAGACCCCTTACGATTTTTTAACTTTAGAAATAAAAAAAGAAGACATCAAAAAAGTGATTCATTATTTAAAGGATTCTTCTCTTCAAATCAATTTCCTAACTGATATTTGTGGAATTCACTACCCTGAAACTCCAGAAAAAGAAATCGGCGTGATTTATCATCTTCATAATATGATGACTAATTTCCGAATTCGTTTGAAAGTTTTTATGACCAGAGAAAATATTGAAGTAGATTCTATGACTGACCTGTACGCTGGTGCAAACTGGATGGAAAGAGAGACTTTTGATTTCTACGGAATTAAATTTAAAGGACACCCTGATTTAAGGGTAATCCTGAATATGGAAGATTTAGGTTATCACCCTATGTTAAAAGAATATCGATTGGAAGACGGAACCAGAACCGACAAAGACGATAAAATGTTCGGAAGATAAAAAAAGCAAATAGCTTGTGGCAGTTCGCATTATGCAATCAGCCAAAAGCCAAAAGCCAAAAGCATTATGAAAGACAACGCACTCTCAGATATACTGAACCAACACGATTCTAAGGAACAAATTGACGGTCAATTATATACCTTAAATCTTGGTCCAACTCACCCAGCGACTCACGGAATTTTTCAGAACGTCCTTACGATGGATGGTGAAAGAATTTTGCATGCCGAACAAACGGTAGGTTATATTCACCGTGCTTTTGAAAAAATTTGTGAAAGAAGAAATTTTACCCAAATCACCACTTTAACGGATCGAATGAATTATTGTTCGGCTCCCATTAATAATATAGGATGGCATTTAACTGTAGAAAAACTACTCGGTTGCGAAATTCCTAAACGTGTAGATTATATGCGTGTAATTATGATGGAGTTGGCAAGAATTTCAGATCACTTGATTTGTAATGGAGTTATTGCGATGGATGCTGGTGCGATTACAGGATTAACCTATCTTTTCCAGGAAAGAGAGAGAATCTACGAAATGTATGAAGAAGTTTGTGGAGCGAGATTGACTACCAACATGGGAAGAATCGGAGGATTCGAAAGAGATTTCACTCCAAAGTTTCATGAACTAATGAAAACTTGGCTGAAAAAATTTCCAGCAGTTTGGAAAGATTTCTGTGTTTTGAATGAAAGAAACAGAATCTTTATGGATCGAACAATTAACGCCGGACCTATTTCTGCAGAAAGAGCTTTAAGTTATGGATTTACTGGTCCTAACTTGCGAGCAACAGGAGTAGACTACGATGTACGTGTTGCTCATCCGTATTGCTCTTATGAAGATTTTGATTTCATTATTCCAGTAGGAACTACGGGAGATACTTATGACCGATTTATGGTTCGCCAGCAAGAAGTTTGGGAAAGTTTTAAAATTATCCAGCAAGCATACACCAATTTACCAGAAGGACCTTTCCATGCTGATCTCCCAGAGTTTTATCTTCCGGAAAAAGCAGATGTATATAACAATATGGAAGCCTTGATTTATCACTTTAAAATCGTAATGGCAGAAACTGAAGTTCCAAAAGGGGAAGTTTATAATTGTGTTGAAGGTGGAAATGGTGAATTAGGATTTTATTTGGTAAGCGATGGTGGAAGAACACCTTATCGACTACACTTTAGAAGACCTTGCTTTATTTATTATCAGGCGTTTCCAGAGATGATTCAAGGAGGTTTAATTTCAGATGCAATTGTTACTTTGTGCAGCATGAACGTCATTGCAGGTGAATTGGATGCATAAAATTGAATAAGTAATAAGAGAAAAAAAATAGATGAAAGATGAAAGACTTTTCAACTTTTATCATTAAAAAAATTAAATAGAATATAGAACAATTTCAGAGTCTTTACTTTTTGTTCTTAGTTCTTTAATCTATAAAAATAATGAGCGAAACGATTGCTTTTAAACCTGAAACATTAGCTCAGGTCCATAAAATTACTGCGAGATATCCTGCAGAAAGAAAAAAATCAGCGTTGATTCCCGTGCTTCATTTGGCACAAAAAGAATTTGATGGATGGTTACAAATTCCAGTAATGGATTATGTTGCCGAACTTCTTGAGATTAAACCCATCGAGGTTTATGAAGTAGCAACATTCTACAGCATGTTCAATATGAAACCTGTCGGAAAATACGTTTTAGAAGTTTGTCAAACAGGACCATGTATGTTAAATGGTAGCGATGAAATCATCAACTACATCAAAGAAACTTTAAGCATCAAAAACGGCGAAACTACTGCCGATGGACTTTTCACGCTGAAAACAGCAGAATGTCTTGGTGCTTGCGGTTACGCACCCATGATGCAATTGGGGAAATTTTATCATGAACATTTAACAAAAGAAAAAGTAAATGAAATCCTGGAACTTTGCAGACAGGGAACGCTTGCTTTGGATTAAAATAATTATAAAAAGCTAGAAGCAATACGCCAATAGCTAAAAGCATATATTAAAATGAGTAAAAAACTTTTACTTAAAGACGCCCATATCGAAGGGATCCGCACTTTCGACGTTTACCGTAAACAAGGCGGTTACGATGCTGTGGAAAAAGCATTCAAAATGTCTCCCGACGCCATTACCGAAGAAGTGAAAACTTCTGGACTCAGAGGTCGTGGTGGCGCAGGTTTCCCAACTGGAATGAAATGGAGTTTCCTCGCAAAACCAGAAGGCGTACCAAGATATCTGGTCGTAAATGCCGATGAATCCGAACCGGGAACTTTCAAAGACCGGTATTTGATGGAGTATATTCCACACTTGTTAATCGAAGGAATGATTATTTCCTCTTTCGCTTTGGGTGCTCACACCGCGTACATTTACATTCGTGGTGAATTTGCTTGGATTCCAGATATTTTAGAACAAGCGATTGAAGAAGCAAAAGCTGCAGGATTTTTAGGGAAAAATATTTTAGGAACTGGCTTCGATTTAGAGATTTACGTTCATCGTGGTGCTGGTGCTTATATTTGTGGTGAAGAAACTGCCCTTTTAGAATCTCTGGAAGGCAAAAGAGGAAACCCTCGTTTGAAACCACCATTCCCAGCAGTGAAAGGACTTTGGGAATGTCCGACCGTTGTAAATAACGTAGAAACCATTGCTGCCGTAGTTCCAATTATTAATATTACTGGAGCAGAATATGCGAAAATTGGAGTTGGTCGATCAACAGGAACAAAATTAATTTCCGCTTGCGGAAACATCAACAAACCAGGAGTTTACGAAATCGATATGACGATTACCGTTGAAGAATTTATTTATTCTGATGAATATTGCGGCGGTATTCCTAATGGTAAAAAACTAAAAGCCTGTATTCCGGGTGGAAGTTCTGTACCTATTGTTCCGGCGAATTTATTATTAAAAACCATCAACGGAGAACCGAGATACATGAATTATGAATCTTTGGCAGATGGTGGTTTCGCAACTGGAACCATGATGGGTTCAGGTGGATTTATCGTTTTAGATGAAGACCAGTCTGTAGTTAAACATACGATGACTCTAGCCCATTTCTACGCTCACGAAAGTTGCGGACAATGTACTCCTTGTAGAGAAGGAACGCCTTGGCTTTATAAGATTTTGAAAAAAATTCACAGCGGACAAGGAACATTAAATGATATCGATTTATTGTGGGACGTTCAAAGAAAAATAGAAGGAAACACGATTTGTCCGCTCGGTGATGCCGCCGCTTGGCCAGTTGCCGCTGCAATTCGACATTTCCGTGATGAGTTCGAATGGTATATTGATAATCCTGAAAGTCAAACAAGAAATTACGGTTTAGCACATTATGCTGATCCAATACCAGTGGCTGCAAAAGCAGAATAAGATGAAGAAGTTCTTTAAAATTTTTGTATTCCTTTTTGTAGGATTGAATTTTGCTTTTGGGCAAAAACAAGATAGTTTGTCAAAAATGCTTACCAGAAGAATTGGTTCATTAGATATTACAGAGTCAAAACCAAAAACTGATTCTATAATTTGTTATCTATTTGAAAAGAAAACAAATCCTTTGACTAAAAAAGGTCAAATGTTCGTTTTCTACGGTTGGAACAGAGGCGCATTCAGCAATTCTGATATTCACTTTAAAGGAAACGACTACGATTTTCAGTTGAATAATGTGGCTGCAACAGACCGACCTACGAAATTTGGATTGGTTTATTTTGATCCGGCTTGGTTTACGGTAACGCAGTATAATTTCAGAATAGGATATTTTATTAAAGATAATTTAGCTTTAGTTTTGGGAATCGATCACATGAAATATGTGATGAATCAAAACCAAACCGTCGATTTTTCAGGAACAATTTCTGACCCGAAATATGCAGCAATGGTACAAAACGGGCAGGTAAATCTCGCAGATGAAAAGTTTCTGACCTTTGAACATACCGACGGATTGAATTATGAAAATTTAGGTTTAGAAAAATATAAAAACATTTATTCCCGAAAAAATATAGATATCGTTTGGAGTTATGGCGGTGGACTTGGAGTAATGTTCCCGAAAAGTAATGTGAAACTTTTTGGAAACGAAAGAAGCGATCGTTTTCATGTTGCAGGTTTTGGAGCAGATGCAAGAACGAATATTAATTTTGTTTTCTGGAATCATTGGATGGCAAGAGTTGAAGCAAAAGCGGGATACATCAATATGTGGGACATTAAAACGACATTAAATAATAAACCTGATAAAGCAAGCCAGAATTTCGTTTTCGGACAAATTAATGCAGGAATCGGATATACTTTTAATACAAAGAAAAAATAGATAACGTGAATGATAAGATCTTAGTTTCGGATTCATCTAAAATCCAAAATTTAAAATCTAAAATCTTTAAATATGAGCGAAGAAATTAAAAAATTCAAAATAACCATCGATGGACAAACTACCGAAGTTTTGCCTGGAACTTCTATTTTGGAAGCAGCAAGACAAATCGGAGGTAAATCTGTACCACCCGCGATGTGTTATTACAAACCGCTAGAATCAAGCGGCGGTAGATGTAGAACTTGTCTGGTAGAAGTTTCTAAAGGTTCTGACGCTGATACACGACCAATGCCAAAATTAATGGCAAGTTGTAGAACAAGCGTAATGGACGGAATGGAAGTGAAAAACCTTACCTCTGAAAAAACGCAGGAAGCAAGAAAAGCGGTAACCGAATTTCTGTTAATCAACCACCCTTTGGATTGCCCAATTTGTGATCAAGCTGGTGAATGTCATCTTCAGGATTTAGGTTATGAGCATGGTTTAGAAAAAACAAGAACAGAATTCGAAAGAAGAACCTTTGAGCCGGAAGATATTGGTCCTAATATTAAATTAAATATGAACCGTTGCATCTTGTGTGCAAGATGTGTTTTGGTAGCCAATCAATTGACTGAAAATAGAGAGCACGGTATTTTGTTCCGAGGCGAACATGCGGAAATATCAACCAATTTGAACAAAGCGTTAGAAAGTGATTTCATCGGAAATGTAATTGATGTTTGTCCAGTTGGTGCATTAACAGACAGAACTGCGAGATTTGCAAGCCGAGTTTGGTTTACAAAACCAATGAATGGAACTTGCGAATGTTCAAAATGTGCAGGTAAAGCGGTCGTTTGGATGAAAGGCGAGGAAGTTATTCGGGTAACTGCCAGAAAGGACCAGTACGATGAAGTACAGGATTGGATTTGCGACGATTGTAGATTCCATAAAAAGGATTTAAAATTTTGGACGATTGAAGGACCACGTCATATCGATCGCCATTCAGTGATTTCTTTGAACCATTACGAAAAACCTAAAAACATGATTAGTCTTTTGGATAATCCAGATGCAAAAGAACTCAGTGAAAAAGACGTGAAATAATTATGGAGTTAATTACTTTTAAAATAATATTAGTTGTTGTACTTTTCGCAGTATCGCTAGGTGTTGCCGCCTATTCAACATGGGGCGAAAGAAAAGTGGCTGCAATTCTTCAAGACAGAATTGGGCCGAACAGAGCAGGTCCTTTCGGGATTTTACAACCTTTGGCCGATGGTGGAAAATTATTCTTCAAAGAAGGATTTGTGCCACAGGGAGCTGATCGTTTTCTATTCTACATCGGGCCAGCATTAACCATGTTCATTTCCTTAATTACCGGAGCGGTGATTCCTTGGGGAAAATCTTTGAGTATCGGAGGAAATTCTTTTGACATCCAGATTGCTAATATTGATGTTGGCGTTTTGTATTTGATCGCAATGGTTTCCATTGGAGTTTACGGAATGATGATTGGTGGTTGGGCTTCTAATAATAAATACTCGTTGATTGGTGCAATTCGTGCTTCATCACAAATGATTTCTTATGAACTGGCGATGGGTCTTTCTCTTCTATCTATTATTTTAATGGCGGGAAGTTTAGATTTACATTACATCACTTCTTCACAAGGGGTAGGAAAAATATGGGGTTTTATTCCGGCAGATGGAATGAACTGGAATATTTTTTATCAGCCTTTGGCATTCCTTATATTTTTTATTGCTGCAATGGCAGAAACAGGTCGTGCACCTTTTGATTTACCTGAATGTGAATCAGAGTTGGTAAATGGTTTTATGACCGAATATTCGTCGATGAACTTCGGACAATATATGTTCGGTGAATATGTGAATATGTTTATTTCTAATGCTTTAATCGCTACTTTATTTTTCGGTGGATTTAATTATCCTGGTATTAACTGGGTTTCCGAAAATTGGGGAGAAAATATTGCTGGAACTTTAAGTATTTTCGCAATTTTAGGAAAAACGGTATTTGGAATTTTAGTATTTATGTGGATTCGTTGGACGATTCCGAGATTTAGATATGACCAGTTAATGCATTTAGGGTGGAAGAAATTAATCCCATTGGCATTAGTGAATTTAATAATTACTACTGCAGTAATTGTTTTCTTCGCACATTAATTAAAATAGAAGTTTTAATGCAACACTGAAAAGTGAGGCTAAAACCCATCAATATGAAACTGACAAACAGATCAAAAGTAGTCTCGAACAAAGAGATGACTTTTATGGAAAAATTATACCTCCCAGAAATTTTCAAGGGAATGTCTATTACTTTAAAGCATGCGATAGCAGGGCCGAAAGGAAAAGTATGGTCTTATCCTGAACAAATAAAACCAAGAGCAAAAATTTGGCGTGGACTTCATGTGTTAAAACGTGATGAAGAAGGCAGAGAAAGATGTACTGCTTGCGGACTTTGTGCGGTGACTTGTCCAGCGGAAGCAATTACAATGACAGGTGCTGAACGAACGAAAGACGAAATGAATCTGTATCGTGAAGAGAAATATGCATCGGTTTATGAAATCAATATGTTGAGATGTATTTTCTGTGGTCTTTGTGAAGAAGCTTGTCCGAAATCTGCAATCTATTTAACCGATCGTTTGGTGGATGTAGAAACCAATCGTGGAAGTTTCATTTATGGGAAAGATAAATTGGTGGAAAAAATCAATGAAAGAATTGATATTACGGAGCGTCAAAGTGAATTGCAAAAAAAATCAGTAAAATAGTATGGAACAAATCATATTTTTCTTCGTAGCATTTTTGGCGCTGGTAAGTGCATTTTATTTTGTTTTTTCAAAAAATGCGATTTACTCAATTTTATCACTCATCGTGACTTTCTTTTCGGTTGCTGCATTATATATTTTGCTCAATGCGCAGTTTTTGGGAATTGTACAAATCATCGTTTATGCAGGTGCAATCATGGTATTGTTCCTTTATATTTTAATGATGTTGAATTTGAATAAAGAAGATGAAAGTAGAAAGAAAAACCTTCCAAAATTCATCGGAGTATTCTCTGCAGGATTATTATTGGTCGGTATTTTAGGAGCATTCAAAGGTTTAAACCAAAAAACATTTGCAGGTGATGTCGATACCTCTGTTGGTTTAACCAAAAACTTGGGTAGATTATTGTTTAACGAATATGTTTTGCCTTTCGAATTGGCTTCCATCCTTATTCTTGCGGGAATTGTAGGAGCAGTTTTAATTGGTAAAAAAGATTTATAGAATTATGGGAGAAGTAAATTCATTTATACAAGTAGTACCTTTAGAATATTTTATTATTCTAAGTTCTATTCTGTTTAGTCTCGGTGTAATGGGGGTTTTAATCCGCAAAAATGCCATCATCATTTTAGGATGTGTAGAGTTGATGCTGAATTCTGTAAACCTTTTGCTCGCTGCGTTCTCATCTTATAAAGGTGACGGAAACGGGCAGATTCTGGTTTTCTTCATCATGGTGGTTGCCGCTGCGGAAGTTGCCGTAGGTTTAGCAATTATCGCGATGCTGTACAGAAATACAAAATCAGTAGATATCAGTATTTTTAATAAATTAAGAGGATAATAAAGGATGGAAAATTTAGTTTACGCGATTATACTTTTACCACTTGCAGGATTTCTGATCAACGGATTATTCGGAAAAAAGCTTCCGAAGATGTTGGTAGGAACTTTGGCAACGGCTGTGGTATTTGCTTCATTTATTATTGCTTTGAGTTTATTCTTAAAGTTTAATGCAAATTCACAACCCGTTATTGTAAGAGCTTTTGAATGGTTCAGGATTAATGGAATTCAGGTGAATTTCGGTTTTCAAATCGATCAGTTATCATTAATGATGATCATGATTATTACGGGGATCGGTTCTTTGATACACCTCTACTCTATTGGCTACATGAGCACTGACGAAGGTTTTCATAAATTCTTTTCTTATCTGAATTTATTTATCTTCATGATGTTGCTTTTGGTAATGGGAAGCAATTATTTAATTCTTTTCATCGGATGGGAAGGGGTTGGATTATGTTCTTATTTACTCATCGGCTTCTGGTACAAAAACAAGGAATATGGTGCAGCAGCAAGAAAAGCCTTCATCATGAACCGTATTGGAGACTTGGGAATGATTATCGGGATTCTGATGATTGCCTCTCAAACCAATGCTGTCGATTACCTTTCTGTTGCTCAGAATTCAGGGAAATTCGAATTAGATTCTACGGTTATTATTTTCATCACCGCGAGTTTATTTATTGGAGCTGTCGGAAAATCTGCACAGATTCCATTATTCACCTGGCTTCCTGATGCGATGGCCGGACCAACTCCGGTTTCTGCATTAATCCACGCTGCAACCATGGTAACTGCCGGGATTTATTTAGTAGTCCGTTCGAACTTCCTGTTCTCATTAGCACCAACTACAATGGACGGAATTCTCTTCATCGGATTATTGACTGCTTTAGTAGCTGCATTTATCGGTCTTCGACAAAATGATATTAAGAAAGTATTAGCTTATTCTACCGTTTCTCAGTTAGGATTTATGTTTGTTGCAGTTGGTGTAGGTGCATACACTACCGCAATGTTCCACTTAATGACACATGCCTTTTTCAAAGCGTTGTTATTCTTGGGTTCAGGTTCGGTAATTCACGCAATGAGCGGCGAACAGGATATGAGATTAATGGGTGGTTTAAAGAAAAAAATTCCAATTACCCATATTACTTTTTTAATCGGAACATTAGCAATTTCTGGATTTCCATTCCTTTCCGGGATGATTTCTAAAGATGAAATCCTGGCAAATGTTTACGGAAGAAGTCCATATCTATGGATAATTCTTTTCATCATTGCAGCAATGACGGCGATTTATATGTTCAGAGCATACTACTTAACTTTCCACGGCGAGTTTAGAGGAACTGAAGAACAGAAAAATCATCTTCATGAAAGTCCTTTAAATATGACCTTACCATTGGTCGTTCTTGCAGCGCTTTCGGTTATTGGAGGTTTCATTAATCTTCCACATTTTATCGGTCACGGCAGCTATGCAAAGTTAGGAACTTGGTTACAGAATATTTACGTTTATGATGTAGAACTTCCTGAAGTTCCTTTGATGACTGAAATGATTCTTTTAGGTTTAACCGTTTTAATGTTCTTCGTGGTATGGTTTGTTGTTAAAAACATCTACGTTAACAAGAAAAAAATGGCTTTACCAGACGAAAATTATACTGGCTGGGAAAAATTGTCCAACAAAAAATTATATATCGACGAATTAAACAACGCTACATTTGTGAAATTTATCGAAGGGCTTGGCATCGCTGGAAATATGTTTGACAAAGGCATTCTAAAAAGATTTGTCGATTACATTGGTATCGGAGCAGAAGATTCTGGAAAAGCCGCAAAAAAGCTACAGAACGGAAATGTAGAGAATTATGTTCTCATCATGTCTCTGGCAATCGGAATTATATTAATTGTTAACTTTATATTACAATAGTAAATGTCATACCTATTATTAACATTACTGCTTTTACCTCTTATAGGCTCAGTATTGGTGTTCGCGTGGAAAAATCCCGCCAGTAAATATCTTGCATTAGGAATTGCATTTGCACAAATGTTATTGACCTTTTATATGCTCTCGAATTTCGATTTCAAACCTACCGTTGACGGAGTTTTGCAATACGAAATCAATTATCCTTGGTCCAATTATATCAAGAGTAATCTTCATTTCGGTATTGATGGAATGAGCATGTTGATGTTGTTATTAACCAACATTTTAACACCGCTTATTATTCTTTCTTCCTTTAATGAAAAACCAGGATATAGAAATACTTTCTACGGATTAATCTTGTTGATGCAGTTTGGGTTAGTAGGCGTTTTCACTTCTTTAGATGGTTTATTATTTTACCTTTTCTGGGAAGTTACCTTGATTCCAATCTGGTTAATCGCCGGCATCTGGGGACAGGAAGACAAGAAAATTCAGTTTACAACAAGATTCTTTGTGTACACTTTTGTCGGGTCGCTGTTTATGTTGATTGGTTTAATCTACGTTTACAATCACTCCGCATCATTTGCGTTGACAGATTTGTATAATGCAGATTTAACTTCAGGAGCGCAAACCGTAATTTTCTGGTTCATCTTCTTTGCTTTTGCAGTGAAATTACCGATATTCCCTTTTCATTCCTGGCAGCCAGACACTTATACCTATTCACCAACACAAGGTTCCATGTTACTTTCGGGGATTATGTTGAAGATGGCAATATATGGTTTATTAAGATGGTTATTACCGATTACGCCAGAACCAATCTTAGGAATTTCTGGACAAATCGTATTGGTACTCGCAATTATTGGCGTCGTTCATGGAGCTTTAATTGCCATTATTCAAAATGATTCAAAACGTTTAATCGCTTATTCTTCTTTATCTCACGTTGGATTAATGACTGCCGGAATTATGGCATCTGCAATCTTAACGATGAAAGGAACTTTAATGATTGAAGGTGGTGAAGGTGCATTAGTTCAAGCATTCGCTCACGGGATCAACGTGGTGGGATTATTCTATTGTGCTGATATTCTTTACAAAAGATTCAAAACCAGAGACATCCGAAAAATGGGAGGTTTGGCAAGAGTCGCTCCAAAATTTGCTGTGTTCTTTTTAATCATCCTATTAGGATCAATTGCACTTCCTTTAACCAATGGTTTCGTAGGAGAATTTATCTTAATTAAATCGATTTTCGATTATAGTATTCTCGCTGCCGTAATCGGTGGAACAACCATGATCTTCTCTTCCGTTTACCTTTTCAGATTTTATGGAAAAGCTATGTTTGGAGAAGGAGATGAAGAAATTTTGGCAAGTGCGGGCGATTTAACAGGCGTTGAATTTTCAGTATTGGCAAGTTTAGTCATTTTTGTACTATTCTTAGGAATATTTCCACAGCCAATCCTCGATATGGTGCACAGTTCATTGAAGTTTATTTTCACTTCAATGATGAATTAATAAAATTAATAATTAAGAAATAAAGAGATCGAGACCAGGACGAAATCTGAAATCTCAAATCTATAAATCTCAAATCTATACTCAATGAGCGTTTTAATAATTATATTCCTTACCGCAGTTATCGCATTATTTGCGGGTGTTTTTGAACAGGGAAAATTCTCAAGATACATTGGTATTTTGGGACTGATGATTGCTTTTTATGTCAGTTTCTTACCAGAAATTTCATTCTTCAGCCAATACCAACACATGTTTGAGTTTGGAGCAAATGCTGCAATGTTTACTAAAATAGCGATTGTTACTACCATATTATTATTTTTCTTGGGAGGTTTTTCGTTTAGCAATCACCGAAATCACCAATCAGAATTATATGCATTAATGTTATTTTCATTAAGCGGAGGAGTCATTTTATTTAGTTTCCAAAACTTGCTGACTTTATTTTTGGGAGTCGAAATTCTTTCTATTCCACTATATGTTTTAGCAGGAAGTAACAAAACAGATTTACGGTCCAATGAAGCCTCAATAAAATACTTCCTGATGGGCGCTTTTGCCACAGGATTCCTTTTATTCGGAGTTGCCTTAATTTACGGAAGCAGCGGAAGTTTTGATTTGTATAAAATTCATGAATTTGCGGTAACAAATCCGAAAAACTTAATGTTTATTTTAGGTGCCGTTTTAATGTTGGTTGCTTTAGCTTTTAAAGTATCTCTCGCACCTTTCCACATGTGGAGTCCAGATGTGTACCAAGGGTCGCCCTCGCTCATCACTGCATTTATGATGTCGGTTGTAAAAATCGCTTCTTTCTTTGCGTTCTTTAAATTAATGACAATTGGGTTCATCGGAATCACTGCAGAATGGATTAATATTATCGGAGTTTTAATCATTATTACTCTATTCCTAGCCAATGTTATGGGATTAGCACAAACCAATGTAAAAAGAATGTTGGCGTACTCTTCCGTTTCTCATGTCGGCTATTTATCATTGATTTTTTATGGAATGAATAGTTTGTCAAGCTACAATCTAGCATTCTATTTATTCGCTTATTCATTGGCAACAGTGGGCGTTATGATGTGTCTCATCTGGGTAGAAAAACTGAAAAGAGATACTTCTTATGATGCATTCAAAGGATTAGGACATACAGAACCAATTCTGGCTGTAACTGCAACAGTATCATTATTATCAATGGCTGGTATTCCTTTAACCGCAGGGTTCATGGGGAAATTTGCCATCTTCGCACAGGCGATTGACCAATCACCATTCTTGGTTTTGGTCGCTGTTTTAGGATCTGCAATTTCAATTGCCTACTATCTTCGTTTAATCATGGCGATGTTCTTCCCGAAAGAAAGCAGTTTCAAAACTTCAGAAAGAGTTTCCTTAACTTACAATATCGTGGCGATATTCATCGTTATTGCAATTATTGCTTTAGGAATTTTTCCCGATTTGTTTGCAAAACAATTTGGATTATAGAAACTTTTCAATAAAAATATTTAAAACGCAATTCTTTATGAATTGCGTTTTTTTTAGTGGATTTTTCGGATATTTGATTCATCATTAATGATAAAAATAATTAAAATGAATGTTGAAGAAGCGTACAATTTTTGGTCGGAACAATATGATACCAATCTAAACAAAACGCGAGATTTAGAAGCTGTATCTTTGAGAGAAACACTAAAGAACATCGAGTTCGAAAACTGTCTGGAAATTGGTTGTGGCACAGGAAAAAACATAGAATGGCTTCTCACAAAAGGCAAGAAAATTTTGGGCATTGATCTTTCGGAAAATATGTTAGAATTTGCTCAACAGAAAATAAAAAATGAAAATGTACAATTCCAGAAAGTTGATATTACTAAAGAATGGAATTTTACGTCTGAAAAATTTGATTTGGTTGTTTGCAGTTTGGTTTTAGAACACATCGAAAATCTTGATCGAATTATTAAACTTATTGCTGAACGACTCGCAAACAAAGGAATTCTTTACATTGGCGAACTTCATCCGTTCAAACAATATTCT
>NZ_JBAVFG010000148.1:0-2546 GCF_049588135.1 Kaistella sp. | reverse complement strand
CAGCTGGAGGATAAGCCAATCTTAAGCGGCAAAAGTTATAAAATGAAATGTTAATAAAAAGAATGGGTTTTTAGACAGTTTGACGCTTCCGGGCTTTGCGTGTGGGCGGGACTTTTACCACAAAACTTGATTTGAAAAACTAATGTTTGATTAATCGCAAAACTGTCTTTGGAACAAGTAACCCCGCCTTTTGTGTAGGTTCTGTTAGCGGTTCGGGCTTCTTTATCTGTCATGATATTTGATTATTGAAAGTCTTGTACTTCTTTAACATTACTTTTTTATTAGCTGCTTTTTCTGTTATCCAACCATTAGCTTCTTTAGTTGTTTCCCAACCGGAAAAACCCGTTTATTGGGAATCCCCACAGTAGTAGACCGCCGGCTTCAACAAGCCGTATCCCAAGTTTTGACACCAAAATTTGAGTATGATTTCCATGAGAATAGCTATGGCTTCAGACCCTACAAAAACGCCAGAGCAGCGGTAGGGAAAGCACTACGTCATATACATGAAGGCTATAGCCACATTGTAGTTATAGATCTGGAAACATTCTTTGATGAGGTAGACCATTGCTTGCTACTGAATCTGATTTATTGTAAGGTAAAATGCGCTGTTACCCTGAGATTAATTCGTAAATGGGCTGCAATCACTGATACAAATCAAAGGCAAGCTTATAAAACGAAGAAAAGGCATACGCAAGGAAGTCCCCTGGGCCCATTACTGTCCAATATCTTACTCAACGAGTTGGATAAAAGAATTGGAAGGAGAAAGCTAAAATTTATACGCTATGCAGATGATTTCAGTATCTATTGCAAAAGAGCCAGCGATGCAAAACTGGCAAGCAAAGCTATCACCAAATATTTGATAAATCGGTTAAAGCTGAAAGTAAATGCAGCAAAGAGTGGAATAGTAAAACCCATAAAGTTTACCCTATTGGGATTTACGTTTGCATCCACGTATGAAAAAGGAGTAAAGGGAAGGTATCAGCTCACGGTAGGAGAAAAGGCAAGGACAAAACTTAAGGGAAAGTTTAAGGAAGTAACCCGGAAAACGCAACCCAAAAGTCTGTCAGAGCGCATTGTTAAAATCAACGAGATTACCCGAGGCTGGCTCAACTATTTTAAGGGGAACAGTATAGTAGGTAACCTGCGAGATATAGACGGCTGGTTGCGTAACCGTCTGCCTTATTGCATTTGGATGGAGTGGAAGAAAGCAGAACGTAAAAGGAAAAATCTGTTACGTTTAGGAGTAGATACCGAGCATGCCTATGCATGGAGCAGGACTAGAAAAGGGGGCTGGCGCATAGCACAAAGTCCGATTCTTGGGACTACGATAACCATTAAACGACTTAAACAGAAGGGGTATCAACCCATGCTGGAAATTTACAAGAAACTCAACCCATCAATTTGCGAACCGCCGTATACGAGACCCGTACGTACGGTGGTGTGAGAGGCGCACTCTGTCAGATCTCTGGCAGAGCCGTCTACTCGATTGTGTGCAACCTTTCTCTCACTCGTCATAGCCAACGTATTGTTTCTTACTAATGTGTTTAATCATTTTCTTTGAAAGGTCGTTGTATACGTTTACAGGTTTTGCAATGTTTTTTGAGATGCTTGCTAATTTGTCAATGTTGAAATTTGCGATTAACAAGATTTGTAGCTTTACTCGTTTTCTATCAGTTTCATTTCTAATGATAAATTTCAGTCTAACCCAAAGTTCTTCATATTTTACAAACAAGTTGTACAAATACATAAAAGGTAAAAAAGTTATTGTCAGAATAACTGGCAATAAAAAACTTTTCAAATTGTCAACGGTAAAAATCTCACTGTGTTTTTCAATTGTCTTATAAAGTGAAAACAAAAAAATAAATAATGAAAAGTATAGCAGAAAATTCTTGAACAAATTTTCTACTTGTTTGTGTTTAGGGTCAAAAGAAGCAGCAGCTTGCAATGCTGCTAAGAAAATAATAATCGGAACTAAAATCATTTCTTTGGTCAGGCTGAATGTAAAAAAGTTTACAACAAACTCTACCACAATCGTCCATTTTATTGCGTCAAAAAATACATTCTTAAAATATTTTGTGTCGTTTACTTTATTTATGTTCATTAAGGAAATAAAGCCAAAACTTAAACTCCAAATTAATGTGTCTTTCAAAAGTGAAGCATTCCAAAGTTTCAATTTATAAAGTACAAATACATAAAATGCTGTGTGTACAAAAAAGCTAATAACGAAACTGAAATTTTCCATGCAAGCAAAGCTTTAAAAATTCCAACTAATGAATGTCTTATGCTTTTACTGAACAAGCAAGCAATAAGAGCAATTGCAATCCAAATGGCAATAGCTAATTCTCGTGTTGAAAAACTGTCCCAAAATTCATTCATTGAATGCTGTCATTGCTTTGTTGTTGTCAATTGTAGGGTGTCACGCAAGGTTGTACACAACGTTCGTCCGCCTTCTGTGACAAAGCCGTTGTTCTACGAACATACGCAAAGGGGCGGATTTTGCCAAGCCGACAGTTGTGAGATGTTCAGCCCACTGAACACCCATAGAG
>NZ_JBAVFG010000147.1:0-2877 GCF_049588135.1 Kaistella sp. | reverse complement strand
GCGATTAAGCCAAACCGTTTCTTCTTCCATTTTTACATCGATGGAAGTTTTGCCGTCTTTGGTTTGGTAAATAATGATTTCGCCTTTGTTCATGTTATCTTTTTCTAAAATATTGATACAAAAACTTAACATAATCTTCGCCGGTATTCATATTAATAAAACCTGCAGAAGAACTTTCAAAATCTTCAGTTACGTTTCTTATTTTTTGTTTTTGGTGTTCCGCAAAATCATAGCGCCATCTGGCATTGGAGGTATTGACCCAAATTTGTTTTCCCGTTTCTGCATCTTTAAAAAGGGCATAACCGACATCAGGGATTTCATTATCTTTTTCATCATAAACTCTTAAGCCCAATAATTGATGTTTTCGAGAAGCAACTCTCAGCATTTTTAAATCATAAGAATCTTCAAAATCTGAGAACATAAATATCAATGATTTCTTTTTGAAAACGCTCATCATGTATTCTAAAGCTTTGTCAATTTTTGCTTCTGCCGGAATATATTCTGCAGACAAAATATTGCTTATAATTGCTAAAATATGTTTTCGCCCTTTTTGTGGAGGAATGACTTTATAAACTTTATCGGCAAATAGAATCAAACCTACTTTGTCATTATTGCCAGCGGCGGAAAAACCGATACTTGCTGCAATCTCTGCAACGAATTCTCGTTTTAATTGGGTTTGCGTTCCGTAATCCATGGAAGCGGAAATGTCCACCAAAAGCATCAGCGTGAGTTCGCGTTCTTCTTCCATTACTTTCACAAAAGGTTCGCGGAAACGGGCGGTTTTATTCCAGTCAATTCTTCGGATTTCATCACCAAATTGATAAGGACGGACTTCTGAAAAAGTCATTCCCTGACCTTTGAAAGCGCTATGATATTGGCCCATCAATGTAGCATCCGTTTTCTTTCGAGTTCGGATTTCAATTTGTTTTACTTTTTTAATGATGTCTTTGATCTGCATGTCTTTAATTTAACAATGCAACAATCTCCTTTAATGATTAAATTTATTGGTAAACTGTTACACTGATAATTGTTACCTTAATTTAAGGTGCTTGAATTTTCCCCAGGATTTTATCGATGATCTGGTCGGCAGTAATTTCCTCGGCTTCGGCTTCAAAACTTAGTCCGATACGGTGACGCAGAACGTCTTTTGCTATTTCTTTCACATCTTCCGGAATTACGAAAGCACGGTTTTTTAAGAAAGCCATCGCCCGTGCTGCAATCGATAAATTAATAGAAGCTCTCGGAGAGGCACCAAAACTGATATAACTTTTTAAATCAGGCATTCCATATTTCTCTGGAAAACGAGTTGCGAAAACCATATCCAAAATATACTTCTCAATTTTCTCATCCAGATAAATCTGATTGATTAATTTTTTTGCTTCTGTTACATTTTCCAAAGTAATGACCGGGCGGATTTCCGGGGAATGCCCTGATGCAATCATTTTCATGATTGTTCTCTCATCTTCAAAGTCAGGATAGGTAATGGTGCATTTCAGCATAAAACGGTCGCTTTGTGCTTCCGGTAAAAGGTAAGTTCCTTCCTGATCGATTGGGTTCTGCGTTGCCAAAACTAAGAATGGTTTTGGAAGTGGCATTGTTTCATCACCGATGGTTACTTGCTTTTCCTGCATCGCCTCCAATAAAGCTGATTGTACTTTTGAAGGAGCACGGTTGATTTCATCTGCCAAAACAAAGTTGGCGAAAATTGGTCCCTTTTTTATGGAAAAATCATTGTCTTTAATGCTGTAAATCATTGTTCCTACGACATCTGCGGGCAGTAAATCCGGCGTAAACTGAATCCGGGAAAAAGCACCGTGTACGGCATCTGCTAAAGTTTTAATCGCTAAAGTTTTTGCCAATCCGGGAACACCTTCCAGCAAGACATGACCATTTCCCAGAAGACCGATTAATAAACGGTCTACCATATATTCCTGTCCGATAATTGCTTTGTTGATTTCCTGTTTCAAAAGGGTGAAAAAATAATTCTGTTCTCTTACTTTTTCGGTTAACTGTCTAATATCTTCCGCTTGATGTAGTTCTGACATAGTGTTTCTAAAATTTAAAGTGTAAATTTCTAATAAATCCCGTTATCAGTCAACACAATTAATGGTAAGATTTCGTTAAAGTTTGTTAAAGATATTGGGCAAAGAAATCGAAGAAAACAGATTTGTCTTTGTTTCAATTTTTCTAGAAACTGAGAATCTTGCTTATTTCTAAAAGTATTGGTGACAATTATTAAGCCTAAAAAAAATGTTTTTTGAGAATTAGAAAACTTGTGTATATTTGAGAATTATCTGTAATCATAAAAAAAATATACCGCTCAAATGAAGAAAATAGTTTCACTTTTTTTGATTTTAATTTTCGAATCAATTTTTTCTCAAAAAATTCTTAGTAAATATCCAGAGGGACAAGATGCTTACAAAGGTGGTTCAAATCAAATGTTTGCTGAAATGCAGGGTTTTTTCTCAAAAAGTGGGGCAAAACCTTGTGAAAAAAATGAAATATATTTTGTGACCTTAAAAATTGATGAAACTGGAAAACCATTTTTAATCAAGAAAAAAAGTGACGACTTAAATATTGAGAAAAACAAATGTGCTTTTGATTTGGTAGTTCAATCTTTGGGAAGTTTAAAAAATTGGCAGTCGGCTGAAGAAAATGGAAATAAAGTTACCGCATATTTAGATTTTCCTTTTCTTCCAAACGATTTTTTCGGAAATTATAAATCAGATTATGATATTTCTAAAGTTTATCAATCTTCTGAAATACCTGGAGGAATGGGTGCTTTTCGGAAAGAAATTTATAAAAATTTAGAGGCTTATTTAGATTATGATTCTTATAAACCAAAAGGAAAATTCATTGTTTTCTTTGAAGTTAATA
>NZ_JBAVFG010000146.1:0-5928 GCF_049588135.1 Kaistella sp. | reverse complement strand
CATTAAGAATCGCTTAGTTTTTCACCGGAGCAATATCCATCAATTTCATAAACTCATCTAACTTAGGCATGATGATAATTTCTGTTCTACGGTTTTCTGCTCTTCCAGAAACCGATGCGTTGGCCGTTTTCGGGTTGTATTCGCTTCGTCCACCCGCAGTAATTCTCGCTGGATTTACACCGAATTTTGTTTGAAGCACTTTCGCCATTGAAGTCGCTCTCAATGCAGATAAATCCCAGTTGTCTTTCGGTAAGTTGCTAGAATTCAACGGAACATTATCCGTATTCCCTTCGATCAATACGGAATAAGTGTCATAATCATTAATTACTTTCGCCACTTTTCCTAACACATCTTGCGCCGCTGGCAAAATGTTATAATCGCCAGTTTTGTACAACATATTGTCAGACAAAGAAATCATTACTACTCCTTTCAACACTTTCACTTGAACGTCGTTATCGGCAATATTATCCAACGAACGTTTTAGTTTATTAGATAAAGCCAAGTTCAAACTATCATTTTTCGAGTTGGTAGAGATCAATTGTTTGATGTATTTATTTGATGAATTAATCTCGCCAATTAATTTATCAATGTTCGCAGAACCTTTCCCACTGTTTGCCAAACAAGCATCAAGAGAGGATTTCAATGCATGATTTTGGTCTTTCAAAAGTGCATTTTCGCTTGATAAACCAGCATTCGTAGCTTTCAAATCCTGAATCTCACGTTGTCTCTCACCTACATTAGTAATACATTGGTTGTAATTTGTATTCAATGCATCAAACTGCTTCTTGCTCACACAAGAAGTCATCAATACTGCCATTCCTAAAACAGCTCCTATTTTTCCAATATTCATAATATTCTATTTATTCGTTCAAAAATAGAGAATTCATTTTGAACAGAAGAATTATCTTTGCTAAATATTCCTTAAAAAAACATTAAAATTGCTAAATTTAAAGACTTTTGATCAATCATTAGGTCAAATTTGCGTTCAGCATCGCAACTGCAGATTTTTGCTCGCCGTAAGTGGTGGCGTTGATTCTATGGTTTTAGCAGAATTATTCAAAATTCAAGATTTAAAGTTTCAGGTTGCGCATATTAATTATCATTTACGAGGTAAAGATTCGGATTTCGATCAAAAAATAGTTGAGGATTTTTGCTCGAAAAATCAAATCAAATTTCATCTTTACGAAGTTTCGGGAAAAGATAAAAAGCCCGAAAATTCTGTGCAAAATTGGGCGAGAAATTTGCGTTATAATTTCTTTAGAAAAATTCAGAAAGAAGAAAATATTGATTTTATCGTCACTGCGCATCATTTAAATGATCAATTAGAAACCTTTATCATCAACCTTTCAAAAGCTTCTGGAATTAAAGGTTTAAGCGGAATTCCGGCGAATGAAAACAAAACTTTACGTCCGTTTTTACATTTTACTAAAAATGAAATTTATGATTTTGCCAAAGAGAACAGAATCGAATTCCGCGAAGATTTATCGAACAAAAAAAACGATTATTTAAGAAATTTCATTCGAAACGAAATTGCGCCAAAACTGTTTGAAACCAATGAAAATTTCTTGGAAAATTTTGGCAAAAGCATTTCTTATTTGAATCAAACTAAAAATTTCGTTGAAGAAAAAATTTCGGAAATTGAAAAAGAAATCATCACGCATAAAGAAGATTATTTCATTATTAATAAAGAGAAATTCTTTAATCAAAACGATTTTGTGCAATTTGAAATTCTTCGAAAATACGGATTTAATGATGTTGATGAAATTAAAAAAATTAAAAAGGCAGAAACTGGGAAGCAATTCAATTCTGGTGAATATCTTTTGATTATTGATCGCAAAACTTTAAATCTAAAAACCTCAACCAAAGAAACATCTGATGAACAGGTGATTTCTTTAATTATTAATAATGAGAATGAAATCAATATTTCTGAATTCATCAAGCAAGAAATCGCGAATTTCAATTGGGAATTCGATAAAGAAAAAATTCAATTTCCTTTAAAATTAAGACCTAAAAAAGAAGGTGATTTATTTTATCCAATTTCAATGATCGGTAAAAAGAAAATCTCTAAGTTTTTTAAGGATGAAAAAATTCCTATTTTAGCGCAGCAAAAAATTTGGCTTTTGTGCGATGCGAATAACGATATTTTGGGAGTTATTCCTTTTCGCCAAGACCGCAGATTTGCAGCAACGAAAGAATCTAAAGAAATCATAAAAGTAAAATTAGCACATTCTTAAATTAGAATAATGCGCAAAAAAAGTAAAATAAAAAATGAAATTTAAAAATTGGTTGATCCTTATTCTCGTTTTCCTTTTTCAGGGAATTACCGCACAAATTAAAGATCCTGTAAAATTAAAATACACCATTAATTCGTTACCAAACAACGAATACGAAGCGGTTTTAACGGCAACAATGGAAAAAGACTGGCATATTTATTCCAAAGATTTGCCTGAAGACTCAGGGATTCCAACGGAAGTGATTGTGTCTTCAAAAGACGGAATCGAGCTTATTGGGAAAGTAATTGAAGTGGGCAAAAAGCACGATGAATATTCGGAAGCTTTCGGTGCTCAAATTGTTTACTATTCTAATTCCGTTTTATTTAAACAGAAATTCAAACTTAAAAACAATACAAAACCTGCAAATGTTGTTACAGAAATAACCTATCAAACCTGTAATGACAGAGTTTGTTTGGCTCCGAATACTTTAGAATTTGAACAAAAAATAAGTCCAACTGCTGCTGTTGCAGAAACAGCGTCCGTAACCGAAGAAGCCGCTTCAACGTCGATTGCTGGTACCAATGCAGACAGTGCAAAAGCCACCAATATTGAAGAAACTACAATTGCGGAATCGGTTGCAACCGTACAAGAAGGATTAAAAGTTGCATCAATTGATTTCACAAATCCGCAAACTGATTGCGGAATCGCCCAGAAACAAAATTCTGAAAACTTCTGGACGTATTTATTATTAGGATTTTTCGGAGGATTAATCGCATTGTTGACGCCATGTGTTTTCCCGATGATTCCATTAACGGTTTCGTTCTTTACAAAAGGTTCAAAAGACAAAGCGAAAGGTAAAAGAGATGCGTTTATTTACGGATTTTTTATCTTGTTAATTTTCGTTTTATTAAGTGTTCCTTTCCATATCATTGATGGAATTGCTGGAAATATTTTTAATCAAATTTCGACAAGTGTTGGATTGAACATTGCGTTCTTCGTAATCTTTTTATTTTTCGCAGGAAGTTTCTTCGGATATTATGACATTACGTTACCAAGCGCAATTGCGAATAAATCTTCGAAAGCAGAAGATGCAGGTGGAATTATCGGAATTTTCTTTATGGCTTTAACATTGGTAATTGTTTCATTCTCATGTACAGGACCAATTTTAGGAAGTTTATTAGGAAGTTCTCTTACAGGCTCAGCAGACATTCCAATGTTGTTGACTTTTGCTTTGGCAGGATTTGGATTTTCGTGGGCAATCGTTTTCGGACTATTGGCATTATTCCCACAAGCTTTGCAAAGTTTACCAAAATCTGGTGGCTGGATGAATACCGTAAAAGTTTTCTTAGGATTTATTGAATTAGGTTTGGCTTTAAAATTCTTATCAAAAGCAGATTTAGTTTCCAAAACATTCTTCCTGAAAAGAGAACTATTTATCGCAATCTGGATTTTGATTTCAATTGGATTAGTGCTTTATTTATTCGGGAAAATCAAATTTCCACACGATGATAAAAATGCAAAAATCTCAATGACCAGAAAAGTCATTGGTGTTTTAGGAATTGGTTTTGTGGTGTATTTAATTCAAGGATTATTTCCGGGAGAAAGACCGAAATTGCAATATCTAAGCGGAATTTTGCCTCCAATCAATGTGAGTTATATTCACGATGAAAAAGACGGGATCCTGGGAATGCACCCTGAACATGATTATTTCAAAGCCATTGAAATCGCGAAGAAAGAAAACAAACCAATGTTGGTTGACTTCACAGGTTACGGTTGCGAAAACTGTCGTAAAATGGAGGAATTCGTTTGGAGTGAACCAGACATTTTACCAATTCTACAAAATGAAGTTATTCTCGTTTCCTTATATGTTGATGACAAAGAAGCGTTGCCAGAAAGCGAGCAAACTTCGGTTGACATGGGCAATGGCCAAAAGAAAAAAGTAAAAACAATTGGTGACAAATGGAGTTTGTTCCAGCAAATTAACTTTAATAATAATTCGCAACCGCATTATGTTTTGATTTCACCAGACGGAAAAGTAATCAATACTCCAGTTTCTGGTTATATGCCGAAAGAGGATTTTAAAGCATTCCTGGAATGTGGAATTACTTTCTTTAAGAAAGGAAAATAGACGAATAGATAAAAGATGATAGATAATTGACTTTTAGTCTTGATATAAAAATAACCGGCAGTAATTGTCGGTTATTTTTATTAGGAAATATTTTAAATGAATTAAACTGATTTTTCTTCTTGCTCTAATTTCTCAATTAATAAAGATTTTATCTTCGTAAACGCATAATCTTTCGCTTCTGCAAAGGAAATAGTGTACTGTCTTTCGAAGTTCTGAAACGCTATGGGAAATGGCAATAAAATTTTATCGTAATACGTATCCAAAATTTCTGCGGTCGGCATTTCGAAATTGATTCGGAGCTGAAATCTTCGCATCAAAGCAACATCTATAATTTCTGCATGATTCGTAGCAGCAATCAATAAAGCATTTGTCGGATAATAATCAATAAGCTGAATAATAGTATTCACCAATCTTCTCATTTCGCCGACATCTTTGTCATCGCTTCCCCTTTCCTTTCCGATTTGGTCGAATTCATCAAGAAAAAGAACGGCTTTTTCCCGTGCTGCTTTATCGAAAACCTGTTTGATATTTTGAGAAGTTTCGCCAATTCTAGAACAAACGACATTGCTTAAATTCAAAATTAAAATGGGTTTCCCAAGTGCGTTGGCAATTGCTTTTGCAGTAGTTGTTTTTCCGCAACCGGAATGTCCTTGCAAGAGAATTTTGTTATTGACAGGCAAACCGTATTTCGTTAATTCTTCAACATATTTGTATTCTTTTATAAGTTGCTGAATATTCTGGTGATTGTATTTATTCAGAAAAACATCTTCTAAAGCGACTACTTCTTTATCGTTAATAATAAGATCAAAAACATTCATACTTTAAATTTCTAAGGACAAATTTAGGGAAGATTTGGGAGATTGATCCATTGATAAAAGATTCTTAAGTCATCAAAAAAAACAACAATTACTGCTGGCTATTTTTCGAAATACAAAATAAATGCTATTCTAGATCCACCGTAAATTTTCCTTTCTCTTCGCCAGAAGCCATCAAACTTTTTCCGATGATGAGCCAGAGTTCGCCTTTTGTTTTGATGTCATAAGAAATTTCTCTTCCGAAAGGGCCATCGAAATTGCCATTGGGTAATTTAATTTGATTGAACCTGATATTCATATTAGAATTTTTCGGTGTGATTTTCCCAACGATTTTCTTTCCAATAAAATACTTGATTTTCACAACTAATTGTTGATCATTAGTAGAGAATTCATCAGCGATTGTTATTGGAAGATCTGCCGCATTAATGGTATGTATAATTTCATTTCCGTCAACAACTCTTTCAGTTTTGAACGACTCTTTTAAAGCATTATTTTCGTCGATAGAAACAATTCCGTTCGCTGCGGAATCCATTTTATTCACAATGTTATTCGGGTCTGAAAGAATGGCAGAATCACTCTTTATCTGCTTTTCAGCAAGCACTTTTTCCTTATTGCAAGAAAGCAACAAAATCGGAATGATGAGCAATAGATTTTTCATTTTTATATAGATTTTATTTTATTAACTCATTTAATGAAATATTGAAAGCCAAAATTATTCCGTAAAATTAAATCAAGGAATCAACTCAGAACCTGATTTGCTAAATAACTCAAG
>NZ_JBAVFG010000145.1:0-7961 GCF_049588135.1 Kaistella sp. | reverse complement strand
TCAAAAATGGTATCGGGCTCTTAGCTCAGTTGGTTCAGAGCATCTCGTTTACACCGAGAGGGTCGGGGGTTCGAATCCCTCAGGGCCCACCCAGGAAACCTCAGTTTATTCTGAGGTTTTTTTATTTAATACAGTTAGCTCTGTTGCTTTGTGTTTAATTAATCATTTTGAAGATTAGAAAAAAAGTGTATATTTGCAAAACCAAAATTTGAAAAATCAAAAAATGGTATCGGGCTCTTAGCTCAGTTGGTTCAGAGCATCTCGTTTACACCGAGAGGGTCGGGGGTTCGAATCCCTCAGGGCCCACCCAAGAAACCTTAGTTTATTCTGAGGTTTTTTTTAATTTCGGGCGGTTAGCTCAGTTGGTTTAGAGCGTTGCGTTGACATCGCAGAGGTCGCTGGTTCGAACCCAGTACCACCCACAAAAACTTCTCAAGAGATTGAGGAGTTTTTTTTTGATTGATATGTCTTTTACGGGCAAGAAAAAAAAATTCAAAGTATTCTGCCAATAAATTCTAGCAGCAATAATTAAAGGAATTCAAAGCTTTTTATTAATTGCACAATTATCTTCAAAACAATCAGCGCAATTCTTTTTCAAAAGATTAAGATTAATTTGTTAATTTTAATCTCTAAACACAAGCTATGTTAGTAAAAATTTACGGAAGTGCTATTTTTGGAGTTTCTGCACAAACGATTACTATTGAAGTCAATGTAGACACTGGTGGCGTTGGCTATCATTTGGTAGGTCTTCCAGATAATGCGATTAAGGAAAGCAGTTACAGAATTTCGGCAGCACTGAAAAATATTGGATTTAAAATCCCTGGCAAGAAAGTCACAATCAATATGGCACCCGCAGATTTGCGCAAAGAAGGTTCTGCTTATGACTTGAGTATTGCTTTAGGAATCTTGGCTGCTTCTGAACAGATCAACGCCGAAGAAATCAGCAAATACATCATCATGGGTGAATTATCCTTAGATGGTGGATTGTTGCCGATAAAAGGCGTGCTTCCGATTGCCATTAAAGCAAAAGAAGAAGGTTTTAAAGGAATCATCTTACCCAAACTAAATATTCGAGAAGCCGCCATCGTGAGTGAATTAGAGGTTTACGGCGTTGACAATATCAAAGAAGTTGTGGATTTCTTTAATGCTGGAATTCCACTAGAGCGAACCACGATTGATATCCGCAAAGAGTTTCAAGAAAAAATCCATCAATTCCCCAATGATTTCTCAGAAGTAAAAGGGCAAGAAACAGCAAAACGAGCAATGGAAGTTGCAGCAGCAGGTGGACACAATATTATCTTAATCGGACCGCCAGGAAGTGGGAAAACAATGCTTGCAAAAAGAGTTCCCACAATATTACCACCTTTAACTTTAAGAGAAGCTTTAGAAACAACTAAAATACATTCTGTCGCTGGAAAGATTGGAACAGAAACTTCTTTGATGACGGTTCGTCCGTTTAGAAGTCCGCATCACACCATTTCAGATGTTGCATTGGTCGGTGGTGGTAGCTATCCTCAACCGGGCGAAATTTCCTTAGCTCATAATGGGGTTTTATTTCTAGACGAAATGCCAGAATTCAAAAGAACTGTTTTAGAAGTAATGCGCCAGCCTTTAGAAGATCGGGAAGTTACCATTTCCCGAGCAAAGTTCACGGTGAACTATCCAGCAAGTTTCATGTTAGTTGCAAGTATGAATCCCAGCCCAAGTGGCTTTTTTCCGGACGACCCCAACAATACATCTTCACAATTCGAAATGCAGCGGTACATGAATAGGCTTTCTGGACCACTCCTCGATAGAATTGATATTCATATCGAAGTACAAAAAGTAGAGTTCGAACAACTGGCAGACAAAAGGAAAGGAGAACAAAGCGATGAAATCAGACGACGGGTTTTAATGGCACGCGAACTTCAAAGTAATCGTTACAAAGATTCTGATATTCACTACAATGCACAAATGGGTCCGCGAGAAATTGAAAAATTCTGCGAACTCGATGAAGCTTCACAAACCCTCATCAAAACAGCAATGGAAAAACTGAATTTATCTGCACGAGCTTATGATCGAATTTTAAAAGTTTCGAGAACCATCGCCGATTTGGAACAAGCAGAAGCATTAAATGCTGCTCATATTTCAGAAGCAATTCAGTATCGTAGTTTAGACCGCGAATTTTGGAATGTATAAAAAATACCGCTCCAAACGAAGCGGTAGATTGCTTTTGAAACAAAAAGAGCTATTTCCAAGTTGGATTGGATTTATTTTCTAATCATTTTACTCCGTTATCAATATTATAAGCTAAACCAATTCCTAAAGTTTGCTTCATTTGGGTTTTCCAAATTTGATTATGATCATATAACAAATCCAAAGTAATCATTGAAGAAATATATTTATTGATTTTCATATTCAGAATTCCGCCGTAGGAAAGAACCAATCGTTCTGGATGATCGAGGTAATTAGAAAAAACAGATCCCATATTTATCAAGGTAATATTGTCCATTAATTTTACTTTATAAATCGCAGTTCCTAAAAAACCGAATTGAAATAGTGAAGTATCACCATTGTTTTTCAAACCATAATTTCCGGCATATTGCAAATCTTTATCCAAAACAAATGTCCATCTGGCATTCGCCGGCCGCAAAGTCATGGTAAAATTATCATTTGGTCTGTACGTAAACCCCGCTCCTAAATTTACAAATCCGGGTGCCATAAAATTCGAAAGTTTTTTAGCATCTGGATTATTTCCATCTTCATAACCTGCAGCGAACTGGGTAAGCAAGCTTGCCCCAGCAGAAGCATACCAATGATCATGAATTTTGTAGCCGTAATTGGTTGAAAGATTAATAACGTCTTGGGTTTTTCTGTTGCCCAAACCTTGGGTGTTATTTTGTCCAAAACCTAAAATAACAACATTTTCCCACAGATCTTTTCCTTTCTCGTAGGTCATATTGTAATTCACTCCTGCGATCCAACCCACATTATTTGCACCACCACCAATCCAATTAGAAAATGCAGCTTGGTTAAGCATTAACGTATTTTGACCTTGTATAGACCAGTTTTTCAAGGAATCCTGTTTTACATTTTGTGCTGATAAAACCCCTGAAATTAAAACTCCTGTTAAAAATATTTTTTTCATGTTATTGTTTTTTGTTCTATAAAAGTACAAATTTTATTTCCAACAGAATGCATTTAATCCCTAATCTGCAACGAAAGGCTTAATCATTTTTTTATTTTTTTCTTTAACTTCGAAACCGAAATTATAAGAAAAACCAACGCCCAAAGTTTGTTTTAATTGAAGTTTCTTCATTTGATCATGATCGTAAAGCAAATCTAAACTTATGGTTGTATTAATAAATTTATTGAATTTAAAATTAAGGGTTCCATTATAAGCAATGTCAACTCTCTCAACATGAAAAACATAATTGCTAAATAGATTGACTTGATTTACCAAATTGATGTCTTTGTAAATTTTTAAACGGTAAACGATATTAACCAAGGCACCAATCTCCGCTCTAACAGATTGACCGTCTTTTTCTAAACCATATCTACCAGCTTGCTGCAACAAAGGATCGGTAACAAAAGTAAACTTCCCATTCACTGGTCTAAAAATCACTTGGAAATTTTCATTGGGATTGTATAAAATCCCGACCCCAGCATAAACATAACCTGGTGACATAAATCCAGAAATTCGATCCTTAAAAGAAGGATTCGGAGTTAATGCATAATTATATCCCGTAGAAAACTGAGACAGAAACTGAAACCCCGTTGATAAATAAAAATTCTTTCCAATATCATAGCCATAATTGGTCATGAGGTTAATGTAATCTTCTGTTTTACGAGATGATTCTCCTTGGGAAGACACAAAACCATAACCCATCTGTATGTTATTATCTAAGAAATGTCTTCTGTTTTTATAACTTAAAGTATAATTGATTCTCCCAATAATACCGATATTATTATTCCCTCCAGAATTCCAATTAGAAAAGGAAGATTGATTGAAAACCAAGTTATTCTGTCCATAATAAAACCATTTAATAGGATCTTTTAATTGAAGCAAATTATATGGCGTTACTGGGATTTCCTCATCCTTAACTGCTACTTCTTGCCTATTTCTAATAACAATAGTATCCCTAAAAAAGACAGGAAATTTTTCTAATTTCGGATTAGCCAAACTGTCTAAATCCAGTGCAATAGCATTCCATCTCTTTTGTGAAATAGAATCGATTTCATCCAAAACACGCTTATCGGTCTGGGAAAAAACAGCCACGGAAACAAACGATATAATGACGGCAAATAATTTTCTCATAGTTCGCAAATTTAAGACAAACAAATAAATGTAAAAAATTCATTCAACCACAATTTTCGCACTTTTTGTCTGATTTTAATTACATTTATAAAAGATTTAGCCATAATTACTTAATAACCATTTTGGTCGCAGTTTTGTCAAAAAATAAACCATGCTCAAAAATCAACTTAATTTCAAAGCCGTGCTTTACGCAGCCATCATGGTTTCTGCGATGTGGGTGGGGTATTTATTGCAGCACATCGGTTGGTTTAGTGGTTGCTCTGGTGCAATCATTCCACTAAACCCTTCTGGTTTAAAAGGTATTTTTCTATCTCCTTTTCTTCATGGAAGTTTAGAGCATATTTTTGGCAATTCTGTTCCTATTTTTGTATTAATATTTCTATTGTTCCAATTTTACCCTTTTATCGCAAAACAAATATTATTTCTGGGTTGGATTTTAACTGGGTTTTTAGTTTGGCTCTTACCTCCCATCGATATTTACACAGGAGAATTCAATCATGTTTGCATCATAGGCGCAAGTGGAATAGTATATGTTTTAGCGTTTTTCTTATTTTTCAGTGGCGTGTTTCGGTGGAACATGAAGTTTCTAACGGTATCGATGGTGGTTGCATTGTATTATGGCAGTTTAATTTGGGGTGTTTTGCCTGAAGAATTATTTTCTCAACTACCAGAACCAAGCAGAGTATCTTGGCAGTCGCATTTATCTGGTGCAACCGTTGGAATACTAATGGCATTTATGTTCCGAAAATCAGGTGAAACTAAAGTAAAATACATCTGGCAATTCCCCAATTATTACAGTGAAAAAGATGACAAACTTTGGCAAGAGTACAAAGAAAAGCATCCAGAAGATTTCTTGGAACTTCCTTACAAAAAGAAAGAAAATGTATGGGAACGATTGGATGAACTTCGCAAAAACGAATAATTTTTGATACTTTTGATAAAATTTTCTTATGCATTCCGAAGAAACTCTTTACGCTATTGCACTGCGGCACTGTCCTCTAATCGGAGATGTGATTTTCCGAAAACTAGTACTTGAAGTTGGTTCTGCGAAAGAAGTGTGGGAACTTTCGAAATCAGGATTACAAAACATTTTTGGCATCGGGAGAAAAATTGCTATTGAAATCGGAAATCCTGAACATTTAAAATTCGCAGAGAAAGAAATTTTATTTTGCGACAAAAATAATATCAAAATCAATCTGCGGCATCTCGGCGATCTACCAACAATTTTAAATGAATGCGAAGATGCTCCAGCTGTTCTCTATCAAAAAGGGCATTTTGATCACTCAAAAAAGGCGGTGAGCATCGTAGGCACCAGAAATATTTCAAACTACGGAAAACAATTTATTGAAGACTTTCTAAATGCTATTAAAACTGAAAACACCATCACTATTAGTGGCTTAGCTTTAGGAGTTGATGCAGAAGTTCATGCTGTTTCTATACAAAACAGCATCATGACTGCTGCCGTTTTAGCACATGGTTTCCATACCCTTTATCCTTCGAAAAACAGGAAACTTTCGGAGAAAATCCTCGAAGAAAATGGAGTGTTATTTACAGAATTCAATTCCTCTCAAAAACCCGATCGCGAAAATTTCATTCAAAGGAATCGCGTTATTGCCGGATTATCTCCCGCAACAATTGTCGTAGAAACCGCTTTTGGCGGAGGCTCGATAAGCACCGCAACCTTTGCCAATAACTACAACCGAGAGGTCTATGCTTTGCCAGGCAGAATCGATGAAAAATATAGCCAAGGATGTAATCAACTCATTTACCAAAACAAAGCTGCTATCATTTCTACCATTCCCTCATTGATCGAACAATTGGGTTTTCAGAATGATCCCGAAACGATTGCCGAACTTTTCCCAACTTCTGAAATAAAAGTATTACTACCAGAACAGCAGCAGAATATCCTTACTACATTAAGTAAAAAAATTCCGCTTTCTTTAGATGACATTTCACAAAAGCTAGAAATACCGACTTATAAAATATTACCCGATTTATTGCAACTGGAAATTCTGGGATATCTAAAAGCACTTTCGGGAAGACAATATCTTGCAATCTAGCTTTTTAACATTTATCAAAAACCATTAAAGCCCAATAAATATTTCATTTTTAATATCATTAACTCTGTTTATATGAATTTAATAAAATTAAAGTTTGATTTTATTAATAGTTTCCTAATAATCAAATCTTTTTTCAAAAGTTCTGAAAAAACAATTAAATTTGTTAGTAATAATTCTCACTTCATATGAAACAGTATAACATTGAGCAAAAAATTCAGGAATTTATCGCACATATTGAAGCGAAAAATCCAAACGAGCCAGAATTTTTACAAGCCGTAAAAGAAGTCGCCAATACAGTAATTCCTTTCATTGCTACTCGTAAAGAATACGATGGCATGAAACTCTTGGAAAGAATGGCAGAACCAGAAAGAACCATTATCTTTCGAGTACCATGGGTTGATGATGCAGGTGAAATTCAGGTGAATCGAGGATTTAGAATTCAAATGAACTCTGCTATTGGTCCATATAAAGGAGGAATCCGTTTTCATCCAACCGTAAATTTATCTGTTCTTAAATTTTTAGCATTCGAGCAAACCTTCAAAAATTCTTTAACCACACTTCCAATGGGTGGCGGAAAAGGAGGTTCAGACTTTGACCCACAAGGAAAATCAAATATGGAAGTGATGCGTTTTTGTCAAGCATTCATGACAGAAATGTGCAAATATATTGGTCCAGAGACGGATGTTCCTGCTGGAGACATCGGCGTTGGCGCAAGAGAAATAGGTTATTTATTTGGTCAATATAAAAAAATCAGAAATGAATTTACTGGCGTATTAACTGGGAAAGGATTGGCTTATGGTGGATCATTAATCCGCCCGGAAGCGACTGGATATGGCGTTGTATATTTCTGTGAGCAAATGCTTAAAACAATCGGACAAGAAATTAAAGGTAAAACCTTTGCTGTTTCTGGTTTTGGAAATGTTGCCTGGGGAGTTGTTAAAAAAGTAAATGAGCTAGGCGGAAAAGTAGTAACAATTTCAGGACCTGATGGTTACATTTATGATGAAGACGGGATTTCTGGTGAAAAAGTTGATTACTTATTGCAACTGCGTTCTTCAGGAAATAACAGAGCTGAAGATTTCGCAAAGAAATTCCCAAGTGCAAAATTCTATGCAGGAAAACGTCCATGGAGTGTAAAATGTGATATTGCAATTCCTGCCGCAACACAGAACGAATTATTTTTAGAGGACGCTCAAATGTTAGTTGCCAACGGAGTAATCTGTGTAACCGAAGCAGCGAATATGCCTTCAACTTTAGATGCGATTAATTATTTCTTGGATAACAAGGTTTTGTTCTCACCAGGAAAAGCATCGAATGCAGGTGGTGTTGCAACTTCAGGTTTAGAAATGACCCAAAACTCAATTCGTTTGAACTGGTCATCTGAAGAAGTTGATGCAAGATTAAAGGAAATCATGATCGGAATTCACAAAGCGTGTCGCGATTATGGTACCGAAGAAGATAGTTACGTAAATTATGTGAAAGGTGCGAATATCGCAGGTTTTGTGAAAGTTGCTGAAGCAATGCTGGCGCAAGGTGTCGTATAAAACAGAAGCCGAAGTTTTACTTCGGCTTTTTTCTTAAAAACCTGTCCCGGAGAAATGGGA
>NZ_JBAVFG010000144.1:0-6496 GCF_049588135.1 Kaistella sp. | reverse complement strand
GCATTCAATTCTTTCTGGAACTTTTTAATAGTAGAAGTTTCAGTTTTTTGAGCTTGTGAAGCACAGGAAGTTACCAGAATAGCAACGATTAAAACGAGGAAATTTTTCATTTTTTGTAGTATTTTTTTCTAATGGTTTCGTAATAACTTTCGTCGGCAGAAATATAAAAAGGCATTTCGATAAAATTTTGATCGCGATACATCCCGAGATGTAGATAAACTGGTTGTGTAGATTTTTCGGTCTTTAATTTAAAATTTAAAACATCCATGAAATCTCTGGGGGATTTGGTAGTATGGGCAGAAACTAATTTTTCTACGACCACTTTTCCATTTTTATAATATAGATAGTTACATGATCTCTTCAAGGAGTCTGGCGATAATTTGGCTTGGAATCTTTTCGCAATGTTAAAACCTTCAAATTCTGAATAATCTTTATTTTCACATTTTTTAAAATAGGTTTCTACAAAATCCTGTGCAATTTGTTTTCTTTCTTTATTCATTTTATTTAATGGAACTACGTTGTAGCGTGAGTTACAACTTCCCAACAAAAAGGGAATCATCCATAGGAAATAAATTTTCTTCATTCTAATTAATTTTTACTTTATAAACATCTGATTCATTTCTTTTGATATTTTTGATCCAAAACCCACCTTCTTCTGGAATCTCTTCTTTTAAATCAAAACTGGTACACTCTTTTGGCAAACCAGAAAAAACCAGTGTAAACCAATAATCCTTCATGGGCGTAACTTCTGTCCAATAAGGAAACAGTGAAATATTTTCATGATGAATTAACACACTTCTATGTCCCAAACTTTCATCGATCAAAAATGTAGAAGACCAAATGCGAATCATCATATCCGAAAATCCGCTGGCAGGAAAACAACAATGTATGATTACTTGTTTTTCTATTTCTACCTTTGGTTGAAGTGCTGCTAAAAGTTCTGGTGAAATTTCGGGTTTGGTGATGGTTGTCATTTCAGATACAATTTCAGCTTATTTATCAGGCCCTTCATAATCCAGTTCAAGTTTTTCTTTGGTATCGTTTCTAATATGTTCTGTAAGTTCGGAATTTTCTGTCAATTTCTATTCAAAGGTAGGAATCATTTCTGTTAATTTTTCTTTCTATTCGTTATTAATTTTATCGAGGATGATCTTAGATCTTCGAAATCGGAACTACATAAAAATAAACCGACATAAAATGACAGAAAGTTCCCAATAGAACGAAGCCATGAAAAATTGCATGGTTGAATTTAAGTCGTTTAATACTGTATAAAACTGCACCAACTGTATAAAAAAATCCACCAGAAATTAACCAAACCAACCCACGGAAATCCAAATGATACCTCAGACTATCAAAACTAAAAATAATCATCCAACCCATTCCTACGTAAAGGATTGTAGATAAAAGATTAAATCTACCCGTAAAGAAAATTTTGAAAACAATCCCAATTAAAGCAATACTCCAAACGACTGCGAAAATCGTGTATCCTTCTCTACCGTTCAAAGAAACCAGTGCAAATGGCGAATAAGTTCCTGCAATTAAAACAAAAATCGCTGCATGATCGAAAATATCGAGGTGGTATCTTAGTCTTGGATTTTTCGAAAAATGATATAAAGTAGAAGCCAAATAAAGGACAACCATGCTTGAACCAAATATCGAGAAACTAAGCAGTACCTTCGTACTTCCTAAATCAATAGCACGAAATATCAATAAAACCAGTGCAAGAATACTTAAAAGTAAACCGATAAAATGAGACCAAATATTCAACCGCTCTTCTAAAACTGAGTAGACATGAACAGTATATTTTGTCCTTGATTTCACTAATTTAAGAGTAAGGTTAATTTTTTAAATTCAGCTTCGGCACTTTTTTCTTTATAAAGAATTTCATAAATCGCATTGATAATCGGAGTTTTCAGCTCTTTATTTTTTGCGGTATGATATACAGAATCTGCGGCGTAATATCCTTCAGCAATCATATTCATCGATTGAATTGCAGATTTTACCGTATATCCTTTCCCGATCAAATTCCCTAAATTTCGGTTACGGGAAAACAGCGAGTAAGCGGTTACCAATAAATCGCCAAGATAAGCACTCTCATTCACATCACGTGGAACTTCGTACACTGCTTCTAAGAAAACTTCCATTTCGCGAACCGCATTAGATACAAAGACTGCGGTAAAGTTATCGCCATATCCTAAACCACTGGAAATCCCGGCTCCTACGGCATAAATATTTTTCAAAATCGCACTGTATTCATTTCCTAAAATATCTTTGCTGCAATGCACATTAATAAAATCTGAAGAAAATAAAGCAAATAATTTTTTGGCTACATCCTCTTCTGCAACTGCAATAGTGAGGTAAGAAAGTCTTTCCATCGCAACTTCTTCGGCATGACAAGGTCCAGCGATGACCGCCTGATTTCGGAAGCCTATTTTAAATTCATCACGAAGGTAATGTGCAACAACATCATTTACTTTAGGAACAATTCCTTTAATTGCGGAAACAAAAATTTTGTTCTCATAATCACAAGTCATTTTTTCCATTGCATCTGAAAGGTAAATCGACGGCGTTGCTAAAACCACCACTTCACAAGCCGAAACCAATTCATTAATATCGGTGGTAATCTTCAGATGTTTTGGATCAAAAGAGACCGACGTTAAGTAATTAGGATTATGACCGCGCTGCTCAATGGCTCCTTTTACATATTCATTTCGTACACACCAGTGAACCACTTTACTATTTTCCACCAACATTTTCACAATTGCAGTTGCAAAACTACCACTTCCTACCACGCCAACAGGAATATTCTGAGTCTGCGATTTCGGTGTTTTCTTTTTTATCATAATTAAAAATTAGATGCTGCTCAGAAGTTTCTGAACAAGAGAGAATCTTTAGCGCAAAGATATTAAAGCTTTCTGAAATAGTGCAAACAATTGTTTTGAATAAACTGAGGGATATCATGAAGTCCTAATTATGGCTGAAAATATTTTATAAAAATATTTTATAAATTTGCAACCTCAATTTTTTGATCACCAAGACTTTAATAATGAAGAATTTTTTGAGTACTAAAAAAAACATCAGTTTAATCATAGGAATATTGGCATTTGTAATTTTCGGACAAGCGCTCTTTATCGGAAAACTATATTCTGAAAAAGACGACAAATCGTACCAAGTTAATTTAGTTCCCATTAAAACTGAAAAAGACAGTATCGATTATTTGGAAATGAAAAATAATCTCGCTTTAGTTGATCAAACCGTTCGAGAGCTAAATTCCTTTTTGGCATCAAAAAATCTATCGGATGGTAAGATAGAAATGCTCGCAAAAGACAGTATTTCAAATGCGGTTTATCTGGCAAAACAGACCAATCGCTACAGCCAGTATTTGGTTGATTTACAGAAAAAACTGCAACAAGTTCCTTTGGGAATCCCTACCGATGGTTATATCTCCTCGCAATTTGGAAAAAGGAAAAATCCGTTCCCTGAAAATACGATAATGCTTGCTTCTCTAAAGCCAACAAAAGCCGAGCTACAATACACTGAAGTAAAAGACAGTTTAGGAAATGTCACTAAAAAAATAATCGCTCCCAACTCAACTCAAGCCTTGGTCGAAAAAAATAATGCGCCTTCCGAAAAAGACCAACTTAAATTTCACAAAGGCTTAGACATTGCTGTTGCTCACGGTTCCGACGTTCGAAGTGCTGCCTCCGGAAAAGTAATTTTCGCAGGTGAAAAAAGTGGCTACGGAAACTGCGTGATTATTTCTCACGGTAACGGTTTGGACACCCTTTATGCTCACCTTTCTCAAATTTTAGTCAAGACCAATGAAGTGGTTAAAGTAAACGATGTGATTGCGAAATCAGGAAATACAGGTCGTTCTACGGGTCCTCATCTTCATTATGAAGTTCACAAAAACAATACGCCGGTTAATCCGAAATTGTTTATCAATATTTAAAGAAAACAGTTGATAGAATTATGAACGCTTCTGAAATTTCGGGAGCGTTTTTTTTTGCGGTAAAAATTACTCAAATTTGCAGCACGTCCCAAAAATGAAGTTGACCTATGAAATTATGTATTGCCGAAAAACCAAGTGTTGCCCGAGATATTGCCAAAGTATTAGGTGCAGACATGCCCAAACAAGGCTATTTTGAAGGCAATGGATATTGGGTAACATGGACCTTCGGACATCTTTGCACCCTCAAAGAACCTCACGATTACAGTCCACATCTGAAATCTTGGAATCTTATATTTCTTCCTATTATTCCGGACCCTTTTGGCATTAAATTAATAGAAAATCCGGGCGTTGAAAAACAGTTTCGAACCATTGAAAAACTGGTTGCAGATTGCGAAGAAGTCATTAATTGTGGGGATGCCGGGCAAGAAGGTGAAGTCATACAACGCTGGGTTTTGCACAAAGCCAAATGCAAAAAACCCATCAAAAGACTTTGGATTTCTTCGTTGACAGAAGTTGCCATTAAAGAAGGATTTGCGAACCTAAAACCTTCAGAAGATTATCTAAACCTTTACCAAGCCGGAAATGCACGTGCGATTGGCGACTGGCTTTTAGGAATCAATGCTACCCGATTATTCACGAAAAAATTTGGCGGAAACAAAAGTGTACTTTCAATCGGTCGGGTCCAAACGCCTACCCTAGCGATGATTGTGCAACGACAAAAAGAAATTGATGCTTTCAATACCGAAGAATATTGGGAACTGAAAACGAAATACCGCGATGTAATTTTCACCGCAGCGATTGACCGTTTGAAAACAAAAGAAAAAGCCGAAAAAGGCTTAGAATATCTGAAACAAAACCTTTTCGAAATCATCTCTTTTGAAATTAAAGAAGGAAAAGAGAAAAATCCACGATTGTTTGATTTGACGGCTTTGCAAGTAGAAGCCAATAGAAAATACGGATATTCCGCCGAGAATACGTTGAAATACATCCAAAGTTTATACGAAAAAAAGCACACCACTTATCCGCGTGTTGACACCACTTACCTTTCCGAAAGTTTGCATCCTCAGATTGAAGGTATTCTACAGAGCATGAATTTTTACAGCGAGTTTACCGCACCACTTTTAGCACAGCCGATTCCGAAATCGAAAACCGTTTTTGATGATACGAAAGTGACCGATCACCATGCGATTATTCCGACCGAAATTCCGCCTTCTTCGAGTTTAAGCAGAGAAGAAAAGTTAATTTATGATTTGGTGGCTAAAAGATTCATCTCTGTTTTTTATCCAGAATGTAAGATTTCAAATACTTTGGTAGAAGGTCAGGTAGGAACGATTCCGTTCAAAACTTCCGGAAGACAAATTCTGGAATTAGGTTGGCGCGAAGTGTATAATAAAGATCAAAAAGACGACACCGAGAAAAAAAACAAAGATGAAGAACAAACGATTCCCGAATTTAAAGCAGGCGAAAAAGGGCCGCACAAACCATTGATTCATCAGGGAAAAACCAGTCCACCAAAAGCTTATACAGAAGCAACGCTCCTTCGAGCCATGGAAACCGCGGGAAAACAAGTTGATGATGAAGAACTGCGCGAAATGATGAAAAACAACGGAATCGGAAGACCTTCTACCCGAGCAAACATCATCGAAACGCTTTTCCGAAGAAAATACATCGAGCGCAAAAAGAAAAACATTTTAGCAACTTCTACCGGAATCGAACTTATTGATACGATTCAAGATGAATTGTTAAAAAGTCCCGAATTAACAGGAGAATGGGAATTTAAATTGAGAAAGATTGAACATGGAGAATACGATGCTTCTCAATTTAAAGAAGAATTAATCGCAATGGTAACCGATCTCACGAGAAAAGTCATCAACGAAAAAGCAAAGGTTATTTCCTTTCAACAAGAAGTGCAACCCAAAGAAAAGAAAGAATCAACTCCTCGAAAAACAGTGGCAATTATTTGGGAAGAAACAAATTGTCCGAAATGCAAAGAAAGCAAGTTGATGAAAGGGAAAACTGCAATCGGTTGTTCCAATTATAAAAGTTGTGGTTTCAAAATTCCATTTATGGTATTCGGAAAAAAACTCACTGAAAAGCAAATTCAGGATCTTGTCATCAAAGGAAAATCGAGCAAACTGAAAGGGTTTACAGAACATCAGGAAGGTTTATCAGAAGGAATTTTACGTTTGACAGCCCAATTCGATATTGAATTAAAAGCTGATTAAAAAGAAGATAATACAATCTAGCTGAAATCATATCGTCAGAAGTATTTAATGAAAAATAGATAGGAAAAACTCATTAAAATTAACTTATTTTTTTTAAATTGCATTGATGCAAAACTCTACAATTCAAGAACTTATATCTATTTTTCTAAGTTAATTTTCGTGTATTTATCTATAAATCAGATAGATATAAATAAGTTGCTTAGCTTTTCGAAAAATATTGAAAACTTTAGATTGGAAAGAAAAAATTACATCCCGTTGAAAACATTGTGTCCATTACTATTCTTGCCATAATATGCAATGCTGTAGATTGGGAATAGAT
>NZ_JBAVFG010000143.1:0-2643 GCF_049588135.1 Kaistella sp. | reverse complement strand
TCTTTTTATAATGGTTTTACTTGTTCGAGGAACCAAGCTTTTATTTCGCCTTCCAAATCATTTTCTAATTTTTCTTTGCACCAGTTGTGGTAATTATTTAACCAATCTTTTTCTGGTTGTGTCAGTAATTCAGTGGTAATTACATTTCTATCAAACGGACAAATTGTTAAAGTTTCAAAATCATAGAAAGTTCCGAAATCGGTCGTTTCCAATTCTCTAACAGCAATTAGATTTTCGTGACGAATCCCATAATGATAGTCGTAGTAAAAACCAGGTTCATTAGACAAAACCATTCCTGGAATGAGTTCTTGCGGATTCATATCTTTTCGGATATTTTGTGGTCCTTCATGTACATTCATGAAACTTCCAACGCCATGTCCGGTTCCGTGGTTGAAATCTTTTCCTTCCTGCCATAAAGCCAGTCTCGCAAAGGCATCGAGTTGAACGCCGCGTGTTCCTTTCGGGAATTTTATCATTGAAAGTTGAATTAAACCTTTCAATGCTAAAGTGCAATTGTGTTTGAATTCTTCAGAAGCAGTTCCCAACGCCAAAGTTCTTGTGATATCGGTAGTTCCTTCTAAATATTGACCACCTGAATCGACCAAAATGGTTTCTTCATTCGTCACGTCTTTGCAATCTTCATTTTTTGCAGAATAATGCATGATTGCACCATTTTCTTTGTAACCTACGATGCTGCCAAAACTTTCGCCCACGAAATTTTTTCCTTCTGCACGGAAACCTCTTAGTTTCTCGCCAATAGAAAACTCGTTCATGGCTTCTTTTCCTGCTTGATTGGTTAACCAATATAGGAATTTCACCATCGCTACTCCATCTCGTTGCATCACGGTTCTGAAACCTTCAATTTCCGTTTTATTCTTGATGGCTTTCATTAAGTTTCCTGGAACGGGTGCTTTAATAAAAGTATTATTTGCTTTTAAAGCTTCGAAGATCAATTGATTACTGTTTGGTGAAATCAATATTTTTTCGTCGTTGATATTTTTTAAATCATTAAAAAACTCTTCATAAGGAAGCATTTTCACACAAGAATCGTCTAATTGTTTTCTCGATTCTACCTCTAATTTTTCTAAATCGACATAGAGTTTTGCTTCATTTTTCGTTAAAATAATATATCCTAAAAATACTGGATTTGATTGTACATCGCTTCCTCTCAAATTTAAAGTCCAGGCAACGTCATCTAAACTGGAAATTAGGTGAACCGATGAACCCAATTCTTCCATTTTATTGCGAATATCAATCAATTTATCGGTCACTGATTTTCCTGCTCTTTCGATGGGTTGAACGAATATAGGATTCTTTTTAGCATTAGGATTTCTGTTGGTCCAAATATCTTTTAATAAAGGTAAATCGACCAATTGATTTCCATTAGCAGATAATTTTTCCGAGAGCATTTCCCAATTGGTATGAGAGGTTGCGATTGCGTTTACGGCAACTTTTCCATTTTCTGGAATTTCAGAATTAATCCAGTCGATATAATTCGGAGTTCTGTCCATTCCATCTTTAAAAAGGTCAATTCCAGAACCTGCTAATTCTTTTGGGGCTTGTACAAAATATCGTCCATCAGTCCATAAACCGCCTTTGTTTTTTGTGATAACAACGAATCCTGCGGAACCAGTGAAACCTGAAAGCCAAGATCTTTCCTGCCATTCTGCGGGTAAATATTCACTCATGTGAGGATCTGCGGAATAAATGATAAAAGCATCGATATTATTTTCTGACATTTTTTGGCGAAGTGCCCCTATTTTTTCTGATGAAGTCATAAGTTCTAAATTTGACGTGAATTTACGAAGAAAATGAGGATTGAGAAAAAGATGGGTTATAAAGTTTTGATAAAAGTCTAGATTTAAACTCAAAAAAAATATACCGAAACTTAATCCGGTATATTTTAGTCTATCTAATTGATTTAGATTTTATTTTTGAGTCGCTTTCATCGCAGCTTCTTTTGCTTTAAATTCCTGATGTTTCGCCTCGTTTTTATTGGACAAATACAATCCTTTTAACAAACTTACCACATCTAAATTGCTAGCATCGCTTTGATACCATTTTTCTGCATAAGGCAAAGCTGCTGCTAATCTTGTTCTTCGTGCTTCAATAATTTTATTAGCTTGCTCGATTTTACCTGCTTTTCTTGCAGCGTTGTAATCATCAATAGATTTTGCATCATCACCCATGGTCAGATATGTTAGATTCTGCCAAGCTACGGTCAAATTCGGATTAAGCTCTACTGCTTTCTTATAAGAAGCCACGGCATCTGCTTCTGTTGCTGGATCTTTACTTTGTAAAACTCCTAAATTATACCAATTGTTTGCATCATTAGGATTTTTTGCTAATTGTGCTTTTAGATTGTTTACAAATTCATTGGTTTTTCCAGACTTGAAATAAGCAGTTCCTTGAAGTTCTGATAATTTAGAATTTGTGGGGAATTTCTTCAATCCTTTTTCAATTAACGAAAGTGCATCTTCTGCTTTTTCAGAGTCAATAAGTAGTGCTGCTGTGGTTTCATATAACTCCTGCTCTAAGCTTTTAGAGATTTCTGTTTTAAAATCAGTATAATCTCCACTTGCACCCATTTTTTTGTAGAGTTCCCATGTCGTTTTTTCTAAATTTTCAATTTCACCGCTTTTT
>NZ_JBAVFG010000142.1:0-14921 GCF_049588135.1 Kaistella sp. | reverse complement strand
GATCCGAAGAATCGGAAATCGAATTACCGTAGAAGGAAAGGAGTTTACCAGAATTTTTGAAAAAGATAAAGAACCGTACGAAATAGAATCTGGCACAGAATTATAAATTATTCTTTCCAGTTTTTTTTGATTAATTCCATTAAAAAATCAGGACATTTTACGACTTTATTTATTTTTGAATCGAGGAAGAATAAAGTCGTTTTTGCTTCTGTAATTTTTTCTTTAGAATCATTATAAATTTCATATTCAAATTCGATTCTTACACCGGGAATTTTTTTTATGAAAGTATGAATTTCGAGATTTTGATCATAGAGGGCTGGTTTTAAATACTTAATGCTAAATTCGGATACAGGCAACCAAATTCCTCGTTGTTCAATCTCATTATATGGGATCCCAAGATCACGAAAAAGTTCTACTCGACCGACTTCAAAATAGGTTGCGTAGTTGCCATAATAAACGTATTTCATAGGGTCTGTTTCTGCGTAACGAACTCTAAACGTGTGTGTTGTGTGTATCATTTTAAGTATTAAGTTAATCATACAAATATATTTCTAATTAATCAATAGCACAAAGATTTTTTTTTAACGTTTAAAAATTACATCTTTGTCTTCCCGTCAAAATTAACAAGCGAAGGAGAAATTGCAGTACGAAAATGGATGAAAATTTAACTATAATTTGGGAAAAATGTCTTACGTTTATGAGGGATAACCTCAATGCGGCTGAAGATAATACAGACCTAAAAAAACTCGAAAATTCTTTTGATTTATTGTTTGATAATGTACAACCTGTATCATTAATTAGCAATAATTTAACATTATTGGTTCCGAGTGATTTTTACAAAGAATATATAGAAGATAATTATTTATCGTTGCTTTCTGCTGCGCTGAAAAAAAACATTGGGAAAGGCGTGAAACTTTGGTATTCTGTGATGGAAAATAAACCTTCCGGACAAGAAAAACCCATTACCATGAATATGAAAGGTAAAAGTGTTGCAACTCCCAAAATGCAGGAAACTTTGCCACCCTCATTTTCAGCAAATGTGATTAATCCTTTTGTGGTTCCGGGAATGAAGAAAATTAATATTGATTCTAACTTGAAAGCAGATTTTTCATTTGATAATTATGTCGAAGGAGAAAGCAATAAATTTGCTTCGACTGTAGCAAAATCAATTGCCAAAAGACCAGGAGCAACAGCCTTTAATCCATTGTTTTTGTACGGAGGTTATGGAGTTGGAAAAACCCACTTAGGGCACGCTGTCGGTTTGGAAGTTAAAAATGCCTATCCAGAAAAAGTGGTTCTTTATTTGTCTTCCGAGAAATTTATTCAACAATTCGTTTCTGCAGCGAAAGCACATAAACAGACAGAATTTGCGAATTTTTATCAAATGGTTGATGTTTTAATTATTGATGATATTCAGTTTTTATCTGGGAAAAAATCTACACAGGACAGTTTCTTCCATATTTTCGATTATCTGCACCAGAACGGAAAACAAATTATCTTAACTTCTGATAAAGCGCCGGTTGATATTTTAGATATTCAGGATCGTATTGTTTCGAGATTCAAATGGGGACTTTCTGCGGAAATTAAATCGCCGGATTTTGATACCAGAAGAAAAATTATTGTAGATAAATTAAGTCGTGACGGAATTGTTTTAACAGAAGATATGCTCGATTTTCTTGCATCTGAAGTACAAACAAACGTTCGGGAATTAATTGGAGTAATTAATTCAGTAATCGCTTATTCTACGATTTATAAATCTGAATTGTCACTGGAACTTCTTAAAGAAACCATTAATAAAATTGCTGCCAATCAGAGAAAAGTAATCAATATTCCTTATATTCAGGAAGTTGTTTGCGAATATTTCGGGATTCAAAGAGAGCAATTATTGTCTAAAACGCGTAAAAGAGAAATTGCATTACCAAGACAATTAGCGATGTATTTTGCAAAAGAGTTTACGAATGCTACCTTTAATAAAATCGGTGAGGAAATGGGCGGAAAAGACCATTCTACCGTAATGTACGCTTGTGATACAATTAAAGATGTTTCAAAAATCGATAAAGAAATCAAGAAATACGTAAAAGAATTAACGGAGAAAATCAAACAGTAAAATTGAAAAATATCACATTTTTGCTGCGATAAAAATACAGAACCCTTTCAATTTTTTAAAAGTTGAAAGGGTTTTTAAATACAATAAGTTATGAAAATTTTAATGGTTTGTTTTGGCAATATTTATAGAAGTCCTTTAGCAGAATGGATTTTACAATCTAAACTTTCAGAAAATAAAAGTTTTGAAGAAGGATATAGAAAAAGAAAAGCATTTCGAAATAATCAAATTGAATTGTGATTATTCAATTTTTTTCACTTTATCAAGTTGCGGTTTTGTATTGCAAACGGGATTGACCAAATTCTCCGTATAAAAAAACCTCCCGAAATCGAGAGGTTTTGCTATTTTTCATTAATGAAATTCTGACTATAGAGAAGCAGAATGTACCAACAAATCAGCTAATTTGTTAGAATATCCCATTTCATTATCGTACCAAGAAACGATTTTCACGAAGGTTGGAGATAACATGATCCCAGCATCTTTGTCGAATACTGAAGTTCTTTTTTCACCTACGAAATCCTGAGAAACTACAGCATCTTCGGTGTATCCTAAAATCCCTTTTAATTCACCTTCCGAAGCCGTTTTCATTGCTTGGCAAATTTCTTCATAAGAAGTTGGTTTTTCTAATCTTACCGTTAAGTCAACTACAGAAACGTCTGCCGTTGGAACTCTGAAAGACATTCCGGTTAATTTTCCGTTCAGTGAAGGAATTACTTTTCCTACCGCTTTTGCAGCACCTGTAGAAGATGGGATAATATTGTTCAAAGCAGAACGCCCGCCTCTCCAGTCTTTTACAGATGGTCCGTCAACCGTTTTTTGAGTCGCAGTAGTTGCGTGAACAGTAGTCATCAAACCTTCTACAATTCCGAAGTTGTCGTGCATCACTTTTGCAATTGGCGCTAGGCAGTTGGTGGTACAAGAAGCGTTTGAGAAGATTTTGATATCGTCTGTTAATTCTTTATGGTTTACTCCCATTACAAACATTGGCGTATCATCTTTTGATGGTGCAGAAAGAATTACTTTTTTCGCACCAGCGTTGATATGTGCTTGAGCAGTATCTTTAGAAAGGAATAAGCCTGTAGATTCTACAATATATTCTGCTCCTACTTCGTTCCATTTTAAGTTGTTAGGATCTCTTTCGGCAGTTACTCTGATTCTTTTTCCATTAACGATAAGGTCATTTCCTTCAACAGAAACTTCACCTTTAAATTCACCGTGTACAGAATCATACTTTAACATATATGCCATATATTCAGCATTGATAAGGTCGTTGATTCCTACCACTTCGATGTTTTCTCTTTCGGCCATTGCTCTGAAAACAAGACGACCAATTCTACCGAATCCGTTGATTCCTACTTTGATTGTTGACATAATTTTTATTTTAATATTAAATTTAGTAAATGATTAAATTGCCAGAATTTCTGAAATTTTGAGTAAATCCTGATCCATTTCGTTATGCTTTTTTACGGCCTCTTCGATTGGGGTGTAAACCATTTTATTCGATTGCATTCCGACCATCATATTGGTTTTTCCGTCCATTAATCCGATAACCGCACCATAACCTAAGCGGCTCGCTAAAACTCGGTCTGCGCAACTCGGCGATCCTCCTCTTTGGATATGACCTAAAACGGCAACGCGAATATCATAGCCAGGGAAACCCGCTTGAGTAGCTTTTGCAATATCATAAATGCTGCCTAATTTTTCACCTTCAGCTACAACTACGATACTTGAAGCTTTTCCTGCTTTTTCTGCTCTTTCAAAAGTGGCAAAAAGTTCTTCGATGCTGTCTTTTTTTTCTGGAATTAAAATACCGATTGCGCCAGTTGCCAAGCCGCTGTTTAAAGCAATAAATCCTGCATCACGGCCCATAACTTCTACAAAAAATATTCTGTTGTGAGAAGTAGCAGTATCTCTAATTTTATCGATTGCTTCCATCGCCGTATTCAAAGCGGTGTCGTAGCCAATCGTATTATCGGTTCCGAAAATATCGTTGTCGATCGTTCCGGGAACGCCAATGACATGAATCCCGAATTCTTCACAGAAAATTTTTGCTCCTTTGAAAGTTCCATCTCCACCGATACAAACCATTCCGTCGATACCGTGTTTTACACAGTTGTCATAGGCTTTTTTTCTACCTTCTGGTGTTTTAAATTCTAAGGATCTCGCAGATTTTAAAATCGTACCGCCTTCAGTGATTATATTTTTAACAGAGCGAGGTCCCATTTTCGTAAAATCATCATTGATTAAGCCATTGAAACCTTCTCTGACTCCATAACATTCTATTTTGTAGTGACTTGCGGTTCTTACGACCGCTCTTAACGCTGCATTCATTCCCGGTGCATCTCCGCCTGAGGTGAGAACCACAATCTTTTTCACTGCGCTTTCTTTCATAGTTAAAAATTTCAGCACAAATTTACGAAATCTTCATCAATTAAGTAAGTCTTTATAAGATGAGATTTAACCGTTTTCGAAATGATGAGTAATTTCATTTTTTCATTAATAATGGCTGATATTTTATTTTTCTCTTTCGCTTTAAAAGTCCTAGATTTGCAAAATGTTGAGAAATAAAAAAAGTCAGAAATTTTTAGCATCGCTTTTTGCTGCGGTCTATCTTTTCGTGGCTTTATTTTCTCAAAGTTTTCACAATCATGGAAGTGGTGAAGTATTCAAGGATTTTCACTTTACTAAAGTAGAAAAGACTTTTACAAAATCCCCCGCCGTTGCTCATTATTCAGATTGTCTTTCCTGTCATATTTTGCATGAAGGAAAATATGTCACTTCGCACCACTTTTTCTTTTCAGCAATTTCGATCGAGGATTTTCGCTTAGAAATCTTAACCGCAGAACGAACTTTCAGTCCGCTTGCACTCTTTAATTTCAGGTTGCGTGGTCCGCCGTCTTTCATTTAAAAACAGTTTTTTTTTCGAAATGAATAGTAAGAAGTTGATTATCAGTTTTTTAATTATTCGTGTTTTATTATTTTTAAACTTAATTTAAATGAAATTTACTTTAAATATCATCGCAATCTTTTTTGGATTGCTATTCGCTAGTGCACAAACTTCTTTTACCGTTAAAGGAAAAGTGATTGATTATCACGATAAAGTGCCTTTGAAAAACGCTACAATTACCATTGGGAAATTAACGCAAGTTTCGGATTCCAACGGAAATTTTACTTTTAAAAATTTGCAAAAAGGAAAATATACGCTGATCGCAAATCATCCCGATTGTGAGGCTTTAACAGAAGAACTTACGGTGAATAAAGATGTTGAAATTACCATTCAGCTCGAACATCATATTGCTGATATCGAAACAATTACGCTTCACGGAACGCATAAAAATGTGAATTCCTTAATCGTAAAATCGTTGGATAAAAATGCAATCGACCGAAATTCCACCGAAAATTTAGGAAATATGTTAACCAGTATTTCGGGTGTCGGCGCTTTGAAAACGGGGAATAATATTGCGAAACCAATTATCCATGGACTTTATGGAAGCCGAGTACCCATCATTAATAACGGCGTAAAAATGGCGGAACAGGAATGGGGCGTTGAGCATGCACCGAATATCGACGTGAACCAATTTGATCACGTCGATGTGATTAAAGGAGCTTCTGCTTTAAAATACGGAAGTGACGCCATCGGTGGAGTTGTGGTTTTAGAACCTGCCGTTTACAAAAAGAAAGATACAATCCAAGGAAGTGCGAATCTTGCAGGAATTTCTAATGGACGAGGTATTGGACTTGGAGTCAATTTGCTGAAAACTTGGGAAAATGGCTGGGCAATAAAAACGACTGGCGGATTTAAAAAAATCGGTGATTTGAAAACTCCTGATTATTATTTGATGAATACGGGTTTGCAAAATCAATCATTTGGTTTCACGGTTCAGAATAATTCTTTTCTTCGGGGGATTTCATTTGATTACAGCGTTACCAATCAGGAAATAGGGATTTATAGAGGATCTGATTTAGGAAATTTAGAGGATTTTTATAAAGCTTTAACTTCAGATATTCCTATTTATGAAAGGGATTTTTCTTATGCGATCGACAATCCGAAACAGGATGTTCAACATCATATCGCCAAAATTTCTGCTTTTAAAAGATTTGAAAATTTAGGAAAAATTTCCGTTGATTATAACTTTCAATACAATCATCGAAAGGAATATGATGTGAGAAGAGGCGAACTTGCTCAAATTCCTTCTTTGGATTTGGAATTGTTCACGAACCAAATGAATATCAATGATTTTATTGAGCGTCAATTCTGGAGTTTAGAAACCGGAATTGATCTGAAATATCAATTTAATTATTCCACGCCAGAAACTCAGGCGAGAAGATTGGTGCCAAATTATGATCAATATGCTGGCGGAGTTTATTCCGTTTTTAAATATAAGTTGACACCGAAATTGAGTGCAGAAGCAGGATTGCGATACGATGTAACAAAATATGAAGTCAAAAAATGGTATGATTTAAGCGATTGGGAAAATTTGTATGCAGATGCTTTTCCTCAGTTTTATGTGAAGACCGATGGAAATCGTGTTTTTACGAAACCGAATTTAACCTACAAAAATTTATCATTTAATGCAGGTTTGGATTATCAACCTTCGAAGAATTTTGATGTGAAACTGAATTATGCAAAAGTAGGACGAACACCGAATATTGCGGAACTTTTTGCTGATGGATTGCATCATTCTGCCGCAATTATCGAAGTGGGAAATATGGGAATGAAAAATGAAGACGGCAACCAATTTAATTTGAATATCGACGGGAAATTGAATGTTCTAAAAGGTGCACAAATCACCGTAAATCCTTATTTATTTATCACTAAAAACTTCATTACGGAAATTCCGACTGGGATTCAGAATACGATTCGTGGCGTTTTTCCGGTTTGGTCTTATCAGCAAATTGATGCTAAAATGTATGGTGTAGATGTGGATGCACAATTGAAATTGAATGATCATTTCGAATATCGTGGAAATTTTTCTTACATCAACGGGGAAGACAAAACCAACGATCAACCTTTAATAATGATGGTTCCAACAAATTTTGCAAACAGTTTAGAATTCAAAAATGAGAAATGGAGAAATTTCTATTTTAAAGTTCAGCAACAGACTTTCTTGCATCAGAATAGATTTCCGGAAGATAATCCAACCATCAATATTTTCGAAAACGGAATTGAGGTTGAAAAAACTTTAGATCTTTCTACGCCGCCGCCAACTTATACTTTGTGGAGTTTGCAAACAGGTTTCGACTTTAACAAACATTTTTCTGCTGGTTTAAATGTGACCAATCTTTTTGATACCAATTACAAAGATTATCTTAACAGGATGCGTTATTTCTCGTATGAAATGGGCAGAAATATTGTTTTCAATATTAAATATAACTTCTAAAACCTTAAAAATGAAATCATTAATTAAACTAAAATATATCGCTTTTTTATTAATTACCGTCATTGCAATCAGCTGCAGCCGCGCCGATGAAGATGATGACGTTCTTTCCCAAGAAGATATTTCTAATATTATTTTGAATGTAAAAGATGATGCAACGGGAATTACAACTACTTATAATTACACGGTGAATTCTACTCATAATCCTGAAATTAAATTAACTGACGGAACAACATATACTGTAAATGCAGTTTTTCTTAATGGCAATGAAGACGAGACCCAAAGCATCAAAGAAGCGAAAGATGAACATTTTCTATTGTTTGATTTTCAGAATTCTAATATTAATTTAGAAAGAATCGATGATGAATCTTCTACCAATAGTGACGGAATTAAAATTGGGTTGAAAACAAAATGGACTGTTGTAAAAGCAAAAAACGGAGTGAATCCACAATTGGTTTTAACTTTGATTCATGATCCGGTATCGGTTAGTGTAGGCGAACCAGGAAGAGAGTTCGGTTCTGTAATCGGTGGTGAAACCGATGCGATGGCGACGTATTCAATTTCAAACTAAAAGACTTTCAATCAAAATAAATAAGTGAAGTTTTCTATCCTTTAGGAATGAGGAAAAGAAAATTTCTCCTTTAAAAATAATCAAAAAAAAATTCCTATTTTTGCAACCTAAATTTTCAATACATTAAAATGAACGTTACAGCGACCAACCACGATGAAGTAAGTGCGTTACTTACAGTTACATTAGATAAATCAGATTATAAAGATAAAGTTGAAAAACAATTGCACAACTACGCAAAAAATGCAACAGTTCCTGGATTTAGAAAAGGGAAAGTGCCATTGAGCATGGTGAGAAAGCAATATGAAGCGGGAATCGCTTTTGAAGAAATCAACAAACAGGTTTCTGATGCCTTGAACAATTATGTTACTGATAACAAATTGAGATTGGTAGGTCAGCCGGTTCCACAACCAGTTGATGCATTGGATCACCACGCAGAACAACTTTCAGTAGGTTTTGAAGTTGGTTACGAACCAGAATTCACAATCGATTTAGCAAAATATGAAGCACCTCATTATAAAGTAGAAGCTTCTGAAAAAGAAATCGGACAAAGTATCGAGAACATGCAAAAGCGTTTCGCAGAGCAAGTTCCTCAAGATGCAATCGCTGAAGATTCTACCATTGCTTTAGAAGTAAGTCAAGTAATTGAAGAAGGTGCAGAAGGTGAACATCACCACGCTCCAAAAACTTTCACTATTGATGCTACTAGAAAAGCAGCTTTCGAATTGGTAAAAGCTTTGAAAAAAGAAGAGTCAGTAAAAGTTTCTAAAGCCGATTTAGAGAAAAACGAAGAATTGGCGAAAGAATTAACTTTCAGCAAAGAAGAAGTTGAGCATTTACACCATGACCAAATCGAGGTTAAAGTACAAGATTTCTTCGGATTAAACTTAGCAGAATTAAATCAGGATTTATTCGATAAAGTTTATGGTGAAGGTACCATCAAATCTGAAGAAGAATTGAAAGACAAAGTAAAAACAGAATTGGATGAGTATTTCCAGCAAAACGCTGATGTTCATTTCGTGAATAAAATTTTGGCTCAAATCAATGAAAAAGAAGAAGTAAAACTTCCAGAAACTTTCTTGGTAAAATGGTTAATGTTCAGCAACGAGCACGTAACTTCTGAAGAGCAAGCGAAAGAAATCTTAGAAGCAGAAAAAAATCAGTTGAAATATCAAATCCTTGAAGGGAAATTGATGAATGACAACGAGATTACTTTGGATTATGCAGATGTTTTAGGACAAGCGGAACAATTGGTTCGTAATCAATTAGCGATGTACGGAATTCACCATTTACCAGATGAAGAAGTACAGAAATATGCTGCTGATATGTTGAAAGATCAAGAGCAAGTCCGTCAGATTTCTTCTGAAGTTGGAATGGCGAAACTGAAAGACGTGATCTTAGAAAAAGCAACTAAAAAAGAAACCAAAATCTCTCACGATGAGTTTTTGGAAGAGTTGAAAAAGTAATTTTTTCTTGAATAAATATAAAATCCGTTTCAGCAATGAAACGGATTTTTTTTGTTTTGAAGAAGTGATTTTTAATAATTAAAAGAAACCAGATTTTTATTTTCGATGAGGTAATTTTCTAATTGTTCAATTCCCGAGGAACTGATATGAATATCTACAGTGATTTGTATTAAATGATCTTTTTTTTCAAATGCAACTTCTGTCACTTCTTTTGCAATACTTTTAAGATCATTGAGAATTAATTTCTTATTGGAAATTTGCTCGGTAGAAAGGGTGAATTTCAAAACTTTATTATGATAATGCTGCATATAATGTTTGGTTAGATATTTTGCAGAGTAGATAATAATCAATGCGCAAATTAAAAAAGTAAAAGCAATATAAATTGCGCCAAAGCCAATGGCCATTCCGACTGCAGCTGCAATCCAGATAATTCCGGCAGTCGTTAATCCGTACACATTAAATCCGTTTTTGAAAATAACGCCTGCTCCTAGAAAACCAATTCCGCTTACGATGTACGAAGCAATTCTTGTCGGGTCACCGTTTCCAGCGAGTTTGTAAGAAAGTATTGATAATAAAGTAGAGCCTAAAGTAATCACCGTGATGGTTTTCAACCCCGCCGATTTATCTTTCATTTCTCTTTCAAAACCCAGAATTAATCCGGCAATCAAGGAAATGACCGCTTTGTAAATATCTAAAAGTTCAAAATGTTCAGACATTTTTTATTTAAAGGTATTAATTTTCTACGAACCGTATTCAGCTTTCCATTCGTCAGCTGCATCGCATAATGTTTGGTACCATTCTTCACCATATTTTCTGATGAGTGGTGTTTTTACAAATTTATAGATTGGGACTTTTAATTCTTTTCCCAAAGAACAAGCATCACTACAGATTTCCCATTTGTGATAATTAAGTGCAGTAAAAGTTCGGTATTCATCAACACGAATAGGATAAAGGTGACAGGAAATCGGTTTCTGCCAATCGACTGCACCATCTTCATACGCTTTTTCGATTCCACATTTGGTGATTCCCTTTTCGTCAAAGATGACATAAGCACATTCTTTTCCTTCAACCATCGGTGTTACATAATCATTGTCGCTCGGATCGAGAACCCAAGTTCCTTGCTCTTCAATGGCTTTTACCCCTTCTGGTCTAAGATAGGGTTTTACCTGTTCGAAAATCCTTTCGAGGATCAAGGTTTCATTTTTGTCTAAAGGAGCTCCCACGTCACCTTCTACGCAGCAAGCGCCTTTGCATTTGCTAAGATTGCATACGAATTCTTCAGCAAAGATATCTTCAGAAATTAATTTATCGTCAATTTGAATCATGTTGTTTTTATTAAAAAAAATTAAAATAAGTAGAGAATTTGAAAATAAGCAGCGAAATAATAATAACCCATAAGCCAACTTCCTGAGTCCAATATTTTTTAGAGAAACGAAGCATTCTGCTTAAAATGATGGAAGCTGGTAAAGCCAATAAAAGTAAATATTCGAAAGTATTTCCCATATAAAGGAAAATGGTAATGAGTTGGGCTAAAGAAAAAACAAGTAAAAAAGTGTATTTGAACTTGCTGTTCGGGCTTTTTTTATTAAAGTTTCTGAAATGATCCATTACCGCGTGAATCAGTAAAATTGCCAACGGAGTTAACCATAAAAGATGATCGACATGCGGCTGTAATTTAAATCCGGTAAAAGGAAAGTATGCCGGATTCCAAGAATTCATGCCCAGAAAATAAGCAATTCCAAAATAGGAAAGTGCTACTAATAACATCCCATAAAACAATCGAAAAATATGCAATCCGATACGGTCAGATGTTCCTATGATATGAAAGATAACAAAAATACACATCGGCCAGGTGGTAGGAAGAAAAATAAAGTTGAGCGCAAGAATCGATCCTACTAAAATGTAAGAGAAATTACGAACAGAAATATTATCATTCGTTAATAACAAAAGAATAATCGAATTGGTGAAAAGCGAAACAGCAATTCCGATATCCAAATTCCCTGGATATAAGGCGAAAATAAAGACGGTATATAAAAAAAGAGGCAGATGAGTCTGATAATTCAGCCCAATAGCATTAAAACAAAAGTATCCCAAAGCAACTCCTGCAAAAGTTATTATGGTTGAAATCAGCTCTAAAGTATTGAAGTTTAGAATGTTAAAGCTAATTACGATTAAGAGGAGAATCCCAATATAAACAGGAACTGAAAAAATATTGCTTTCTTTTGAAAGTAATCGAAACATTTTTTATAAATTTGTGCAAAGTTAATTTAAAAAAGGAAAATAATGACGTCTTTCTTCTTATTCTTAAGCAGTGCATTCAAATGGTCTTTCGGATTCTATGATTTCGCAGGAAATGTAATGAACTGGATTTTATTCTTGATCGCATCTGCAATATTTACTTATTGGTGCTATGTTTTAGTTGCTACTTTGGGTGGCGATAAGGATAAAGAATATTTTTCACCAACGGAAGGTAAGCATCCTTATTACGATCCGAAAATTTATAAAAAAGAAAGTAAATAATTGATATCCCATTTACAATACAAAATCCCGAAATTGAAAGATTTCGGGATTTTGTATTATTAAGATTTTCTTTAGTGAATAGGAATTACCAATACCGGAATTGGAGATCGTCTCGTTAACTCTTTGGTTAAACTTCCCACAAATACATCGTACATATTGCTTCTTCCGTGAGAACCCATGACAATATACCCAGCGGTTTTATCTTTTGCATATTCCAAAATAACGTCGCCTGCAACACCTTGTTTTAACAAGTGTTCGCAATCGATACCTTGTGCAATGATGCGTTGTTCAAGGGTGTTCAATTGAACTAATTCTTGTTTTATTTCATTTTGTTCAACCTCTGGGAAATACTGAAATCCCATATCGCCAATCGCAAAACCGATATCAGAAGGTGCCACGTGAATCAGGTTTATTTTTCCGTTCGTTTCTTTTGCAAATTTTATTGCGCCTTCGACTAATTTATCCGTTGCTTCTGAAAAATCTACAGGTAAGATGATGTTTATCATGATATTATTTTTTGTTGAATAAAGTTACAACTATTTATGACATCTTCAAAAACTAAGTTATTGAATCCTTAAATCAAAAACTTTTTTATCCTCCAGAAAAGCTTCAAGTATATCTTTTTCTGCGACTTTTCCAACCCCTTTTGGTGTTCCCGTAAAAATGAAATCGCCCACTTTTAAAGTAAAATATTGCGAGACAAAAGCGATGATTTTTTCAGGCGAGAAAAGCATTAATGAAGTATTTCCATCTTGAACTTTTTCCTTGTTTTTAATTAAAGAAAAATTGAGATTCTTCATATCGAAATCTTGTTTTTTATAAAATTCAGAAATCACTGCGCTTCCGTCAAATGCTTTGGATAATTCCCACGGAAGTCCTTTTGCTTTGAGTTGGGTTTGCAAATCTCTCGCCGTAAAATCGATTCCTAAACCAATTTCGTCGTAATGTTTATCGGCATTTTCTTCCTGAATATATTTTCCGCCTTTCGAAATTTTCAGAACGACTTCCAATTCATAATGAACGTCATCAGAAAATTCAGGAATATAAAAATCGCTTCCTTTTTTCAAAATTGCGGTGTCGGGTTTCATAAAAATCACAGGATTTTCAGGGATTTCGTTTCCTAGTTCTTTCGCATGATCTGCGTAATTTCTGCCGATGCAAATGATTTTCATTGTAAAAATTATTCTGGATTATTAAACATTTTAAATTCCTTTTCAAAAGCTGTTTCACGATCATTCAAATGTTTTCTAAATTCAAGTTGATAATTTTTGTATTTTTTATATTTATCAATTGTGCTCCAACTTTCATCAAGCTTTTTTATTTTGAAATCATTAAAAATTCTTTTCTGAATTATATTGTCAATTGGAATATGGAAATAATCAACATTTTTGGTTATTCCTGGTATTTTTTCATTTCCCAAAAGATAACAATATTTTAAAGTCATATTAATCCATTTTTGCGATTGCCCGATTTTTAATTTAAAATGTTCATTCTCGCACAATTCCTTGGTTTTTCTTTCGTGCCAATCATCAAATTTAGATTGATCGAAATTTGTATTGCAAACTTCATCAATATATTTTAAAAGCTTTGATTCCCAATCGATTTTAATATCATTTTTATTTTCTGTGAAATTTCTTAAAGTTCTATTGAAATCTCGATATGCTCTCCAAATTGCTTTTTTTCGATAATCAGAATGGTCTTTGCTAAAATAAAGAGTAATATAAAAATTGTCTATGTCTTTTGGTTCAAGATTAGTTTTCATCATTCACATTTACCATTAAACACATCATTTTTGTTAATTCAATTGAATTCGATTGTTGAACTAATTCAATTTTCTCGGAATTATTAAGATTGATATTTACATTCATTAATCCATTTTTCCCATCTTCCAAAGAAAAATTTATTATATCAGACTTTTTAAAAGAGAAGTTTTCTACAATACATTTAGCATCCAAAACCCCGCTGCCTTTTGTATAAACTTCACCAATCCTAAGACTTTTAATCGTAATGTTTTCATTTTCTATTGTAATAAAATCTTTTTCAACAAAAGGCAATTCTCCTTGTGATAAAGAGATTTCATATTGATTTTTATCATTATTTACAATTGAAATATTTTCCATAATCTATACTTTTTTTAAAACTTACTTCTCAACTGAATTCCCGTCAAAATTTTCTTCGTATAAAGCGGAAAATCAGCGTTTTGAATCCAACCATAATATCCCAAATCTTTCTGGAAAACGTCTTTTACTTTTTGACCTTTGTATTTTCCGAAAGCGAAAATTTCCTGTTTTTCGTCATCAAAATGAATCATTCCGGCTAAATCTGCAAATTTGGTGTGAAAAGAAAACTCGCTCAAATCAGCAATTTCATTCGGAAGTTCTTCGTAATGACCAACTTGCGCATCCAAAACTTCGAAAGTTGCCAAAACATCAGCTTCCGCAGAATGGGCGTTTTCCAAATCTTTTTTGCAATAAAATTGATAGGCAGCTGTCAAATTTCGAGGTTCCATTTTATGGAAAATCGTTTGTGCATCAACTAATTTGAATTTACTTAAATCAAAATCCAATCCAGCACGCAACAATTCTTCTGCCAAAAGCGGAACATCAAAACGGTTGGAATTGAATCCACCCAAATCGCTGCCCGAAATCATCTCCATAATTTTCGGAGCAATTTCTTTGAAAGTGGGAGCGTTGGCTACTTTTTCGTCGGTAATTCCGTGCACGGCAGTTGATTCTTTTGGAATGGGCATTTCGGGATTTACGAGCCAGGTTTTGCTTTCCCGCGACGCATCGGGATTTACTTTCAAGATGCATATTTCTACGATTCTGTCTTTTGCGACGTTGATTCCGGTGGTTTCTAAATCGAAAACGCAGAATGGTTTATAG
>NZ_JBAVFG010000141.1:0-12378 GCF_049588135.1 Kaistella sp. | reverse complement strand
GGTTTTCTGCGGTTTTTCTTTCCTGCAGAACATAATTTCCCTTACCCGCAAAGGTTTATTTTGCAGACAAATTTTGGGTGACGAAAAGAAATTCCTGTGGCGGTCCTCTTTGTCCGAAAAGGGCGATGGTGATTAAGTTTCCTTCTTTGCAACACCGGCATTTATTGAGCAAAGTTTTGGGTTTTGCTTCCGGAATCTGGATGTTTAAATCAGATTGTAAAGCCTGTAGTTTTCCATGTTTCCAACTGCTGCTTAAAATTCCGTAATGCCTTATCCGTACAAACCTTCTCGGCAGGATATGAAGACTGAACCTTCGCACAAATTCAGTATTCGATAAAGTCATTTCTTTTTTCTGACCTTCTTTGCGATAATCTTTGTAGCCAAAACGAACTTCTTTGTCCGTAACTTCTTTGATCCGATGATTACTGATGGCGACTTTAGGGAGTGGGCGAATAGACTATGGCTCAACCTCGGGAATCTGCTTTCTGTGAAAGAGAAAAAAAAAAATTTAATTGCAAGAAACTGATCGTCTCACATTGAATAGTAAGATATAATAATCTGATTATAATAAAGTTACAAATACAGTAAAAATATTTTAATGATTTTTTTCAAATAAAAACCACAAACAATGGCAATAATAATTGCACACCTTTTGCCATGGGCAATACTTCGCAGAAAGTAGATTTCGTAAGGATACCATGAAAAAATGCGTCGATCGACGCATTTTTCTATTTTAATAATTGAAAAGTACCGACCCCCAGGTAAACCCACTTCCGAAAGCGGAAAGCAGAACTAAATCTCCTCTTTTTATTTTTCCATTTTCGATGGCTTCACTCAAAGCTAATGGAATTGAAGCTGCAGTAGTATTTCCAAATCTTTGAATATTGTTATAGACTTTTTCGTCTGATAATCCGAAACGTTTTTGTACAAACTGTGCAATCCGCAAATTTGCCTGATGAGGAATAAACAGATCTAGATCTTCTGGCTTTTTCCCTGCTTTATTTAAAGCTTCCATCATGGTTTCGGGAAATCGGGTTACGGCATGTTTGAATACGAAATTCCCATTCATTATCGGATAAACTTCTTCATCGGTCACGTTTTCTGGTTCCAGTCTCATACGATCGCTCCAGCCAAATTTAGATCCTGGAAATTTGGTGCATAATTCTTCGGCATGTTTTCCTTCAGAATGCATATTGGTTGCAAGAATATCTCCAGCATTTTCATCTTCCGTTGCTGATAAAATTAGGGCTCCTGCCCCATCTCCAAAAATAACGGAAACTCCGCGTCCAGCATCAGAAAAGTCTAAACCAAAAGAATGCACTTCTGCACCGACAACTAAAATATTTTTGTACTGACCTGATTTAATAAAAGCATTGGCAACACTCATCGCATAAACAAAACCAGAACATTGGTTTCTTACATCTAAAGCGCCAACTGTATCACAACCCAACATTTCCTGTAAAAGCACGCCACAACCTGGGAAAAAGTAATCTGGAGAAAGGGTGGCAAAGATAATATAATCGATATCTTTTCCGGTCATTCCTGCCATTTTCAACGCAGCTTCCGAGGCTTTGAATCCTAGATAAGCGGTGGTTTCTTCGGAATCGTTTCTGTTTTTACGGTGATGCCGTTCTTTGATTCCCGTTCTTTCTGTAATCCACTCGTCATTGGTGGTCATCAGTTTGGATAAATCATCGTTGGTTACTACATTTTCTGGAACATAATGGCCGACTCCTTTAATATAACTTTTAAGCATAATTTAAAAACTTTAAATAAGATAAATTTTATTGGACACCTATAAATTTTGTTTCAAAGCAAATATATTAACTTTTTTGCCACGAATTCGCAAATTCATTTAAGTATGTTCTTGTTCTATTATAAAAGTGCTAAACTAATCTTTTAGCTTTTCCTTTTAGAGAAATAAAATGAAGTGATTAAATATAGAAATTCATGAATTTGTGGCTTATAATCACCATGATAATTTTAATTCGTTGGTCTATATTTTGTGGATTTAAATGTTAATTTTAACTTAAATTTGCGATATGGCTATTGAAATTTTATTTAAAAATGAACATTGTGAATGGATCGATGTAGAAAGTCCAACCAAAGAGGATTTGGCTTTTCTGCACCAGCGTTACGATATTAATTCCCTGCTACTGGAAGATACGATTGATGCGAATCACTTGCCGAAATTTGAGCAAGACGGAAATGTTAATTTTTTCTTGATGCGTGAAAATACCCAATTGGAAAGGTCGAATCTAAATACCATCAGTGATATTTCTACCAAACTCGGGATTTTTTTGATTGATAAAGTCATCATTACCATTCACCGATTGAAAAATAAAAGCATTTACGACTTAAAAAAAGAAATCATACTGCCGCAAAATGAACATATTACCCGAGATCAAATCGCATTGAATTTAGCATTAAAAGTGATGAAGTCTTACGATGACGAATCGCAAAATCTATTGGAAATAATGGATCAGATTGAGAGTGAAATTTTCCTTAAAACGACCAATCATTCTAATCATATTAGACGGCTTTATCGGTTGAAAAGAAAATCAGGTTTGAACACAAGAATCCTCAACATTTCTACGGTTTGGGTTGATAAATTTAAATTACTTCATCTCGATGATACTGCAATAACTGATTTAAAAGACAAGCATAAAGATGTAATTGCCGATTTTGAGCATTTGAATACGCAGGTGACCAGTTTGATTTCGATGTTTCTGGCGATGAGTGATCAAAAGGCAAATCAGGTGATGAAAGTTTTAGCTATTTACTCCATGTACTTTTTCCCGATTACTTTTATCGCAGGGATTTATGGAATGAATTTCGATTTTATGGCAGAGTTGCATTTTGAATATGGTTATTTTTATACCTTAGGGTTAATGGGAATTATTACAATTATTACCTTTTTGTATGTTCGGAAAAAGGGGTGGTGAGTTTTTTTAGATGATAGACGATAGATGATAGACGAAAATCAATTGCATTGATCTTTAATGCTAATTTTTATAAAAAAAATCCCAACTTTTCAGCTGGGATTTATTATTTCTATAAGAACTTATTCGACTTAAAAGTTTAAAATACGAACATCAATTCTTCTGTTTTGTGCTTTACACTCGTTGGTGTCATTAGCTGCACAAATTGGATGTTGAGCACCGTAACCTTCAGCTTCTACTCTGTCGGCAGCAATTCCCATTTCTGTTAATTTCAGTTTTGCAGTTTTTGCCCGCAAACTTGAGAGTTTTAAATTACTTTCTTCACTTCCTGTGTTATCAGTGTAGCCTCCTAATTTCACTTTAGCAGTCGGAAAAGCATTTAAGATTTCAGCTAGATTATTTAATTGCTCTTCTGAACCTGGTTTCAAATCACTGCTTCCTGTTTGGAAATGAAGATTTTCAATGGTAAACCATTTTGTATTTTCCAAAACTTTTTGATCTTTTGATTTTAGATCATTATACAAAGCGAGCAACTGGCTATTTTCGCCAACACCAATTGATTTATTTGTAAGTTTAATTTCTTGAATATTGCCAGTATCATAAACGAAATCGCCTTCATTATTAAGGGTACCTTTTAAAGGAGTAATTGTTTCTACACTTTCTACTGAAATTGTTGCTGCTGAGATTCCTGCCATTTTTTGTAAAGACGCTAATTTAGCTTTTCTATTTTCATCAATTTTATCTTTGTGTAAAACTGCTAAAGTAGGTGCGATCACTAAAGAAATAATCGACATTAATTTAATTAAAATATTCATCGATGGTCCAGAAGTATCTTTAAATGGATCACCTACAGTATCTCCAGTTACTGAAGCTTTGTGTGCATCTGAACCTTTGTAATGCGTTTCCCCATTGATATCTACTCCTTGTTCGAAAGATTTTTTAGCATTATCCCAAGCTCCTCCAGCATTGTTTTGGAACATTCCCATCAATACTCCAGAAACCGTAGCTCCTGCCAAGAATCCTCCTAAAACTTCTGGACCGAAAATAAAGCCTATTAATAATGGCGAAACAAGAGCAATTGCTCCTGGAAGCATCATTTTTTTAAGCGATGCATCTGTAGAAATCGCGACACATTTTTCGTATTCGGGAATAGCTTTGCCTTCCAAAATTCCAGGAATTTCACGGAACTGGCGACGAACTTCTTCTACCATTGCCATTGCTGCAGTTCCTACTGCTCTAATTGCCAAAGATGAGAAAATAAATGGAATCATGGCTCCTACAAATAATCCCGCTAATACGTCGGCTCTATAAATATCAATTCCATCAATTCCCGCAATTCCCACGAAGGCTGCGAATAATGCTAAAGCCGTTAAAGCTGCAGAAGCAATTGCAAAACCTTTCCCAGTTGCTGCTGTTGTATTTCCTACCGCATCTAAAACATCTGTTCTTTCACGAACTTCTTTTGGCAGTTCACTCATTTCGGCAATTCCACCTGCGTTATCGGCAATGGGTCCAAAAGCATCAATCGCCAACTGCATTGCGGTAGTTGCCATCATTCCCGCTGCAGCAATTGCAACACCATATAATCCTGCACAAAGGTAAGATCCGTAAATACCACCTGCCAATACAAGAATTGGCAATAATGTAGATTCCATCCCAACTGCAAGACCTCCAATAATATTAGTTGCGTGTCCTGTAGAGGATTGTTTTACAATACTTTTCACAGGACTTTTTCCCATTGCCGTATAATATTCGGTGATGATACTCATTAAGGTACCAACCACTAATCCTACGATGATTGCGCCGAAAACTCCCATTTTCGTAAAGTCATGACCTCTTAAAGTCATGGTTTCTGGCATCAAATAATTCACCAAAAAATAAGAAGAGATCGCTGTTAATACAATACTTCCCCAGTTTCCGAAATTCAAAGCATTCTGAACCGGCGTAATATCTAAACTTGTCGTTTCACCAATTTTCACAAATAGAGTCCCAATCATGGAATAAATAATTCCTGTTCCTGCAATTAACATTGGTAAAAGAATCGGAGCAAAACCTCCGAAAGCATCTATCGATAAAGTTTCTCTACCCAAAACCATTGTCGCTAAAACGGTTGCAACATAAGATCCGAATAAATCGGCTCCCATCCCAGCAACATCACCTACGTTATCTCCTACGTTATCAGCAATCGTTGCGGGATTTCTAGGATCATCTTCGGGAATTCCTGCTTCTACTTTTCCTACTAAATCGGCACCTACGTCAGCAGCTTTAGTATATATACCACCACCAACTCTGGCGAAAAGTGCAATGGATTCTGCACCAAGAGAGAATCCCGTAAGAATCTCAATGGTTCTTTCCATCTCATGAGAATCGACACCAGCACCGGGAGCAAAAATTTGCTTGATGATGATATACAAACCTCCTAAACCTAGAACAGCTAAACCAGCAACTCCCATTCCCATTACGGAACCTCCAGTGAAGGAAACTTTCAATGCTTTAGACAAAGAAGTTTTTGCAGCTTCTGCAGTTCTTACATTGGCTTTAGTCGCAATCTTCATTCCGATAAAACCTGCTAAAGCAGATAGAATTGCGCCTAATACGAATGAGATACCAATACTCCAGTGAGAATTAGCACTTGAGCCGCCCATTACCGCCAATAAAATAGCAACCACTACCACGAAGTAGGTCATTACTTTGTATTCGGCTTTTAGAAATGCCATTGCACCATCTGAAATAAAACCGCTGATTTCTTTCATACGGTCATTTCCTGCATTTTGCTTACTCACCCAGGAGCTTTGAATAAAAGTGTAGATTAAGGCGACAATACCAAATATTGGTACGAGATAAAATAATAAATCCATAAAGTACTTTTTGAGGTTAATTTTATTAATGTTAATTTTTTGTTAATTAAAACTTTACTCGAAAATACGCTTTTTTTTTGAACTTTATGTTTTTTTTCATCAATAGAATTTCAGTCCATTTCTTAGGGTTATCTATTTTATGATCTTTCTTTTTGATGATGTATTTCGCTCGGTGTTTTGTAGTTTAATGGCTGATGAAATGACTCATTATTCTAAAAATTAAAATACCGTTTCAATTGAATAATTTATGAAAAGGATTTCAAATAAAAATAGACAAATGAAAACATTTGTCTATTATAAGTTATGAATGATTGATGATTCTAGCCACCAAATTTATTGGCGTAATCTTTTTGTGATGCTTTAATCACTTTTTTTGCATGTTCCGCACCATAAACTTCGTGGATGGTACATTTAGCTGGCTCGTCTGGAAGGTTTTTGTAGGTAAGGAAATAATGCATTAATCGCTTCACTTCTGCTTGTGGCAATTCGGCAATATCTCTAAAATGTCCAAAAGCATGGTCACCTTTCATTACTGCAACAATTTTATCATCAGCTTCTCCTTTATCAATCATTTTAAAACCACCGATTGGGATTGCTTCCATCAACATTCCTCCTGAGTGTATATTGTGAGAACTAAGTACACAAATATCCAACGGGTCTAAATCACCTGTACTAACGTTTTCGGCGCCACTCTCTAGGGCAAGTTTCAATACTTCATCATGACAATAAGTTCTCGGAATAAATCCGTATAAAGCTGGAATAATATTGGAAAATTGCTGTGGGCGGTCAACTTTCAAATAACCACTTTGTTTATCGATTTCATATTTAATAGTATCACTTGGTACAATTTCCACAAAGACATTTACAACATTTGGTGCTTCATCCCCTACAGGAATCCCATGCCATGGATGAGCTTTAAAATTCGGTATCATTATTTTATTTTAATTTATAATTAAGTTTTCTTTTCTAAGGTCTTCTATACCGTTCGAAATATAATCTTGCTCGTTCATATAATTCATCAAAAAAACCGTCTTATAATCTTGTAAAGTACTTTCATTACTAAGATTCTCATAAGTTTCATGAAGCAAATGCAGAATATTATTTTTACAATTCACTACTTTATTCCAAGAGTTTTTGGTTAAATAAAGCTGTTGAGATGCGTTATAATCGAATTCTTCATTAATGGTTTTTTCAATTAAAAACAAATATTCGTGAGCTGCTAATTTTTCATCAAATTTAGTCACTAAGTTGGCTGGCTTTATTCTCTCTAAGAAAAGGATAATTCTTTCATAGGCATGAATTCTTTGCTCGGATTGTCCTTTTACCATTAAAAAATTAAGTTCCTGTTTTTTGAATTTGATATAACTGTACACAAATTGTCTGGTATATATCAAGAAAGGGACAGCAATCAGTAATGCAAATGCGTAGGGAAAATAAGGCGATTCAATCATTGGTTTTTTCTACGATGCAAAATTAGTGATAATTCTGTATTTCTTCCATAAATTTTTCAATAAAGTAATCTTGGTATTCGTTAAAATCGGATATTGGTAAGAAATAGCACCAAACCGCTCGTTAAATTTGGCAACATTCACCACTTCACTACCCATAAAGTCGAAATCTTTGTCTTCAATGAAATCTTGCAAACAATAATCAATCATCATTGACGGAAAATTCGGGTTGATTAATGGGTATTCATTGATAAACAAACTCAGATATCTTCGGTTTTTTCCTTCATATAAATAAACAAAGGATTGAATGTTATCCTCAAATTCTAAGATTCGCAAATAGCCAACATTTTTTTCTAAAAGATCTTTGAAAATTTTAAAATAATTTTGATTGTCTTTATCCTTATGGGTTCCTTTTATATTTTTTAAAAAGAACAGTTTATCGTCTTCTTTCCAATTTTCTTTAAAATTAATATTCCCAACCAAATCACCAATAATCCGTACATTTCTTCTTCGGTGGCTGCTATATTTCTTTTTAATAGTCGGGTAATTATCTTTCTTTAAAAGATATGAAGTTTTCATTTGAACAGCATCGTTAAACTGATTATCGGCATTGAAAGCATACATCAAAACCAGAAAATTCTTATCTAAAAAATCATAAAATTTCTGATTAATTTCAGGGTTATCTACTTTAGAAAAAACGCCTAACTGCTGGCACATTTTCGGCATTAGAATAAAAGTCAATCCCAATTTACGAACATAAGAAACTGGCATTACTGCGTCATACTCTCCATAGACCAAAAGAAACCATTGGCGATTCGATACAATACCCAAGAACTGTTGGTCAGCATAATCAGCGTTTTGACAGGCATTTTCTAAACATTCGCTATATTTTTCGAAATTAATTTCGTGGTACTTTAATTTTTTAATCATAATAAATTTTCGTCTGCAAAACTTAAATAAGCATTTTGCGAAATGATCAAGTGATCTAATAATTGGATATTTAAAATTTTTCCAGCATCAGTAATTTGTTTCGTAATTCTTATATCTTCTGAGCTGGGTTTCAGATTCCCTGAAGGATGATTATGTGCGATAATTAATCCTGTTGCGAGGTGTTCTAAAGCGGTTTTAAAAAGAATTCTAACATCTACAACCGATTGATTAATTCCACCAGAAGATAATTTACTTTTGCCTAAAACTCTATTATTTTGGTTTAAATAAATCGCCCAAAACTCCTCGGTATGCAGATCTGATAAATAAGGTAATAATATATTGTAACTTTCTTTGCTGCTGCTTATTTGTGTTTTTTCAGGAACTTCTTGCGCCGCTCTTCTTCTTCCAATTTCAAGCGAGACCGCAATCGAAATGGCCTTTGCCTCTCCTATTCCTTTAAATTTCATTAAATCTGAAATTCGCAGAAGCGATAAATTATGCCAATTATTACCTACAGAATCGAAAATTTTTCTTGCTAATTCTACAGCAGAATCTTCTCTGTTTCCGCTGCCCATAATGATTGCCAACAACTCTGCATCTGAAAGTGAATTCTTACCTTTTAATAAAAACTTCTCTCTTGGTCGATCGTCTTCTGCAAGAAATTTAATAGACATTTCAAAAGATTTTGAGAATTAACTTTTAAATTTAAGAAAAATAAAACGATTGTCATTTTCTTAAAAGTAGATATTAATAAATAATTTGTCCGTCTTTCATCACCAACTTACGATCAGTCGTATCTGCAAGATGAGTATTATGAGTTACAATTACAAATGTTTGATGGTATTTATCTCTTAAATCAAAGAAAAGTTGGTGCAGATCATCTGCATTTTTAGAATCTAAATTCCCAGTTGGTTCATCTGCGAAAATAATTTTAGGAGAATTGATGAGCGCTCTTGCCACCGCCGTTCTCTGCGCTTCACCGCCTGACATTTGATTGGGTTTATGATGAATTCTGTGAGCAATATTCAAATCTTCAAAAAGGGAATAGGCTTTATCAAGTGATTCGCTCTCATTTTTACCAGCAATTTTCGTTGGCAACAAAACATTTTCCAACGCTGAAAATTCGGGTAAAAGTTGATGAAACTGAAAGACAAATCCAATATTTTCATTTCTAAATTTCGACAATTGTCGATCATTCATATTAATGAAAGACTGACCCGCTAATTCGATTTGAGTATTAAAATGTTTAGGATTAGTGGGCTTATCAAGCGTTCCTAAAATTTGTAGTAAAGTCGATTTTCCGGCTCCGGATTCCCCGACAATCGAAACAACTTCCCCTTTTAAAATGTGAATATCAACTCCTTTCAACACTTCTAAATCACCATAGGATTTATGAATATTATACGCTTTAATCATAGCTTCAAAAATAGTGAATTTGCTTTAAATTACCTTCAAATATGATGATAAAAAAAACCTTTCAGCAATTAAATACTGAAAGGTTTGATTTAAAATATTTGCAATACTTCTTACAATAGTAAGGATAAAGGTTGTTCTAAATAAGTTCTAAGAGTTTGCAAGAACTGCGCTCCTGTAGCGCCATCAACTACTCTGTGGTCACATGCCAAAGAAAGTTTCATGGTATTTCCTACCACGATTTGACCATTTTTAACAATTGGTTTTTCAACAATCGCTCCTACAGAAAGAATCGCAGAATTCGGTTGATTGATAATCGAGGTAAAAGTTTCGATTCCAAACATTCCTAAGTTAGACACAGAGAAAGTAGAACCTTCCATTTCATTGGCTTTCAATCCTTTGGATTTCGCTCTTCCTGCCATATCTTTTACGCCTGCAGAAATCTGGTTATAATTCATTTGATCTGCATTTTTCAATACAGGAACTACCAAACCGTCTGGAATTGCAACTGCAACACCCACATTGATATTTCCGTGATGAATGATTTTATCTTCTTTCCAAGTAGAATTCACTTGTGGATGTTTTCTTAAAGCCATTGCTGTAGCTTTAATCACCATATCATTAAATGAAATTTTGGTATTTGGTAAAGAATTAATTTCTTTTCTCGCTTCAATCGCTTTATCCATATTGATTTCTACGATCAAATAATAATGCGGTGCAGTAAATTTACTTTCAGAAAGTCGTTTTGCAATAATGTTTCTTACTTGTGAATTTGGAGTTTCAGAATCTTCACCCTGAACGAAATTCATAGCAACTTGCGCTGGAGCAGCAACCGAAGTTGAAACTTCTTGTTTAGCCGATGTAGCAGCACTTGGTTGATAATTCTCAATATCTTTTCTTATAATTCTACCATTTTCACCACTTCCTTTTAAAGAATGAACATCAATTCCCTTATCCTCAGCCATTTTTTTAGCCAAAGGAGAAATTGCCAATCTTTCAGTAGATGAATTTGTAGCAGTTTGTGTTGGGGTATTTCCAGTAGCTGAACCATTTTCTGTTGGTTTTTCAGGGGCCGTTTTTGATTCTGTTTTTTTCGTTCCACCAGAAGTAAAACCAGAAACATCTGTTCCTGCAGGTCCAATGATTGCTAAAACCGTATCAACAGGACTCGCCTCACCTTCGCCAACGCTTGTGTAAAGTAAAGTTCCATTCACTTCTGATTCAAAATCTTGAACCGCTTTATCGGTTTCAATTTCTGCTAAAACATCTCCTTCTTTTACGGTATCACCTACTTTGAAATGCCATTTTGCAACCTTTCCTTCAGTCATCGTATCAGAAAGACGGGGCATTGTGATTACTTCAACACCAGCAGGAATTTCTTGAGTACTTGCAGATGGTGTTTCTGTGGAAGATTTTTCTTCAACTTTTTCAGAAACCGTCGCTTGAGTTTTTCCTCCTATTAAAGCAGAAATATCTTCACCTTGATTTCCGATAATTGCCAATACAGAATCAACAGGTGATGAGCCACCTTCGTCTGTACCTATAAATAATAATGTCCCGTTAAATTCTGATTCGAAATCTTGTACGGCTTTATCAGTTTCGATTTCGGCTAAGATATCTCCTTCTTTTACTGCATCTCCTACTTTCTTGTGCCATTTCGCCACTTTACCGTCCGTCATTGTATCAGAGAGACGGGGCATTGTAATCACTTCTGCCATAATATTCTGTTATTTTAGATTCAATAAATGAAATCTGACTTTAAGAAAAATCAGATTTCAAATGAATTATTTTTAGTTATTTTCTAATTTATTGATGAAAGGATAATCTTCTTGAGCATAGACGTAGTCATACACTTTATCTAAATCTGGATATGGAGAGTTTTCCATAAAGTCAACACATTCTTCAACAAACTCTTTGGATTTATCCTCTATCGCTGTTAATTCATCCTCAGTTGCCCAGTTATTATCTAAGATTCTTTTCTTAACGATTTCGATAGGATCTTCTTTTTTATATTCAGCAACTTCTTCTTTGCTTCTATATGGTTCTGCATCAGACATTGAGTGTCCTCTGAATCGATAAGTTCTCGCTTCAATAAAAGTTGGACCATCTCCTCTTCTCGCTCTTTCAATCGCTTCAAAAGCCGCTTCTGCAACTTTCTCAGGATCCATTGCATCTACAGCAAGACAAGGCATTTCATATCCTAATCCTAATTTATAAATATCCTCATGGTTTGCAGTTCTTTTTACAGAAGTCCCCATTGCATATCCATTATTTTCTACAACGAAAACCACTGGAAGTTTCCAGTTCATCGCCATATTGAAAGTTTCGTGAAGGGATCCTTGTCTAGCAGCTCCATCTCCGAAAAAACAAATATTCACCGCTTTTCTGTCGAAGTATTGATCTCCAAAAGCAATACCTGCTCCTAAAGGAATCTGTCCACCTACAATTCCGTGACCTCCATAAAAACGGTGTTCTTTGCTGAAAATGTGCATAGAACCACCCATTCCGCCAGAAGTTCCTGTGGCTTTACCGCAAAGTTCTGCCAAAATTCTTTTCGGATCTACACCCATCGCCATCGGATGAATGTGACAACGATATGCGGTAATCATGCTGTCTTTGGACAAATCCATGGCATGAGTAAAACCTGCAGGAATTGCTTCCTGACCGTTATATAAATGTAAAAATCCTCTGATTTTTTGTTTAAGATAAAGAGAACGGCATTTGTCTTCAAACCTTCTCCACATTGTCATTTCTTCGTACCATTTTAGGTAAACTTCTTGCGAAAAT
>NZ_JBAVFG010000140.1:0-20130 GCF_049588135.1 Kaistella sp. | reverse complement strand
CAATTTCCTTCTCGAAGCCCAATTACTTTCGTATCATTTTGAGTTAGAAATTCTTTGATTCTGGTTTCTCGGGTTTCACCATTATGTTTCAAATCTGGACTTGGATCAAGATAATGCGGATTAATATTAAAAGGAACTGCGCCCATACATTCAAAACTCGGCGGATAAACAATCGGCATATCATTGGTGGTTTTCATATTGAGTCCGCCAATATTTGATCCAGCACTTGTTCCTAAATACGGTTTTCCGTTTTCTACATTCTCTTTTAAAACTTGCATTAAATTACTTTCATGTAAAGTTTTCACCAATAAAAAGGTATTTCCACCGCCTGTAAAAAAACCTTTTGCTTCATTCACCGCTTCAATTTGATTGTCAAATTCATGCAATCCTTTCACACTCATATTAAATTGAGCAAAAAACGCTCTTGCATTATGGGTATAATCATCATGTGAAATCCCACCTGGTCGAGCAAATGGAATAAAAACAATTTCACTTATTCCGTTAAAAAGTTCAGCAATTTCGGACTGAAGGTATTCCAAATAATTTCCACCAAAGAGCGTAGAAGTCGAAGCCAGCAAAACATTCATATTCATAAAATTTTAATTTAAGGAGTGTAAAGATAATCAATTGAAATTTTCTTAAAGCAGAGCTAATCAATAATTATCATATTATTAAAATAATTCCTGATTTTTATCAAGTTTATGTTAATATTCAAAATATTGGCTTTTTACAAATAATTTCACTGTATATTTGCATAGAATTTAACAACTAAAACACATTTATCATGAACTACACGATTGTTGGTCTTTTTCCAAGTCAAGAAAACATCAAAGAAGTTTCTGCAGGAATTGAAAAGTCAGGAATCAAGAACCAGGATTACATCATTTACAGAACCGATAAAGACAACGCACCGGAACTGAAAAAGAACTTCTGGGAAAGGCTTTTCGGAATTGCAAAAGCAGAAACAAATGCCGTTCCCAACCATTTGATCACGAGTGTTTCTGTAAAAAATGCAGAAGAACTGAAAAGTGTGACTCAATCTTTTGAAGACAATAAAGTGGTAAAAATCTATGAATTCAAAGACATGACGATTGATGAGGCAAAAGATTTGAATTACATTAAAAAAATAATAGAACTGCGTGCAAAATCACAAATTTATGCAATGCCAGAAATATCATTATCCTAATTTCTAGTTTAAGAAATATTCTTAAAACATTTTTTCATATTTACTAAATTCCGCACTTTATGTGCGGTTTTTTTTAATTTAAAAGGAAAATTAATCGAAGCAATTAAATCGATATCAAATTAGAGGCAATAAAGTCCATCAATTCGATTGGCTTTTTTATTTTTGCAGAATGAAAATCGCATTCCTCGGTCCGCATGCAAGTTTTACACAATTAGCATGTTCTCAAATTTTTCCTGAAAATGAACTTATTCCGCAATCAAGCATCATCGATTGCTTTAATGCAGTGATCAATGATGAAGTTGATAAAGCAGTTGTTCCATTAGAAAATTCGATTGAAGGAACCGTTTCGATGACCTTGGATTATCTTTATGACTTTGATAATATTTTTATCGAAACCGAAGTCGTGATGCCGATTGCTCATCATTTGATGATTCACCATGACAACGAAAATTTTGAAACCATAATTTCTCATCCTCAAGCTTTGGCTCAAACTTTTCATTTTCGGCATCATCAATTTAAAAATAAAGAAACCCGAGATTTCAGTTCTACGGCAGCAGCAGCGAAATTGGTATCCGAAAATCCACAAGAAAAATGGGCAGCAATTGCAAATTCTTATGCCGCGAAATTATATGGATTAAAAATCATCCATTCTAATATTCAGGATTTCGAACAAAACCACACCAAGTTTATTGTGATTTCAAAAAAGGACGATTTGCTACGACTCGACATTCCAAAAACTTCGGAGAAAACTTCTTTATTAATAACGCTTCCCGAAGATCATGCAGGTGGACTACACCAAGTGCTTTCAGTTTTTGCGTGGCGACAAATGAACCTTTCAAAAATCGAAAGCAGAACTTTGAAAACCGGACTTGGGAATTATTTTTTCTTTATTAATGTTGCGAACGAATGGAATCCTGTGTTATCGAAAAACGCATTAGAAGAATTAGAATCCATTGGAGTAACCGTGAAGTTTTTAGGACATTATAATGAATATTTGCTTGAAAGCTGATCTTTTGGAAATCTGAAAAAGCTCAAATTTAATATTTATCTTTCCATTTCTTTTTGAGTTGGTCTGCAATTTTATTTTCGGTAGAATTATTTCCGGGTTTATAAAATGAAGTTCCTTTCAATTCTTCCGGAAGAAATTCTAAATCAACGAAATTACCTTCGTGAGAATGAGCGTAATCATACTCTTTTCCATAATTCAAATCCTTCATTAATTTGGTTGGTGCATTTCTTAAATGTAAAGGAACAGGAAGATTTCCAGTTTTTTTAATATTAGAAATCGCATCATCAATCGCAAGATAAGTTGAATTACTTTTCGGTGAAACCGCCAAATAAACCGCAGTTTGACTTAAAATAATTCTGGCCTCGGGATTTCCAATTACATTAATTGCTTGAAAACAATTGTTCGCCATCACCAAAGCATTTGGATTTGCCAAGCCAATATCTTCGGAAGCCAAAATCAACATTCGCCTCGCAATAAACTTAATATCTTCGCCACCAACCAACATTCTTGCTAACCAATACACCGCACCATTCGGATCAGAACCTCGCATTGATTTGATAAAGGCAGAAATAATATCATAATGCTGTTCGCCATTCTTGTCATACAACGCCATGGTTTCCTGCAAAACAGAAAGCACATCTTCATTATCAATTTCCTTTTTATCAGAATTTTTGAATTGATTGAGTACGTTTTCAACAGCATTAATCAACTTTCTGGCATCACCTCCGGAATATTGAATCAATGCTTCCTTATCTTTAATGCTGAAATCGGTATTGGAATCCTGATTGTATTTATTCAAAGAAATATCGATCAACTCTTCTAATTTTTCATATTCTAAAGCTTTTAAAATATATACTTGCGAACGTGAGAGCAAAGCTGAAACCACTTCAAAACTCGGGTTTTCAGTTGTTGCACCCATTAAAACCACCCAACCTTTCTCAACCGCATGAAGCAAAGAATCTTGTTGCGATTTATTGAACCGGTGAATTTCATCAATGAACAGAATCGGTGATTTGCCGGAAAATAGATTTTGTTTTTTAGCTTCTTCAATGATCTCTCTAATATCTTTCACCCCGCTTGAAACCGCCGAAAGTTTATAAAATTTTCTACCAGAAGTTTCGGAGATAATTTCTGCTAAAGTCGTTTTCCCAGTTCCGGGTGGTCCCCAAAAGATCAAAGAATTCAAAGTATCATTCTCTAACATTTTACGAATCGGTCCATTTTTTCCGGTTAAATGTTCCTGTCCCAAAACTTGATCTAAAGTTTTGGGTCGTAATTTTTCGGCAAGAGGTGAATTAGAATTCAAAATTAAAAAAATTGAGGTTTTTGAAGTAAAGGGTTGATGTTGCAATTAAAAAATAAACTAGAAACAATTTATAGAATAGCAACTTTAATCACAAACTTAAAGCAAATTTAAACTATTTCGCTATTTTTGCAAGGCAATGCTCAACAAAATCATCACATTTCCTTTGGTTGTCCTGATAAAATTTTATCAGTGGTTTATTTCTCCGTTATTGCCAAAAAATTGTCGTTACGAACCGACCTGCTCTCATTATATGATAGAAGCACTCAAAGTTCACGGTCCAATTAAAGGCTTATGGTTAGGTGCAAAAAGAATTGCAAGATGTCATCCTTGGGGCGGTGAAGGTTATGATCCGGTGCCGCCAAAAAAGCCGTGAGTTGTTGAGAGTTATTGAGTTTAAAAAAAAATTGAAATAAATTATATGTTAACATTATTATACTCCACTTGGGATCCGTCCACAGGAATTCACCTTGGTCCAATCACGCTTCATTACTATAGTTTGATGTTTATTTTCGCTTTTGGTTTGGGCTATATGCTGATGACCAAAATTTATAAAATTGATAATGTTAACTTAAAATATGTAGAACCACTTTTTACATGGACTTTAATCGGAACGATCTTTGGGGCAAGAATAGGACACGTTATTTTTTATCAACCTGAATTATTTCGGGAAGACTTCTGGTCAGTTTTTTTACCAATTCGCACAAAACCTCATCTTGAATTCACTGGATTTTCCGGATTAGCAAGTCACGGGGCGACCATCGCTTTAATTTTCACAACCTTATATTATTCCTATAAGATTATCAAAAAAAATCCTTTTTGGGTATATGACAGAATTGGGATTCCTGTTGCTTTAGGCGGTGCTTTCGTAAGGATAGGGAACTTTTTTAATTCTGAAATTATCGGAAAACCGGCACCAGAAAATTCACCGTTTGCCATTTTATTTCCACAGCAAAGTTCTGAATACGGCGCAATTGTACCACGATATCCGACTCAATTATTTGAAGCTGGAGGTTATTTTTTACTCTTTATTTTACTGTGGATTTTATACCGATATACCAAGAAAAAATACCATCAAGGTTGGCTTTTTGGATTATTCTTTATTCTCCTTTGGGCGATTCGATTTTTTGTAGAATTCCTGAAAGAACCACAAGGTGACGAATTCATTCACATTGCGGGATTAAATACAGGGCAAGTTCTTTCGATTCCATTTATGATTGCTGGATTCGTAATTATGTGGTATTCGAAAAACAATGTGATTACCGAAGAGCAAAACGAAAAACCAGAATAGGTTTATGGAATTTGTTTACAAATCAATCCTTTCAATTTTTTGGAAGGATTTTTTAATTAAGATATTTAAACACCGTTCCAATTTCATCAATTAAATCTGAAGGCATCATCGCTTCTTTTGAAAATTTTTCCGCAGCGAAATCTCCTGCTTTACCATGAAGCCAAACTCCGAAAATCGCAGCATTTTCTGGCGAATAATCTTGAGCCAAAAGAGCCGTTATAATTCCTAATAATGCATCACCACTTCCTCCTTTTGCCATGCCAGAATTCCCTGTCACATTATAGTAAACCTTATTTGTAGGAGTAATAATTTGGGTATGATGATCTTTTAGAACAATAAAAATTTGTAATTCCTGCGCTTTTTGTTGGGCAAGATTTAGCCGTTCAAATGAGTTATCTGTTTTTCCGAAAAGTCGCTCAAATTCTTTTGGGTGTGGTGTGATGATAGAATTCTCAGGAATTCGTTTCAAAAAAATAGAATTATCTGCAATAGTATTGAGTGCATCTGCATCAATAACTAATGGTTTATCATAATTTTTCAAAAACTCCATAAATGCATATTCTGTTTCAGAACTTCCCCCTAAACCTGGACCGACTCCAATTACAGAATTTTTTTCAAAGTCAAAATTAACCACTTCATTCTTCCCACCATTAATAAACATTGCCTCCGGACAGGCAATCTGCAAGATTTCATAACCACATTTTGGCGCGAGCACAAAGGTCAATCCGCTCCCCGATTTCAGTGCAGCCTTGGTGGCTAAAACAGCTGCTCCCATTTTGCCAAAACTTCCCGCTACAATTGTTGTTTTTCCGTAAGTTCCTTTATGTGAAAACTCATTTCTAATCTTATAAATTTCATGACTTAATTTCTCACCGATTACAAATTCAGCAGATGGTTCTATGGAATTAAACTCATCACTCAGAAAAATATCGATTAAATGAATATTCCCACAAAAGATTCCTGTTTCGGGGTGCAGCATTGATTTCTTCCACGCTTGAAAAGTCAAAGTCTCATCAGCTTTAAAAACAACAGCATTGTCATCAATCATTTTATCTGCCATTAATCCGGACGGAATATCAATTGAAATTCTAGGAAAAGATAAATTATTAAGAAAATTGATCAAATTGGCGATTTTACCCTCAATATTTCGATTAAGACCAATTCCGAAAAGCGCATCAATAATGATCGAATTTTCCTTAAAAACGAAATCGCCATAATGCTCAAAATCCCGTAAGGCAATACCTGAAATCTCTCTGCAGCGCTGAAGGTTCACCAAGGCATCTTCTGAGAAGCCTTGTTTCTCTTCCGTAAAAACAGTAACTTCAAAACCTTTGTAGTACAACAGTCTTGCAATTGCAAAACCATCACCCCCATTATTGCCACAGCCACAGAAAATAGTGAACGAATAGTTGTTTTCAAAATTCTTAAAAAACCAATTCACACAAGACTGAGCAGCTCTTTCTATTAACTGAAGGGAGGAAACCATATCATTCTCAATTGTATATGAATCCCATTTTTTGATTTGTGAGGCTAGAAAAATTTTCATTTGGTCAATTGTATCTTTAATTTAAAAATACTAAAAATATTCCACACACACTATTTTTCCTGAAATTTTTAAACAAAATAAGAACTTTTAATAGGTATATCCGATTTTAATTACAACACTTCGTTAAATTTTCAATGCGCAATTCTACCAAAACAGTAGAGTTGCTGTAATTTAAGTTTATTTTTCTCGTGTTCGGGTTTATTTCGAACTTGCAAATAAATCTATCCAGCAGTAAATTATTGCAATACCCATTTTTACAATTCCAAGAAATCAAATTCCCCTTCAAATTGATTGTAAAATGTCTGTTCATCAAGTTTTCCAAAATGTTCAAATTGTAAGAAATTCAATTTTCCTTTAATGTTTAAAAAAATGAAAAAATAGGCAACAAAAAAATGAGCGCTCCTCAAATTGAGATTATTCATTTGTATGAGTGCTGAAAAAATAATACTTTTGGTACTGGATAACTCGGAGAAATTCAAAATTAGAAGCTTGTTATTATTTATATAAGACATTTATAATCAACAATTTTTCATGTCTTTCGCATTGCATCATTTAAATCACCTCACTGATTGTCAATCATTTATTATGTTTTTCAACGAAGTGTTGTAATTTATAATAACAAAAATCCTGCAAATTTTGCGAAGTTTAACATCTTCATGAAGCTCCTTCGGAAAGGGATTTAGGAAGAGGAAAAAAATAAAAATGAATTGGACTTTAGGAAATAATTGGTATTTAATTTTGTTGTTGCTTTTGCCGCTGCTCGGAATCATTATGATTGCTTACATCAAATGGAAAAATCAGCGAAAGAAAATTTTTGCCGAAGCAAGATTTCAGGAAAAATTATTCGAGAAAAAATATGGATTTGCAAAAATTTTGCCGATTCTTTATTTATTGGCGACTTTATTTTTAGTTTTATCCATCGTCGATTTATTGAGTGGTTCGGAAGAAGTAAAATCCAAACAAAAGATGAATAACGTCATTTTCCTTCTCGATGTTTCTAATTCTATGAATGCCCAGGATGTTGCACCAAACCGTTTAGACGAAGCCAAAAACATCATCATCAACACGATGGAGAAAATGAAAAACGATAAAGTTGGAATCGTAGTTTTCGCTGGTGATGCAAGTTCGATTATGCCTTTAACAACAGATTTTACTGCGGCGGAAACTTACCTTGGTGGCATAGAAACCAATATTGTAAAAACCCAGGGAACAGACTTTTTAAAAGCAATGCAAACCGTTGCAGATAAATTTAGAAACATCCCAAAAGGTGCTCGACAAGTCGTTTTATTAAGTGATGGTGAAGACAATGAAGGCAATGAAAAATCTGCCACAAAACTAGCAAAATCAGAAGGTATTTCTGTAATCACAGTGGGAATTGGCTCCGAAGAAGGCGCACCAATTCCAGAATATGTCTTTGGTCAATTGATGGGTTATAAAACCGACAGAGCAGGACAAACCGTTATTTCAAAAAGAGAAAATATGGCCTTAAAAAATATCGCAAACCAAACGAACGGAACGTATGTCGATGGAAATAACCTCGAAAATGCAACTACTGAAATCATTGATGGATTGCGAAAAAGTGCAACTTCCTCCGAAACGATGGTGAAATCTAATAATGCAATCCATTATTATCAATATTTTTTAGGGGTATCAATTTTTTTGTTTCTTATTATTTTTCTGGTAAATCCCAAGCGAGACTTTAATATTTGATTCAAAACCAATATCTTTCAGCCTAATTTAACCGAAATTTAACAATTTCATCCATAGACTTTAACAAATAAAGGAATAATTTTGCAGCGATGAATCTGAATTTACTTTTTCCTACGTTTTTCATAGCGTTTGGCTGTTCCTTTTTTTCTGCTCAAGAAAATTATAAGACCTTAGTCTTCAAAGGGAATCAGCAATTCGACAAAGAAAATTACGAATCCTCTTCTTCGAAATACATGGAAGCTGTAAAACTTAATGATAAAGAGTTTATGGCTCACTATAATCTTGGTAACTCTCTTTACAAAAGAAAAATGTACGAGGAAGCAAAAGCCGAATTCGAAAAAGCTGAAAAGCTCTCAACCACTCTTCCTGATAAAAGTGCTGCGCTCTATAATCTAGCAAACACTTATATGCAAAACGGAGATTCCAAAAAAGCAGCTGAACTTTACAAACAAGCTCTTAAGCAAGATCCTTACAATGAAAGCATTCGTAAGAATTATGAAATTGCAATGCTGAAAGAAAAAGAAAAAGAAGAAAAAAAGAAACAAAAAGAAAACTCAGGCGGCGAAAATAAAGAAAAAAATAACGGTCAGGATAAAGGAGATCAACCTCAGAAAGAAGCCGGAAACGGACAACAAAATAAAGGAAATGGCGAAGGGAAAGATCCCAATGAAAATAAAAACAGCAATTCCGATCAAATGCCCAAAGAATTAGAAGAAGCGCTTCTAAACCGAGTTGGAAATAAAGAACGAGAAACCGCCAAGAAAATTCTTAATAAAAACTCTTATTCAATGCCTGAAAGCAACGAAAAGGATTGGTAATGAAACAACAACTTTCTTACATATTACTTTTATTTTCTGCCATATTAACTTACGGGCAAGTTACTTTGGCAATATCTGATGTGAAGGATCAAAAAGTGGGTCAGCGATTTACATTAACCGTTCTACTGGAAATTAGTGGTGAAAATATGGAGCAACAAACTCCTCTCCAAATGCCAGATTTTTCAAAATTCGACCTTATCGGAACTGCATCTGAACGGAATACAATCATTCTAGATGCCAAAAAAGGAGATGTAATCAATCAATTGGTTTATCAATGTGTGCTTTCACCAAAGCAAATTGGTAAAGTAAAAATTGGATCTGCCTTGGTAACTGTTAATGGGAAAATTTATAAAACAGAACCCTTCGATATTAATGTACGAGATAATGAAAAATCGAACTCCGTCGCTGATAATTCCGATAAGAATAATTTATATTTGAATTTAGAAGTTCAGGATAAAGTAGTTTATAAAAACGAACCAACTGTTGCTATTTTACGTGCTTACAGCCGAGATTACGATAATTTTCGAAAAGTAGGAAAACTTCATTTTCCGCATCAACCCAATGCGAATATAAAACCCGTCAGTTTTGCCAAATCGGAGATTGAATTTAATGCTGGCATGGCTTCCCAAGTCATCGGTGTTTTTATAATTTTTCCGTCAGAAACAGGAACTATAGAGATTAATCCTATCTCTGCTTCGTTTGCTAATTCGGCAAACGATAACAGAATTTCATCAAATAAAGTACATTTAGATGTAAAGAAACTGCCAGTCGGAATGCCAGCCCATTTTAAAAATGCAGTTGGTCAATTTACCGTGGATTTATTGAGTCTTCATAATGACGAGATTCCTGAACTCGAAAAACCGATGCATATTATTTTGAAAATAGCAGGCACAGGGAATCTATCAAATTTGCATTTACCAAAAATTCTGAATTCCTCTGACTATGTTTTCTTCCCGCCCAAAATCACCACCGAAACCACAACTAAAAAAAATGGACTTTCTGGATCAATAAGTTCCGAGTACATCGTAGTGCCGAAAAAACCTGGACTGATTTCTATTAAATTTGAAGATTTCAGCTACTTTGATCCTGATAATTCAAAATACCTAGATTTGGGTTCTAAGGAATTGTTAGTCGACGTGAAAACTCCAGCTCAAATTGCTGATGCGAAATCAACGCTAGAAAAAGTAAATGAATATACGAATACTGTTTTAGAAACCGTAAACACTCCAGTTTTACAAACTCAAAACTTTAAAGTAAAAGATAAAAATAAAATCGACTGGAAAATTGTTTTCGGGAATTTAATCTTATTGATTACTTTCATTTCCTTAGTTTTAATAGTATTGCGAAAAAAAGAAAAAAGAAAACTAAGGCCACAACTTATTTCAAGTCCAATAACGACTATTTCTGAAACAGAAGAACTCATTAGAAAAAACCTTACAAACCACTTCGAAGAAAATATTGAATATTTAAAAATTTTAAAAGATAAAAAAGACTTTACCAATTTCTTTTCGGCCTATAATGAATTAAATAGAGAAACGAAAGAATCCTATTTTGCAAATACTGATTCAGATTTCCGAACTATTTTAGAACAAACTAAGGGTAAGCAAATTTCGGAACACTACAGAGTTCTTACGGAGCAAATTCTCATCGAAAGATTTGCACCATTTCATTCAGATGAACAAATGGATGAGCTCTACCACTCCATCCATACCTTATATTCAAAAATTAACAAATAATGAATTATTTTTCATATTTTTGCGAAATTAATAATCTTCATAAATGTTAGAATCTTTCTCATTAAAAGAAACACTTACTGCCTCGATGATTCTCTTTGCGGTAATCGATATTATCGGCTCAGTCCCAATTATTGTTGGCTTAAAAAAGAAGTTCGGTAAAATTGAAGCCGAACGTGCGGCAATCGTGGCGGGAATCTTGATGATCGCCTTTCTTTTTATCGGAAATAAAATTCTAAATCTCATCGGCGTTGATGTGAACTCGTTTGCGATTGCGGGTGCATTTGTAATCTTCGTGATTGCTTTAGAAATGATTCTGGGTATTGAAATTCAGAAGAATACAGAATCCAAATCAGCATCGATTGTGCCGATTGCATTTCCGTTAATTGCAGGCGCAGGAACGCTTACTACTACTCTTTCTTTGCGAGCAGAATACCATGATATCAATATCATTATCGGTATTATCATCAATACAATTTTCGTATATTTGGTGCTTAAATCAGCGAACTGGTTGGAGCAAAAATTAGGCGACGGAACACTTCAGGTTTTACAAAAAGTCTTCGGAATTATATTGCTTGCGATTTCCATCAAATTATTTACCGCAAATTTTGCGCAACTTTTTTCAACGTATGTTAAATTTTAAATTAAAAAAAATGCAACTGTTCTATAAAATATTTTTAGCACTTTTCATCGTATTCATCGGTATCAATCTTTATGTTATCGAATGGAATCTAGGATTTCTGGCAGAAGAAAACTCAACTTTCGTTCTATCAATGTCTGCAGCAATCGTTGGAATCATCGTGGTTTTTATCATGCATACGATGAGCAGACTTGCGTTGAAAAAGTAGTTTTTCAAAAGTTTTTCGAATAAAAAAAACAAATCGACCCAATTATTGAGTCGATTTTTATCTGAATTTTATTTCCAATCTATAGTTCGATTTCTTCCCCAATTTCCCAAAATATGACCTTTTTCATAGAAAGCAAAAAAGATGAAAATTAAAAAAACAATTACTACAAAAATTGCAAACTTATATTTCTTTTTCATTTCTAAAAATTCATCATATCTTTCACGACGCCATTATTTTGGGTAAATTGTAAAAGTTCTTTGACGATAAATTCTTTAATTTTTTCTGAATCCGAATTTTCCGGAAATAAAAGATGAACATTAGCACCTGCGTCTAAAGTAAAAAATAAAGGCAAATTGGTTTCTTTTCGGAATTCCCAAATTTTGTTGATGACTTGCAAAGTTCCTGTTTTCATCAGGATAAATGCAGGTTCGCTCATCATCATCATCGCGTGAAGCGTTAAAGCTTCGTGTTCAACAAGCTGAATAAAATTTTGTAAATCGCCGTTTTTCAGAATCTCTTTTAAGGTTTTAAAATTTTCATGAGCTTCCTGAAATCGTTTTTCCGCATACGGATTTGTATTCATCAAACCATGACCAACAGTAGAACTCACCGATTTTTCACCTTCGTGAATAAGCAAAACCCAATCGTTGAAATTTTTGAAAATCGAATGAATTTCTTCGTTTGGATATTGAACTGCAAATAAATCTGAACTTTCGGCAACTTCCGCCGTTTTTCCCCAAACAACCAAACCGTTGTACAAACTTCTGCACGCACTTCCGCTTCCTAATCTTGCTAAGAAACTTGCTTTTTTCAATTTAAAATCTTCATCAGATTTCCCCGAAAATTGAGCGTCCAAATCCATCAAACATTTTGCAATCGCACCAAAACCCGAAGCCGAACTTGCAATTCCCGAACTGTGCGGAAACGTATTTTCGGTTTTAATAATATATTTTCCTTTCAAAATCCAAGGCAAATATCCTTCGATATTTTTAAAATATTTTTCGATTTTTTCGGCAAATTTCAACTCTTCTTTTCCTCCTAAAAAAGTTTGAACAGAGAATTTCTCATCCGCCAAAAACTCCATTGAAGTATTTGTTTTACAATGATTTAAAGTATAACTAATACTCGGATTTGCTGGAATTTGATTATCGTATTTTCCCCAATATTTAATTAAAGCAATATTCGACGGGCAACTTTCAGAAACCGTTTGATTGGATATATTGAAGTTTTGTTTTCCTAAAAATTCGTTCATCATAAGATGTTTTTACAATTATTTTTCAATTTTTAAATGTTGCATTTATGCATACATTTTTTCAATTAATTCTGCATATTTTTTCAGCACCACATTGCGTTTCACTTTCAAAGTTGGTGTAATTTCGCCAGTACCAATTTCAAATTCCGAAGGCATTAAAACAAATTTTTTCACTTTTTCGAAACCCGAAAATCCTTTCTGAATTTCATCTAATTTTTCTTGATAAAACGCTTTAATTTTTTCTGAATTCACCATTTCTTCCCAATTGGTAAACGGAATATTCATTTTTGAAATCTGCTCTTTTAACGCTTCAAAATTCGGAATAATCAGCGCAGTAACAAACGGTTTTCCTTCCGCAACAACCATCGCTTGATCGATAAAATTATTGTTGGAAAGTGAATTTTCAATTGGTTGTGGCGCAATATATTTTCCGTTGGAAGTTTTCATTAAATCCTTAATTCTGTCAGTGATGAAAAGGGTTCCGTTTTCATCAAATTTCCCTGCATCGCCAGTTTTGAACCAACCGTCTTCGGTAAAAACTTCGGCAGTTTCAACAGGTTTTTTATAATAACCTTTCATAATTCCACTTCCTTTGGCAAGAATTTCGTTGTTTTTGCCAATTTTTATTTCAGTATTACCCAACGGAATTCCGGCAGAACCGTGTTCAAAATTATGAAAAGGAAAAGCCGTTAAAGTCGCCGTAGTTTCCGTTAAACCATAACCAACGGTAACATGAATTCCCATTGCTTCAAAAAACTCGGTAACTTCGGCAGAAACGGAAGCGCCACCACAAGGCATAAACCAAAGATTACCGCCCATTTTTTTCTTGATTTTATTAAAGACTAAAATGCCCGCAATTTTATTTTTAAGATTCAAAGAAAAAGGAATCGATTTATTTAAACGGCGAAATTCGGCAACTTCAGTTCCTGTTTTGATTGCCCAATTGAAAATTTTCTTTTTATTTTCTGAGCTGTTCTGCGCCATCTCGTTTACACCAGCATAAATTTTCTGATAAAACCTCGGCACAGCGCACATCATCGTGGGTTTCACTTCTGATAAAGCATTTGCAATGAGTTTTGTGTTTTCTAGAAAGTAAACTTTTGCGCCACCGTGCAATGTAAGCAAAGTCCAGCTTCTTTCGAAAACGTGAGTTAATGGTAAAAACGCAAGCGAAGTTTCATTCTCAAAGTTTTTAAATTTAAAAAATTCAAAATGCGCTTCGATGCATTGATGAAAATTTCCGTGGGTTAACATTACTCCTTTAGGAACTCCTGTCGTTCCGGAAGTATAAATAATCGTTGCTAAATCATCTTCTTTTTTGAGAACAATTTCAAAATTTTCCTCAGTTTTTTTTATGAAATTTTCAAAATATTGACTGTTCTCTTTTTTGATCCAAATGGATTTTTTGGCAACGATAATCTGTGTTAAAAATAAACTTTTTTGTAAAATTTCAAAAGAATTATCATATTGTTCTTGATTACCGACGAGAATTATTTTGCATTCCGATTCATTCAGAATATATTCCGCTTGCTCCTCGTTATTGGTCGCATAAATCGGCACCGTTACTGCGCCCAACGACAAAATTGCCAAATCGAAAACAATCCATTCTGCCGAATTATCGGAATAAATTGCAACTTTATCATTTTCAGAAATTCCAGAATTTTTCAGAGCGTTGGCTGTTTTGAAAACCATTCTGCGGAAATCTCCCCAATGAATTTCCTTCCAAGCATCTTTCTTCTTGAAACCTATTGCGGGTTTTCTTGGAAATTTTTCAGCATTTGTATTTAAAAATTCTGCAATATTCATATTATTTAGGGGACTTCTTGTGATCTGAAATATAATTTTTTAAATGAAAGTCGATACTTTCGGAAATTGGAATAAACTCATAATCGAGTTTTTCTTTAATTTTTTGATTAGAAAGAATATGGTGCGAAGTTACCGCTTGAATATTAATTTTATTGAGCAATCTCAAGGATGGAATCAGCCAACCGAATAATAGATTCAAAACATATCCAAAATTCAAAATGAATTTCGGGAGGATTTTCGCGTTGGTTTTACCTAATTTCGCCCGTATCAGATTTGCAATATCGACCAACTTTTTGTTTTCAGAAATGAGCAAAAATCGTTCGCCAAAAATTTCTTTATCCATTAAAGCAATGGCAATTTTTGCAACATCTCGAACATCAACGTAATTTGAACTTCCGCTCATTGCATAAGGAAATTTCTCGAAAGTTCCGAAAATTTCACCACTACTCGACTGCCAATTTCCGCTTCCGATAATAACTCCGGGATTGATGATAACGGTATTTAAACCTTCTGCGGAAGCGCGCCAAACTTCCATTTCCGAAAAATGTTTGGATTTCGCGTAAGATGAATGCGCTAATTTCGGATTGTAATTGGAATCTTCTGTGACATTTCCGTTTTCATCAACGCCGTCTAAAACGGCAACAGAACTCACAAAACAGAATTTTTTCACGGAAGAATTTTCGCAGGCGTAAAGAATATTTCTGGTTCCTTCGATGTTTGAATGATACATTTCTTGTCGCTCATCGGGATGAAAACTCACTTTTGCTGCACAGTGATAAACTTCTTCTACGTTGATTAAGGCATATGTTATGGAATCAACGTCATCAAAATCGACATCAATCCATTCAATTTTATTAAAAAAATCGTCAGGATTTTCGGTATAAAATTGAAAGGAATGTTTTACATCTTCAATATTACTTGTTTTTCTTTTTGTTGCACGAACGGTTTTGCCGCGTTTCAGCAATTCTAAAACGATTACTCTTCCGAGAATTCCTGTGGCGCCAGTAACTAAAATCATAATTTAGACATGAGATTTATAGACATTAGATTCGAGATTTAAAGTACAAAATATACGATAAACGCTTTAGAAATCTTCCTTATTTAACAAAAAATCTTTCACCACTTCGTTGAAATCTTTCGGGTTTTCGGCTTGCACCCAATGTCCGGCATTTTTTATCATAACAATCGACGAATGCGGAAATTGTTGTTTAATCTGGAATTCGTCTTGAGGCAAAATATAATTTGATTTTTCGCCGGAAATAAACAAAGTTTCGCCAGAAAAAACTCCGAATTTTATCGCATTAGAAACAAATTCCGTATATTTTTCGGAAAGGGTTTTCAGGTTAAAACGCCAATTCAATTTTTTATCATCAGTCCAATACAAATTTTTGGTAAGAAACTGAATGACCGATTTTTCGGGAATATATTGATGCAAAATTTCTTCGGCTTCTTGTCTTGTAGAGATTTTATCGAAATTTACACTTTCCAAAGCTTTCAAAATCCCTTGATGATGCGGCGGATAAGCTTTTGGCGAAATATCAACTACAATTAATTTTTCTACTTTCACAGGATATTTTATGGCGAATTGCATCACTGCTTTTCCACCCAAAGAATGACCTAATAAGTTGATTTTCTGTAAATTATAAAATTCCATATAATGCGAAATATCGTGCGCCAAATCGTCGTGTGACATTTCATCGGAATGAAAACTTTTTCCGTGATTTCTTAAATCAATTAAATGAACTGGAAAAAAATCGCCCATTTCTTTGCCGAAACTTCCCCAATTATCAAGCATTCCGAACAATCCGTGGAAAACGAGAAGTGGCGTTCCGGGTTTTTCTTGTCCGTATATTTTCGAGTGTAAAATTTGCATCATCAATTAATTTTAAAGAATCTTAATATTTCTTTTTACCATTTCGCCAATCTCTTCAAATAAGCCTGAACGGTATTTTCCATTCCCATATACAACGCTTCGGAAATGAGTGCGTGACCAATCGAAACTTCTAATAAATTCGGGATATTGTCGGCGAAATACTTTAAATTCTCTAAACTTAAATCGTGTCCGGCGTTAATTCCTAATCCGAATTTCTCTGCTTCAATAGCGGTTTCAACGTAAGGCTCTATCGCCTCTTCTTTATTGGCAGAATAATTTTTGGCGTAGGCTTCGGTGTATAATTCGATTCGATCCGTTCCTGTTTCGGCGGCAAATTTCACCATTTCTGGGTTTGGATCGAGGAAAATCGAAGTTCGAATTCCTGCTTCTTTGAATTCAGCAATCACCAATTTCAGAAATTCCAAATTATATTCACAATCCCAACCCGCATTTGAAGTAATTGCATCATCGGCATCTGGAACGAGCGTAACTTGTTCGGGTTTAATTTCCAAAACCAGGTCGATAAACGGACGATGCGGATTTCCTTCAATATTAAATTCGGTATAAATTAAAGGTTTTAAATCGTAAACATCTTTTCGGGTAATATGTCTTTCATCGGGTCTTGGATGAATGGTAATTCCTTGTGCACCAAATTCTTGTAACTTAATCGCCGCTTCTGTTACGCTTGGTAATTCGCCACCTCTTGCATTTCGAAGGGTTGCAATTTTATTAATATTTACGCTGAGTTTTGTCATTTTTATTAGATGTTAGACGGTTAGATTTTAGATTTTAGACAATAGGATTGCGTCAAAAAATCTGCATTTAAAATTAATTTATATAACAACTTTTATTGATTAAATTTTCACACTTACCTGCATTACCTGAAGATCAAACTCTTTGGAAGCGACTAAAAGATGATCAAAAATATCTGCCTGAATGTCTTCATAATTTGCCCATTGTGAATCATTCGTAAAACAATAAATTTCCAATGGCAAACCTTGTGGCGTATTCTCCAGCTGTCTCACCATCACAGTTCCTTGTTGATCAATATGCTGGCTATTTTTAAGATAATTAAAAACATATTCCCGAAAAACACCAATATTGGTAAGTTGCCTTCCGTTAATTAAAAGTTCTGGGTTCGAAAGTGTTTCTCGTTCTTTCACCATTTCCTCTTTTTTAGTTTTCAGATAATGGGAAATCATATTTATTTTTTCTAATTTTTCAAGCGCTTCTTGATTCAGAAATTTAAAGGAATTGATATTGAAAATAATCGATCTTTTGATCCGTCGGGTGTTGCTTTCCGACATTACTTGTATGTTTTTTATTTCGGTCGTTAGCAAATCGTAGGTCGGAATCGTAGAAATTGTTTTATCAAAATTCTGGATTTTTGTTGTTAAAAGATTGATGTCTTGAATATTACCTTCCAAATTATATTTCGGAATTCCAATCCAGTCGCCTACTTTCAAATTCTTGGAAGTTGCGACATGAATTCCGGTTACAAAACCAAGAATTGTATCTCTGAAAACTAAGACTAAAACTGCCGTAATTGCTCCTAAACTGCCCAAAATTGCAGAACCACTAATTCTAAATAGAATACAGATTGCAATGATGGAAAAAATAAAAATTCCAAAAATTTTCACCGTTTGATTAATGGCTCGAAGCGCCATAATAATGTAAAAATCTTTCTTGTATAAATAATAATATTCTACTGCTTTTAGCATTCTGAAAACCATATTTCCGACTACTAAAAGAAGAGAAATATTAATCATGATTTCTAAAAAATCAAAACTTTTGGGATGCCGGTAAAAAATTGAAAAAAGTGCATTCTCACCTATAAACAAAGCAATTACTTTTGCGACAGAAGAGGTAATTTTGGCATTATAAATTGATTTTAAAATAGGAAATCGCTCTTCATCAACAAAAAATTTGAAAATAAAATTAAAAAGGATTTTAATTAATGTGCTCACTAAATAAATAAGTGCAAATAATAGCAAAAACTTGGCTGCGATTTGTACCCACAAAATTATATCTTCCGGAAAATTTCCTTTTACAAAATAGTGAATTTGATCACTAATATTTTGCAAAAAATCTTTCGTATTTTTTAGTTCGTCATTCATCTACGCAAAAATAAGAAATCTGTTTGTCTTTCCCAGATTTATAAGTACATTTAACAAAATTTAGTTACGATGAACACGGCTTTAATAGAAATTGTTAGTATTATTTTATTAGTTCTAGGGATTTTAGGAACATTTCTTCCCGTTTTACCTGGTTTATTATTAAGTTTAGCAGGATTATTAATTTATAAATTCGGGACAGATACGCCGCTTTCGATGACTTATATTTGGATTTTCGTTTTTCTTACGGTGATTTCTGTGGTTTTAAATTATGTAATTCCGGCAAGAACCACTCGAAAATATGGAGGAACACGTTGGGGAAGCATCGGTTCTGTAGTGGGAACGATTGCAGGAATGTTTTTTATTCCCATTCCTTTTGGCTTTTTAATCGGAATGTTTTTAGGCGTTTTCATGGGCGAATTATTACATGATGTCAATGACAAGAAAAAAGCGTGGAATTCTACGAAAGGTGCTATGATTGGATTTCTCTACGGAACAGGCTTCAATTTCATCGTGGGATTGGCAATGTTTTTGGTAGTTTTAATTAATATTTTTAAAAATTAATAATATGTTTCGCAAAATTATTTTAACCTCATTTGGCATTTTAACTTTGGTCGCTTGCCAAAATAAAAATGCAGCGGTATCTTCAATTAAAAATGAAAATACGCAAACCAATTCCCAAAACACAAATTCGGTAACTCCGAAAGAAGCAGAGCCAGAAATGTCGACTGGTTTACCGCCCGATGCAGAAGCGGTAAAGATTGCCGAACAGGAACAGGCAAGTTCAAATCAAAAAAATGTGGTTTATTTAAAGGAAGGCGAAAATAAATTCTTAAAAGAATACGAAATGAATGTCACCTTCAAGAATGTAATAGAAGACAGCCGTTGCCCGAAAGATGTGCAATGTGTCTGGACTGGAAATGCAATTGCTGAAGTGGAATTTATGGGACTTTATACCAGACCTGTAACTGTACAATTAAGCACTATGAATAATCCAAATAAAGGATATTTCAACACTCAAAGTTTCAATGGATATTCGATCTCACTTGTGGATTTGACTCCAGAAACCACTTCAGCGAAAGGTTTTAAAGCTTTACAAGGAAGCTACAAAATTGCACTTCAGTTTAAAAAAGAAAATGCCGGAGATCCCCAACCTCAAAAAGGAGGAGCTACCACGAAATAGTTTCTTTATTTTTTGATTTCAAATAATCATTAATCTTCGAAAAAGGTTTGCTTCCATAAAAACCACGATATACAGAAAATGGTGATGGATGCGCAGATTTAATAATAAAATGTTTGGAGGAATCAATAAATTCCTCCTTTTTTTGTGCAAAAGCACCCCACAAAACAAAAATCACATTTTCCCTTTTATCTGAAATTTCTTTAATAATAAAATTGGTGAATTTTTCCCAGCCCAAATCTTTGTGAGAATTCGGTGAATGTGCTTGTACAGAAAGTGTTGCATTTAACAATAAAACGCCTTGTTTCGCCCAATCGTCAAGTTCTTTTTGGGTTCTTTCGATTCCTAAATCATTTTTTAATTCGGTAAAAATATTTTTGAGCGAAGGTGGAATTTTCACATTTTCAGAAACCGAAAAACACAAACCATTTGCCTGATAATCGTTATGATAAGGATCTTGC
>NZ_JBAVFG010000139.1:0-8286 GCF_049588135.1 Kaistella sp. | reverse complement strand
AAATTAAATGGAAGAACTAGAATTACTACTTTCTGAAAAAAAGGAAACCTTACAAAAATTAAAGAAAAAATTAACCATTTTAGGTTGGATTCGAGTTGCCGCTTTCGTTTCTATTGCTTATTTTTTATTACAATATTTCATCTTTGAAAGTGGTTTGCTAAGTCATTTATATTTAGGAATTTTCTTCATCATATTATTTTTTATTTTGGGATATTTCCTTTTAAATGTAAAACAGGAATTACAATTTTATAAAAATTACCTTCACATTGGAGATGAAATTATCACCAAAACAGAATTCGAAACAGGCCTTGATTTTGAGGAAAATATCGACAATCACCCTTTTGCAAAAGATTTGGATATTCTGGGCAAAAACTCACTCTTCAGTTATATTAATTATTGTGAAACGGTTTTAGGTAAAAATAAACTGAAAGATTTCCTTCTAAATTTAAACATTAACAAAGAAAAAATAATTCTTAAGCAAAAATCAATTGACGAACTTTCCCAAAAAACAGAATGGTATATTCATTTTCTTACTTTATCTAAATCATTGAATATCAATGGTAAAATAAAACATCCAACAAAGAAAGAACCCGTTTTTAAAAATGCAGTTTTAGCAAAAATTGCAGTTGTTGTAATTCCTGTTCTAACTTTCGGTGTTTTATTTTCTTTAGCGTTCATCAGTATTCCATCTTTATATTTGACTTTAATTTTTGTTGGAATTTTTGCATGTTCGAGGATTATTTTAATGTTTTATGCAGGAAAAATAAATGCAATTTCAGAAACTTTATCCTTTAATTCTGAACAATATGAACAGTTTTTAGCGGTATTTTCTCACATCGAAAATGAAAATTTCAATGAAGAATTAAATCTAGATCTTCAGAAAAAATTCATTTCCGGTAAAAGTAAATCTTCAAGAAAAGAAATCGAAAAACTGGCTCGTTTACTCAGAAATTACGAAAGTGGACAAAGCAATATCGGCGTAATTCTGAATAATTTTTTCCTTTGGAAATTGAATTTTGCATTAAAAATTGAAAATCAAGTTAAAAATATTGAGCAAGATTTGCCGCAATGGTTTGATGCTTTTGCGGAATTTGAAGCCTTAATTTCTTTGGGAATTTTTAAGTTTAAAAATCCAGATTATATTTTGCCCGAAATCTCTGAAAGCGGCTCCAAATTTAAAACAGAAGGAATCATTCATCCTTTATTATTTCAAACGGAAGTAGTTTCTAATCATTTTAAAATCAATCAAAATACAGAAATTTCTATTATCACCGGCGCAAATATGACGGGAAAATCTACGTTTCTGCGAACGGTGGGAATTAATTTAGTTTTGGCAATGAATGGTTGTCCCGTTGCGGCGAAAGAATTCAGTTTTATTCCGATGAAACTTTTTACGTCGATGCGAACGAGCGATTCTTTAAATGACGGAACTTCTTATTTTAACGCAGAAATTCTTCGACTTAGAAATTTGGTTGAAAATTTGGAAAAAAGCGAACCTCAATTTATTATTTTAGATGAAATTTTAAAAGGGACCAATTCTCAGGATAAACTCACAGGTTCAGAATTATTCCTAGAAAAATTAATGAAAAGCAAAACGCTTTTTTCCTGCCTTATCGCCACGCACGATTTGGAACTCACAAAAATCGAAGAGAAATTTCCTGCGAAAATTAAGAATTATTGCTTTGAATTAGAGCAAATAAATGGCGAGTTAGAAACCGACTATAAACTTCAAAACGGCGTTACCAAAAGCATGAACGCAATTTATCTGATGAAGAAATTTGGAATTATTGATTAGCAATTGTTTTAAATAACATTCAAAACAATTGCTTTTCAGGTCGAAATTCTCTATTGATTATTCTCTGCCAAATAATTTGAAAGGACTTTATCAACCAATTCTTCTTTCGTCAAATGATGAAATATGGTTTTTATTTGTTGCTTTACTTCTTCTGGAATTTCGCGATTGGGTTTTGTTTTGAAGACTTTTTTTGCCCAAACCAAAGTGTTATTCCATTCAATATCTTCGGCATTTGCTTTTTGGATCGGTTTAAAATGAATGCCAAGTTCAGCTTCAAAACCAGCGATTTCTTTTACTTCATCTTCTTGAATAATAGTCATCGAAAGTCCTTTTGCTCCAGCTCTTCCGGTTCTTCCGCTTCGATGTACGTAAGCTTCGTGCGTGTCGGGTAAATGATAATTCACGACATAGGCTAGTTCTTTCACATCAATTCCTCGTGCTACTAAATCGGTGGCAACCAAAATATCAATATAACCTTCGCGGAACTGATCCATAATACGATCTCGAATTCCCTGCGTTAAACTCCCGTGTAAAGCGCCTGAAGAGATTTTTCGAATCGCAAGATTTTTTGCTAATTTATTTACAGCTGCTTTGGTTTTGCAGAAAATAATTCCTCTTCCTCCTTCCTGCGAATTTAAAAAATGCAAAAGCACATCGAGTTTTTCAATGGGTTCCACCACAATATATTGATGATCAATATCTTCATTTCCCAAAATCACCATATTGGAATCGACGGAAACTGCGTTTTTCGACATGTAATTGTGAACAACATCTTTCAGTTCGCCCGGCATTGTGGCACTGAATAAATAAGTATGGCGATTTTTTGGCATTGCTTTCAAAATCGGCATCAAATCTTCTTTTAAAGCTTGAAACATTTCATCAGCTTCATCTAAAACTAAGTTTTGTAAAGATTTAATATCTAATGCTCCTTTTTCTAATAAATCCAAAAATCGCCCAGGAGTTGCCACAATAATATGCGCTGGAGATTTCAATTCTTCGATTTGCGATTTCACGGTATTTCCTCCCGTAAGCAAAACAATCGAAACTTCAGGAATATATTTAGCAAAGTCTTTTAGATTATTGAAAATCTGCTGACTGAGTTCCCTTGTAGGCGATAAAATAACGGTTTGGGTATTCTTGTTTTCAATATTTACCAGCTGCAAAAGAGGCCATCCAAAAGCGGCAGTTTTACCAGTTCCGGTTTTGGCGAGTGCAACAAGATCCTCATTTTGATCGAGAATAATCGGAATCACTTGTTCTTGAATATCTGTAGCTACCGTTATTTCTAAATCGGCTAAAGCTTTTTGAAGTTGATGAATAATTCCTAAGTCGGAGATCAATCTAGACATGCTTATTTTTTTTGCAAAGATAACCACAGTTTTCGTGAATCGATTGATCTCGCATTATAATTAGAATATTTATTTTCTCCTAAGGAGATGACTAACCAAACGACCTATGCTTTTATTAAAATTATAAAGTGATTTCTCGAACCAAAATTCAATTTATGTTCTACCCTTAATTAGACAACCAATCTTTGAAATCCTTTACCCGATCGCGACTCACGGTAATTTCATTTTTCGGCTGAAACTCCATTTCTACTTTGTAAAAAGGCGAAGTATGAATATTTTTAATAAAATCTGAATTGATGATGAACTGGCGATTTACCCGGAAAAATTTCTTGTCATCGAGCACTTCATTTAATTCATCTAAAGTAAAATCGGTGGGGAAAGTTCGTTCTTTGGTTTGAAGATAAACGATTTTGTTTTCGCTGAAAAAACAAGAAACCTCATCGGTATTTACAATCTTTAAATTATAACCAATTTTAACCAAAATTCGTGAGAGTTTTTGTTTTTCCCCCTTAATTAAAGATTTGATTTCCAATGAATTACTAGATGATTCTGAAGGTAAGAAACTTTTGAATTTATTGATGGCTTTTTCCAAATCTTCTTCCATAATCGGTTTCAAAAGATAGTCGATGGAATTGAGTTTAAAAGCTTTCAAAGTATATTGATCAAAAGCCGTGGTGTAAATCATAAAACTCTTGGTCGGAATTTTTTCAAAAATATCAAAAGACAAACCGTCTCCTAAAACGATGTCTGAAAATATCAAATCCGGATGTTGATTTTCAGAAAACCAAACAAGGCTTTCGTCCACCGAATGCAACGTTGCAACTAATTCTAAATCAGCAAATAAACCCAATAATCTTTCGAGTTTTCTGGCGGCAGGTTTTTCATCTTCAATGATGATCGTTTTTATCATGTTTTAAAATTAGTAAATAAATGGAATAAGTCTTTTAGTTCTCTTCATATAATTGGTATAATCTTGTCCAAACATCTCTGTTAAAGCCTGTTCTTCAATTTTAATTCGGTAAAGGAACATTACAAATACGGGAATTAAAAGAATGATTGCCGAAATATAATTGTTGAGAATAATCGCCAAACCAACAAAAGTAAGCAATGAAAAAGCATAAGAAGGATGTCGAACATATTTGTAAAAACCATCGGTTTTCAACTGGTGATTCTGCCTAATGGTAACATCTACAGTGAAATATTTTCCTAAATTATACACGACCATAAGCCTGAAAACTACGCCTAAAATTAGAAAAATTAAACCTAACACTCGGATTTTTATATTCTCATAAAAAGGAAACTGAGTTGCTCTTGCAACAAAAATTCCGAAGAAAATACTGAAACCAATGACCAGCCATAATCGCGAAAGGGATTTTTTGTCTTTGCCTTTTGCGTCTGCACTTCCGGATCTCATTTTTAAGAGGAGAAAAATTTCTGACATTCCCCAAAGAACCAATATAATATTTGTTATCGTATCCATGTTATTTATTTTTATCCATTAATTCTCGAATTTTTCTTTCTTCCCAGTCTTTGCCAAAGAAAACATTAGGCACAAAAACGCTGATTCCGTGGGCGAAAAGACCAATTCCCCAGAAAATCGCAGTCCAATAATTATTCATATTCGAAAAAGCTTCACCTTCTTGATGATTTTGTGCAATGATAAATAAATTCACCAAAACGTAAACCGTGGCATGAATGTAAAATCCTTTTAGTCGTTTTATCTTTTTTTTAGCTTCTAAATACTTGATATTGCCTTCGTTATACGTTTCCATTTTATTGATTTTTAAGTTCTTTCTTAATCATATTATTTTCCCAATCCGAATTCAGTAAAAAAAGTTTTACCGCCTTTATTGTTAAAATAATTCCCCAAATAATAAAAATAAAAGATACTCTATTTTGGGTGAAAACATTTCCAGTTTTGTAAAAATGATAGAAAGAAATCGACCCTAAAATGATAATAAATAAAAATAAGTTTCGGTAAAATTTCTTTAAAGCATCCACCCTATTTTTTGCGTTCTGGTATTGTATTTCAGTGAGATTTTCCATGTTAATTATTTTTGTTTTTTTCTTTATTTAAAATTTTCTGAATTTGCTTTTCTTCCCAGTTTCTGCCAATCCCGAAGGTTTGCAAAGCATGTGAAGCCACGCCAATTCCCCAACCCAACATCGGCCACCAAAACCAATAATATTTTGGAGAAGTTTGAAGATTCACGAAAATTAAAAACGGAATTACCAAACAATAGGAAATGAGATTTCCGTAGAAACCTTTCAGTTCTCTCACTCTTTTCGAGGCTCTTTCGTAAGCCATCGATTCTTGTGTGGGTTGTGTTGCCATTGCTGAAATTTTTTGTGTTAATATTGGAATTTTCACCCGAAAAAAATCGTTGGATTTTTCGATGAAAACGTTTTGTTTTGTTAATAAGGAATAGCGTTGAACAATATTGGAAAGCCCAATTCCGGCGCTTTCTTTTACCTGTTCTCTTTGCTGTAAATTGTTTTCGATAAAAAGATATCCATTTTCAGAATAGATCTTTATACTCAATGGTTTACTGGAAGTTGCAAAATTATGTTTGATGCAATTTTCTAAAAGCAGCTGCAACGATAATGGAACAACGTACGATTTCAGATTTTTTTCATTAACATTAAAGTCGAAAGTCACACTGTCTTCAAATCTTGTTTTTAATAAATCACAGTATGTTCTGGCAAATTCTATTTCTTCTTCTACGGTCACTAGTTCTTTGTCTTTTTGTTCCAAAACATAGCGGTAAATCTTCGACATCGAAGCGGTAAATCTTTGTGCCTGATTGGGGTTTTCATCGATTAAAGAACTTAAAACATTTAAAGAATTAAAAAGAAAATGAGGGTCGAGTTGGTTTTTTAAACTTTCAAATTGTGCGTTGGCAGAAGTTGCAATAATTTTTTGTTCTACGACTTCTTTTCGAGATTCATTTTTCCATGCCAACATGAAACTTCTTGCATGCAGAATTGCAGAAATAAGCAATGCTAAATTGATGAAAAACCAATTAATAAAGCCATAATCACCAGAGAAAAACTTGCTTGGCTTTACTTTTTGTATGATTACAAAATTAACATAATTACAGAACAGAACAGAAATTACAGTCACAATTACGGTAAGCGTAACGCCATAAATAATCCTTTTTCTGGTCTCCGAAATCCAATCCCATTTTTTATCCAAATATGCATTCAAATATCCTTGCCCTAATGCGTTAACAAAGGTGTACATTGTCGAAATCATGAAAGCAAGCCCAATCATTCGCCATGAAAAAACGGCTGGCTCAATAACACCAAATATTATAGTACAAATAATGATAATCCAAATACACGAAATATAAAGCCTTCTATTCATTTCATTAAATTCTTATACAAATGTAACGGTGATTAAAGGTAAATAAAATATTTTTTTACTGAACGGTAAATTTTAGTCACTGAAGGGCAAAAAAAACAACCACCGAATAATCCGATGGTTGTTGTATCATTAATTTTAGCAATTTATTTCATTTCTGAAATGACGTTTATTGCTTCCTGAAGGTATAAATCCCTTTGAAGATTCTTGGTCCAGTTCTCCGTTTTTTTGGTGAAAGCTTCGTCGGTTTTTTCACGAACTGCTTCATCTGGATTTAAGGTAAATGTTAGTCCATTATTGAATTTTTCTAAACCTTTGAACTTCTTAATTTGCGATTTTCTGGTTTTCATCACTTCATTGAATTTTGTTTGATTCAGCGAAATAGTTTCCTCTTTATCGAGATTTTCTTTCCACTGCGCAGATTCCTGGATCAATTGGTAGGTTTTGTTGTTTTGAAGTCGAGCTTCCATTCCTTTTTGCAAAGCTGCCACCGAGAAATAATTTACAGGCTGATAAGCTGCCGCTGGAATCTTGTCCCAAGCCAAAGCATACTCATCGTATCGCTCGCCAATTTCGGCATAAGTGAAGAAATCTTTCATTTGAATATCAGATACAATTCCTTTTCTTTGATTGGATTCCCCTGAAACTCTATAAAATTTTTGAATGGTCAATTTTAAAGATCCAAAATCATCAGTCGTATTTAAAAATCGGTTTAAATCAACGAAAGTTTGCACGGTTCCTTTTCCGAAAGATTGTGGCGAACCGATAATTAAACCTCTGCCATAATCTTGCATTGCGCCAGCCAAAATCTCTGATGCCGATGCGGAAAGTTCGTTTTGCATAATCACCACTGGACCAGTCCAAAGCGGTGTGGTAGTTTTATTTTTTAGGGTTTGAATTTTTCCATTGCCATCTTTAACTTGAACATAAGCGCCAGCGTTCATAAACAAGCCCATAATATCGCCGACTTCAGTTAAACTTCCACCACCATTATTTCTGAGATCGAGAACGATTCCTTGAACATTTTGAGCTTTTAATTTAATCAGTTCATTTTTAATGTCATCAGAAGCGTTTCTTCCTTTCGGGTCTTCAAAATCTGCATTGAAACTTGGCAGATTAATGAATCCATATTTTTTTCCATCAGGAGCATTCACAATGATACTTCGGGCAAAAGTATCTTCGATCGCTACTTCCTCTCGAGTCATCGTCACTTCTTTGATTGATTTATCTTTTTTCTCCACAGTCAAAACAACTTGGGTTCCTTCCTTACCACGAATGAGTCTCACGGCTTCATCCGCAAGCATTCCCACGACGCTCACCGCATCTTCGTTCGGGCTAGATCTTACCTTTAAGATTTTGTCACCTGCCGAAAGTTGTTTTGATTTCCAAGCGGGTGCGCCAATCGTTAATTCTCCTAAATAAAGGTTACCTTTCTTTTCCTGAATAATAGCGCCGATTCCTATAATTTTTCCTTTGAATTGAGTATCGAAATCTTCCTTATTCTTCGGAGAATAATAGTTGGTGTGTGGGTCGAAAACTTCGGTATAAGCATTCATATAGACTGTAAACCAATCCATCTTATTTCTTTTCTTAAACCTGCGGAAAGTATCTGTAACCAAGTCTTTCACTTCATCGGTTGCTTTAATTCGTTTTTGTTCCGGAGTTAAAATTTCTAACTTGATGGTATCTTTTAAATTAAATTTCTGAACCGAATCTTTTTTTATTTTCTGTATTTCTTCTTTCGCCGTTAAAGATTCTATTTCTTGCAGAATATTATA
>NZ_JBAVFG010000138.1:0-5558 GCF_049588135.1 Kaistella sp. | reverse complement strand
AAATAATGCTCCCAACTTTCGGTAAATTCTTCAAGTGAAGTAGAATTTTTAATTCTTACATCCACCGTTCCCATACAAACATTTCCGTTTTCATAAACATTAAAAAATGGAGCGTGGAAAAGTAACGTACTTTCATCGGGACGTTGGTCGATTTCTAAAGCGAAAATTTTCAAATTCTGTTTATTTGCAATCCAAAGAAGTGGCGGAACATTTGCTTTTCCGTTGGGAATATTCAGATTTTTCACAAAAAACAAATCTCTTTCCTGTTCTTGGGTAAACCAAATTACTTTTCCATTTTCAGAAGAATCAGTAAACAAAATACTTGGAGAAATAATACCTTTCGGTTTCAAAAAATCTTTATCCTTTTTATTTTGAATATTCAGCGTTTTTGAAAGTCTTTGTGCCTCTCTCACGGTCAAAGGATGAGCGTTGATGGGATTTCCATTTTCGTCCATATCGAAAAATTCCACATAAGTTTCGCGATTAGGATTTTCAGTTTGATAAAAAACCAATGCCGATTTTGGGTGATAAAGTATCCCGAAATTGTTGCTAATATCAATGATTTCGTTTTTTGTTTTATCGTTTTCCATATCGTTAATTTTTATTTTTTTGGGATTTATTTAATGAAATACATTCATTTTTTTTGAAATTAACTTCCTAATAATATTGAAAGTTGAATTAAAATCTCAAACAGACGGTTTTCAAAATCAAGGTTATTTTTGGTAATATCACTTCCGTTGAAAGCTTTAAAAATCATTGGTTCTTGTAATTCTGCATATTCATTAAACTCATTATTTACACAATCAATAAGATTTTGATAAACCCATCCTTTATCATCAGCAAAAAAAGAAACATATTTATCCATTGAAACAACCGTTTCTTCATCATAATATTCATCTTCCTCCGCATTTTCCTGCTTCGGAACATTATTAAAATGAGCATTTCGGAAATAACATTCTTCGGGATAATCATTATAAAGTTGAAGTGCCTTTTTTGAAAGTTGAAAGCATTCTTCATCAAAATCGTCTTTGGGTTTAAATTTTTCAAGCCGTTTCCCAAATATTTCTAAATTTTTGCGGTGCGAAATTTTCTGTTCCATTAAATCACCAATAATTTCCGCTTGTTGAAGTTCTTTTTTGTAGAGATGGTTTTCGTCTATTTCTTCATCCTCTTCAAGCCAATCCGTCAGCATTTCGTAATTCCAATACAGATAAGAATTTTCTTGTCGGAAGTAAGGAATATCAGCATTTCGGTACAAATAAGCACAAACAGACAAAAGCAATTGAGCCGATTTTTTCCGTTGCTTATTTTTCAAAATTTTGTAAAGCGGAATAACAGGAATGTAAAAAAGGTTCGAACCAGAATTGCATCTTTCTTCGCTGATGAAATAGGTTTTGTTCTCTTTCTGAATTAATCGAATATTATCCCAATTTTCGATTTTATTTTTCAATTGTTTTTCCACATCAAACAGTGAAAGTGTAATATTATACGGATATTCAAACTCTTTTGTCGGCATTGGGTTTATTCCATAGTGATTTGCCAATCGGGAAAGAGATTGGTAAAAATCCCTTTCCATTTTGGTAATTTTTCTGCCATTTTGTTGAGTTGTTTCAGTTTCATATTCTTTTAGTTTTGGCAGAAAAGTAGTTTTCAAAAAACCATTGGAAGTTGAGTTATCGGAACTGATTTCCTTTGGTCTTTTTGGATTTCTGAAGTGTCTTTTTCCTGTTTCATCCAATCTGTAAATTCTCCCAATTGTCGGTGAAGTTGTTTCTGTTTTTTTTCTTCGGGTGGTTTTATTAATCCTGATATGGTTTTGGGTTGCATTCATTTTTATTTTGCTGTTAATTATTGGCAAATGGCGGTTGGCTTTAATACTAATTGTTAAAAGCCAACCGCAATAAACCTGTTATCCTTTTGTTCCCATCACACTTTCAAATTTGTATTGAATCGTATCATCTTTAATTTGTGGTGCAGAAACTTTGGCGATGGTTAGAATTGGGTAAGTATTGGAATAAAAATTCATCACGGATTCTACACTCCATTTCGGTTCGGGGTCAGTCAATCGGATTTCCTGTCCTTTATCTTTGAGTATAAAAACTCTTTCTAATTGCGTTGCTAATAACATATTTAGGTTTTAGGGATTAGGTTTTTGAAATGAGGATTTAGGGTTGATTTTCAGTAAAAAGACTTGGTGCAAAATGACTTTCGTATTCATCTTGTTTTTTGCGAATAATTTCAGCGTATTCGGGATATTCCGAACCTTTCGGAAGAACAGACCACGCTTCTTTATATTTACCCTCTTTTTCAAGTTCCTCGGCTTTCTGTAATGATTCGTTGTACTTTTTGTCTTTGGTCTCCTTTTCTTTTTTCTCCTTGTCGGATCTCTCCTTTTCCATTGCCGATTTCTTTTTGGCTACTTCAAGTTGTTTCATAAAACTTTCCATATCCACCATTAATCCCGAAGCGGTTTGTAAAGGCTGTGTTATACTTTCGAAAAAACCGTTGTCTAAATCTTCCGCTGTTCCTCTTAAATTAAGTGGCGGAATGGTCTTCCTCGCTTCATCACCACACCGCTCGTTTTTGAGCAGTACGGAAACTACATAATTATTTTCTGTGGTTTGCGTTAATGTAATTTGTAAATCGCCTGTAAGATTGATATTGGCGATTTGTCTAAAAAAATTGGTTTGCATTTTCGTTAAATTTTAGATTAAAAACTTTGAATTTTAGATGATTTTTTCTGTTTAATTGATGAAAATTAAAAAGGTAAATCATCATCTGTTTCTTCTTGTGTAACTGCGGTTTTCTTCAATTTTGAAAATGGTATATCTTCTACTTCCGAATTCTTACCACCACCGTGTAATTTGATATTTGAGGTATGGAAATTCAATCCCGAACGGATTTCGCCGTCCTTTCCAATCCATGCACTCGAACTTGCTCTGCCAGTTAACTCGACCAAAGCTCCTTTGTTAAGGATTTTTGCGACATTTGGACTTATCCAATAGGAGCAATTGTAATAAGTCGTTTGCTCTACACGCTCACCTTGTTTGTTTTTGTAGCTGTCGTTGATGGCTACTGAGAAATTCACAACTTGTTTGTCGTTTTTCAACGTGTTGATTTCTGCGTTTTTGGTAATTCTTCCAATGATGTTCATAATGTTTTGTTTTTGATTGTTAATACTTATTTTTTTTCAGTTGAAATTTTTCGATTAAATTGATTTGGTTTCGAGGACACTCGGTTTTTTTCTTTTTTATGCTTTTTTCAAATTAGAAAAGCATTATTTATCGTTGTTTCGTTTGATAATTTTCATTGATGTAAAAGAGCAACTGTGATTGAATTGATTCGTATAACTGAGGTTCCGGCTTTTTCTTTGCCCATGATTATAGGAAAGTATCAGGCACACAAAACCCGATTCAGTTCTCTTAATTGAATACATGTTTTGAATCGGGCTTGAAATCTTTTTGTCCGTAGGATTTAGGAGTGTCTGGGAAAATTGTCGGAGCGAAGTGGAGAGAATTTTTTTAGAAACCCAAAAAGATTTTTTTGAGTGAATGATGCTTTCCTACATTTGCAATAGTAAAAAGCCAGACCTGAGTTAGAAGCTGATTTAACAAGTAATATTGATCTGCAATATTTTGAAAAAAAAACATGATAAGAAATGTTTTTCCATGAATAATTAAATCAAATCTGCTTTTATAAAATGTAAACAAATTTGTTTATATTTGTAGTATGAATTCACAACTTATAAAATACAAAGGCATCCATCCGGGAATTATTCTTGAGCGAGAACTACAAAAACGTTCGCTCAAAAAGAGACCTTTTGCCATAGCTGTGGGCGAATATCCTCAAACATTTAATGAGATAACAAAAGGAAGAAGAAATATCCCTGTTTCTTTAGCTTTAAAAATAGAAAAAGAATTGCAGCTGGAAGAAGGAACAATTGTCATTCTTCAGAGTTATTACGAAATATGGAAAGAAAAAGAAAAAATACAAAACCACAGTCCTAACCTTTCTATTCTCCGAAAATCCTTATTTTGGGATACAGACATTAATCAAATAGATTGGGACAAACAATATCAGGCGGTTATCCATCGTATTTTTGAACGTGGAAACGAAGAAGAAAAGACGGAAATTTCGCGTTTTTATGGTCAACAGAAAATCAATACCGCTCTTCATTCTAAAAAGACGAAGCCAATGCAACTTCATCCAATTTCTTAATTCTGTACTATGTTGTATTATAACACAGTAAATGATGTACTGAAAAACAGTCTTCAAATCCTTATGGAATCTGATGTTTTTGAAAATTTCAGATTGGTAGGCGGAACAGCTTTAAGTTTGCAATTGGGACACCGGATTTCGGTGGATATTGATTTATTCAGCGATTTGCAATATGGAAGCATTGATTTTGAAAAAATTGATCTCTTTCTCAAAAGTAATTTTGCTTACATCGATACTTTTTCTGAATTGGAACCTGCAATGGGGAAATCTTATTTCATCGGAACTGACAAAGAAAATACGGTTAAACTGGATTTGTATTATACCGATTCTTATATACAACCTGCAAAAATAGAAGATGAAATTCGATTTGCAACGATAGAGGAAATCATTGCAATGAAAATTGACGTGGTACAAAGAGGTGGACGAAAAAAAGATTTTTGGGATCTGCATGAAGTTCTTCCTGATTACAGTATTAATAAAATGCTGGAACTCCATCTGCAACGTTATCCATACAGCCACGACAAAGAATTAATTTTAGAAAATTTCACCAATTTCATTCTTGCAGATGATGATTTCAATCCTATTTGTCTTCATGGAAAACATTGGGAATTTATAAAAGATGATTTTGAAGAAGCCATTTTGAAATATAAAGAGCTATAAACTTGTTTTCAATTTGGTCTCTTATTTTTTTGTGCAAAACCACTCATTCAAATCCTTAAAACCCAAGTACAATAAAGAGCAATCCTCAACATTTTTATACTTTTTTTGAGTAATTTCCTTGGTCGTTTTTCCATTTGCATCATTGTCCAAAAAAAGTGAAATTTTATCATATTTTTTCAAAATTTCGTCAACTTTAAAAAGCATTGCTGTAGAATTTAGAATCAGATAATCTGAATTAAAATTTTCTATTTTCTCAATATTTCGGTAAGTTAGATAATCGAAAAAACCTTCAAAAACGACAATTTCTCTGTTCTTATTTCTTTCATTTTCAATTAAAGTAACATCCTTTTTACCTAAGCAAATTTTAGAATATTTATTTCGGATTTCCACTCCTTCAGTACTATTAAAAAAACCGATTCCGAAATATTTCTTACCATTCAATATATACTCAATTTCTTGCACTAAATCTTTTTGTTCATGCACTTTTCTGGATTTTAAATATTGGATTAATGCAGGATGCTGAATTTCACTCAATTTAATTATAGAATAATTTTTGCTTCGGTCGCTTTCTTCAATTCTGTCATTTTTTTGAATAGAAAAATCAAATTTCTTCAAATATTTCAGCGCATCTGAAACAGAACATTGATTTATTTGCTGAACAATTGAGATCACATCATAAC
>NZ_JBAVFG010000137.1:0-9450 GCF_049588135.1 Kaistella sp. | reverse complement strand
AATTAAGTTTAATGATTTCTTTTTTTTGTCCAAAAACAAATAGAGGTAGAAGAAAAAGTATAAGTATTCTTATCATGGGGAGTTATTTTCTGTGGTGAAAATAAGAAATTTCGCAAGAATTAAGAACGACCTCTACAAAAATCTGCAGAGGTCACTCGAACATTAAAAAAAATAAACTATTATGGTCGTTTTTTCTGTGGGCTAGGGCTTTGATGCTTGTCTTGTTTTTTATCTAAAATCTTGTTGCGCATTTTGCCTTCTGTTTGATACATTTGTAGAACCTGTTGCGGGGAAATTACTTTCATGAATTTTTGCGCATAATTTCTTCTATTGTCGAGCAATTGTTGCCCGACTTCGAAACTTTGATCGAGCTGTCTTACCGCCTCTTCGCTGCTCATATTTTCGTAATCTTCATTAGCCGTGAACTTTGATTTTATGTCGTTTTGTTTGTCTTGATATTGGCTATAAATATTTTTAAATTCTGGTTGACTATTTTCTGGAACTGCTAATTCGGCGATAATCATTTTCTCACGAAATTCCTTCAAAAGTAACTTTCTCTCCTCAGGGTTCATTTTATTAATCACTTCTTTTCGTTGCTCAGGCTTCATGTTTTTCCAGTCATAATTTTGTTGTTGCGCAAAACTCAATTGTACTGCCAAGATCAGAATTATTACTGCTGCTATTTTTTTCATACTGTTTTATTAATTATACAAATCCAAATAAATGTCTTGTTCTGTATTTTTCCCTACATCAGCCAATTCAGCAGAAGTAAAACTTGCAAGAATCTGATCGACTTGCATTTCAGGATTGTGCAATGTCTTTTGTTTATTTTGATTAGCAAAACTTGCGCTCCCTTTCATCGACATAGAATTCGATTCTGTATTAACTTTCTGATGAGCTTGGGCTACAGAAGTTAAATCGTTTTCTAAAACTTGCAATGCAACCGCTTCTTCTGTTTGGCGCTTATCAGTTGATAATGTGTAATTTACAAGCTCATTGCCCCTCGAAGCGTTTTGACCAATCAATTGAGATTCTACTGGAAGTTCTGAATCAGTAAAAACAGCCACTCCGATAAAAAGTGCAATGGCAGCCGCTGCTCCGTACACCCAATTTAATTTTATTATTCTTCCTTGTGATACAGGAATAGTTCCTTGCAACACCTTGTTTTGCACGTCCTCAAAAAAACCATCTGGTGTTTTGAAAACATTTTCTCGTTTTAATTTTTCGATATCAAACTCTTTCATTCTAAAGGTTCTTATTCTGTGTAATTCTGTTTAATATATTCCTCTACCTTTTGTTTCGCATAATGATAATTGGTCTTTAAAGTTCCGACCGACATCTCCAAAATCTGCGAGATTTCTTCGTAAGGCAAATCGTCATAATACCTCATATTGAAAACCAATTTCTGTTTCTCAGGCAAAGAATTAATTGCTTTTTGCAATAAAATCTGAATTTCATCGGCATCTGGTTGCACGTTGTCTGCTACTAAATTTTGCAAATGATTGGTAGAATCCTCATCAGCTTTCTGCATTTTCTTCAACTTATTCAATTGTTGCAGTGATTCATTGGTTGCAATTCGGTACAGCCACGTGTATAATTGACTTTCCTGCTTGAACTGGTGAAAATTTTGATACGCCTTAATAAACGTGTCCTGCAAAATATCCTGTGACAAATCATGATCTACAACAAATCTTCTAATATGCCAATATAACCTGCTCTGATAAGCATCCATCATCAGGCGAACACCTTTTTCACGGGATTTGTCGCTTGACATCAACTCGATAATTTCGGCTTCCTGGATCTTCATTGAGATGCTTTCGTTGTTTGGATGGTAAATATATTTAAAAGTTAAATTTAACGCTTCAATTTTTAGTCCAAACCAAAATAAGTATCTTTGTTTATATTTCTTTTTATGAAGATTGTCATCATCGGTTCGGGAAATGTTGCTTACCATTTAGCCAAGGCATTTCAAGAAAATAAAATTTCGGTTTCCCAGCTTTTTGGACGAAACGAAAACGATTTAAAATTCATTTCCGATCAATTACAAATTCCATTTTCCACCAGTTATTTAGACGATGCTGATTTGTATTTTATCTGTGTCAGCGACAGTTCTATCGGTGAGGTTTCAAAAATGATTAACAAAGAAAATTGTTTGGTAGCACATACTTCAGGTTCTTTACCAAAAGAAATTTTAGAAGGAAATTACCGAAAAGCCAGTTTTTATCCGTTGCAAACTTTTTCGAAATCGAAAGATCTCAACTATGCTGAAATTCCTTTTTTCATTGAAGCAGAAAATAATCAGGATTTAGAATTGTTGAAAAAACTTGCCTTAAATATTTCAAAAAAAGTAATGACTTCAACTTATGAAAAGAGAAAATATATTCACCTTACCGCAGTTTTTGCGTGTAATTTTGTGAACCATCTTTTTGCAAGAGCCAAAGAGATTTCAGATTCGCAAGAAATTCCGTTTGACTATTTTTTACCTTTAATTAAAGAAACCACCGAGAAAATTGAAATTTTAGAACCTAAATTAGCACAAACCGGTCCTGCAGTAAGAAATGACGAACGGGTTTTGAAACTTCATGAAGAATTAATTTCAGATGAAGAACAGTTGAAAATTTATAAAATAATGAATGAATCGATAAAGAAAATGTATGAGTTATAAATCGAATTTAAAAAACATAAAAGCCTTTGTATTTGACGTTGATGGTGTTTTTACTGATGGAAGCGTTTACCTGATGCCCGATGGAAGCATGTGTCGCGTAATGAATGTGCTCGATGGTTATGCTGTAGTGAAAGCCAGAAAGTACAATTTTCCGATTTGTGTAATTACCGGTGGCGATGATCCGATGGTAAGAAACAGAATTAACTATCTGGGAATTACAGATTATTATGCTAAAATTGGCAATAAACTGGAAAAATTTGAAGAATTCAAAACCAAGTACAATTTACAAAATGAAGAAATTCTAACGATGGGCGATGATCTGCCTGATATGGGAATGATGAAAATTTCTGGAATTTCTGCCTGTCCAGAAAATTCAGTACCCGAAATTAAATTAATATCAGATTATATTTCGCCGATTCAGGGTGGGAAAGGAGCGGTGCGAGATGTCATCGAACAAGTGATGAAAGTTCAAGGAAAATGGTTAGAAGATGATACAAAAAGTACTTAATTAATTGATTTCAAAATTGATATGAAAATATTATTAGCCTCAAATTCACCACGTAGAAAAGAATTATTAAAAGAGTTAGGTTTCGATTTTGAAGTCGTTTCTGTAGATTGCGATGAAGTTTATCCGTCTGATTTAGAAGTCGATAAAATCGCGGCTTATCTTTCAGAATTAAAATCAAATGCATTTCGATCTTTAAAGGAAGGGGAGTTATTAATCACTGCAGACACGATTGTTGCGCTCAATCAGGAAATTTTGGGAAAACCAAAAGATGAATTTCATGCCAAAGAAATGTTGCAGAAACTTTCGGAGAAAACGCATCAGGTCTATACAGGAATTACGTTGAAAACTTTAAAAAAAACCATTACCAGAACCGATGTTGCGAATGTAGAATTTGATGACATTAATAATGAAGAGTTAGATTTTTATATTAAAAAATACAAACCCTTTGATAAAGCCGGAAGCTACGGAATACAAGAATGGTTGGGAATGGCAAAAATCAAAAACATCCAAGGAAGTTTCTACACGATTATGGGATTACCAACCCATTTGGTGTATTCTCTTTTAAAAGATTTCGAACAAGCATCTTCCTAAAACAAAAAATCATTATTTTTACAAAATTAACAGGTGTTTTAATAATAAAATACTGATTTGAAAGTTATTATCTGATAATGAAAAAAACGATACTTTTCCTTTTAGCAATCTCGGTTTTTAATTCGTGTTCTACTCGAAAAAAGACAAATGATTCTACATTTATGAAAGGATTTTTCTCTTACTACAATACGCTCTATAACAGTAAAGATGCGTTGGAAACGGAATTGAAAAATAGAGATAAAGCTCATAAAGACAATTTCTATGCTCCTTATATTCAGTTATTGACTTATGATGAGCAACCTCTTGGAACTAATTTTCAAGCGAATTCTGGTGGGATGTTTGGAGATGATCCAATGGAATCTAGTACAAGATCATCATCACCAAATAGAAGTCAAAATTCCTTTGCTCCATCTTCTCCGCCGGGAGGTTCATCGGCATCTCACGGTAATTTTGGGCAAAATTCTGGATTGAAAAAAGGTGCTTCTATCTTAGAAATTTCAGAAGCTAAAGCATTGAAAGCCATCTCAAAATATTCGGTAATGAAGGGCGGCGAGGAGAAAAATAAAAAAATGTTCGATGCTTATATTTTGCTGGCGCAATCTAGATTATACAGAAACAAAGCATTAGAAGCATTAGACGGATTGAACGTTGTTTTTGCCAATATGGGAAAAGATAAGAGAATTCCTCTCGCACAAATTTATCAAGCGCAGGCGTATTCTAAAATGGAAGATTATCACCGAGCAGAAGAGGTTTTCGCAGATTTGAAAAAAAGCAAAATCAAGAAAGAATACCGCAAACTTCTAGAAATTTATTATTCTGAAATGTTATTGCAATCGGGTAAAAAACAAGATGCAGTTAACGAACTTGATGATGCCTACGTTGTTAATAAGAACCGGAAATTAAGAAGTAGAATCGCTTTCTTACGCGGGCAAGTTTTATCAGAACTTGGTAGAAATGAGGAAGCTAGAGAAAGTTTCGCTTTAGCATATAAAAATGCGAATGATTTTGAATTTGAAGTAAAATCTCAAATTGAAATTGCAAAAACCTTTAACGGAAAAGATGATGATTACGAAGGAGCAAAATCTTATTTAGAAAAAATAAGTAAAAAAGGAACCTATGCTTCCCGTAAAAATGAGTTCTATTATGCGTTGGGTTTGATGGCAAATAAAGCCGGGAAAAAAGAAGAAGCTAAAGCATTTTTTGCACAGTCACTGAAAGAAAAAATTTCTGATCCGCAAGTTCGTGGATTGACTTATTATGAAATTGGAAAAGCCTATTTTGAAAAGAGCGATTATCTTTCTGCTGGTGCTTTTTACGACTCTTCATTGGCGGTAATGACCTATCAACCTTCAAAAATTCTTTTGGAAGCACAATCGGCGAACATTAAGAAAGTTTCTGCAAATTATTATTTAATCAAAAAGAATGACAGTATTTTGGCTTTAACCAAAATGCCTGAAGAAGAAAGAATTGCTTATTTCAATAAACTCATTGAAGGCATAAAAACCAAAGAAGCACGTGAAGAATTAGAGCGAAAAAAAGCGGAAAGAAGCAAAGGTTTTGATACTGGAGACTATTCGGCAAACTCTCCTTTCGCAGGAAATACAGGTGGATTTCAGGATTTTGGAAATACCAAAGGAGGATTTTATTTCGCCAATCTTGGTACGGTTGCAAAAGGAGAATCTTCTTTTAAACAAATCTGGGGAAACCGTTCATTAAATGACAACTGGCGGACTTTGGTGAAGAGTTCTTCCATTGAAGATCTGAAAAATGAAGCGATGGGAATTACAAGCGCGCCAGATCCCAGAAGGCTAGAACCGAGTTTTTATATTGAGAAAATCCCTACCAAAACTGCAGATATTTTAGCTTTGAAAAAAGCCAGAGATACCGCTAGTTTGGGATTAGGAAGAATGTACGAAACCTATTTTTCTGATACGCCGCTTGCCACAAAAACCCTCTATGATTTAGTGGATACACAACCAGAAGAAGATATTAAATTACAAGCATTATATCAGATTTTTGCTTTCAATTATGAGAAAACACCAAGTGCTGCCGACAGAGCAAAACAAATGATTTTAACAGAATATCCTTATACTTCTTACGCAGAATTTGTACGAAATCCTAAAAATAATTCTTTCTCACAATCAGATGAGGAAGTAGAAAAATTATATGCTCAAGCTTTTGATTTGTATGATAAGGAAAAGTATGATGAAAGCAAAACCTTAATCGATGTTGCGCTGGAAAAATATCCAAAAGATGCGTTGGTTCCTAAATTTTCTTTGTTAAACGCTTTTAATAGTGGAAAAACTGCTGGCAAAGAAATCATGATTTTACAATTAGAACAAATTGCATTAAACTATGCTAAAACACCAGAAGGTGAAAAAGCAAGAGAAATGCTGAAGTATCTGAAAAGTGATTTAGAAGTCGAAAAATTGGATGATCAAGGCAATACAATTAGTACAAACCAGCCAGCAGCTACTGTCGAAGATTCTAATCAGTCTTTAGATTCCGAAAACACAGTGCCACCAATTCGACCAAATTTTAACAGCCAATCTGAGCAGCCTGGATCACCCAAAGCAAATGGAATGCAGCCAAATATAATGAAAGTGAAAAGTGCAAGACTGCCCGCAGAGAGCTTAAAATAAATGAAACAAAAAGCGAAGATTATTCTTCGCTTTTTTTCTTTTTCACTCCTTGGAAATCTTTCAGATAAAAGGGTTCGAAATAGGCTACATCTTCGAAATCTTTTTTATCGAATTTTTCGACTGCTTTTTTTATTAAGTATTTTGCCGACGGATAAACAGTTTCATCAAAATCTGCGTTTGGAAGTTGAAGAATCTCTTTTGCTTTTTTAGCGCCATCTCCTACGAACAAAATCTTTTTATCTTGATATTCCTGACAAGAGTTTTCATCTAATATTTTTGCTTCGGTTTCAGTAATCATTTCGCCTGAATTACCATCGAAAACGGCTGAATAAACTTCCATTCTTCTGGCATCAATTAATGGAATAATAAAGTCATACCCTTTGTTTAAAAACGGCTCTATCATCGTTTCTAAAGAATTGATGGCAATTAATGGAATACCAAGTCCATAACAAAAACCTTTTGCCGAAGAAGCGCCGATTCGAAGTCCTGTATAAGAACCTGGACCTTTTCCCAAACTCACAGCATCTAAATCTTTCAGTGAGATTTTTGCACCTTCTAAAGCCCATTCAACGAAAGTGTGCAAACTTTCGGATTGTTTATAATTTTCTGAAATTTCTTCGCACAAACATAGCAATTCTAAACCATCAGAAATAGCGACAGAACAATTTTTGGAGGAAGTTTCGATGTGGAGGATTTTCATTTTTTTAATGTGATAATTTGAAAATGTGCTGATGAGATAATTTTCACAAAGATATTATCACATTTTCTGATTACCTAATTATCTCATGGTTTTCTATAAATCGTTCTCGGCTCACTTTGAGCACTCGGGTAAATTGCTAAATCAGAAATCATAACATGCTTTGGTACAGCAATACAATACGAAATCGCATCAGCAATATCTTCGGGTTTCAAAGGTTCATAACCTTGATAAACTGTTTTTGCACGATTTTCGTCACCTTTAAATCTTATTTTAGAAAAATCGGTTTCTACAGATCCAGGTTGAATATTGGTGACTTTAATTCCAAATTCGGTTAATTCTAAACGCATTCCATCTGAAATCACATCAACTGCTTTTTTTGATGCACAATATACTACACCATTGGCATACGTTTGTCTCGCTGCCACAGAAGAAATATTTACGATATGTCCAGTGTTTCTTTCTTTCATTCCGGGCATAACCATTTTCGAAACGTATAAAAGTCCTTTAACATTACCGTCAATCATCATATCTAAATCATCAATACTGGCATCGATTAGTGATTCTAAACCGTGTGCATTTCCTGCATTATTAATGAGAATATCGATGTTTTTCCAATCGACAGGTATTGAATTGAAAGCAGTTTCAACTTCATTAAAATACCGTTGATCAAAGTTTAAACTAAAAATTTCGGTATGAGCAGAAAGTTCTGTTTTTAGTTGATCTAAAACTTCAGTTCTTCGCCCGCAAAGAATCAATCGGAATCCTTCTTTTGCAAGTCGTTTTGCGGTAGCTTTTCCGATTCCGGAAGTGGCTCCAGTGATGAGTGCTGTTTTCATATTTTTTTCTATTAAAGTCCCTCTCTTTTGGAGAGGGATTTAGGGTGAGGATTAATTGGCATCGAAGATCTGGAAAGCGTCTTCGATATGGTTGATTATTAATTTGCCTTTTTCATCGGGAAGAACGGTGATAATATCAAAACGAACTTCTTTATCGATATTTTTTTCTTTCATGAAAAAATCGGCGCATAACACAATCGATTTTATTTTCTTCTTCGTAACGGCTTCTTGCGGGTCAATCAGCGTATTATAACTTCTGGCTTTTACTTCAACAATTACGATTTGATTTTCAAATTCGGTTACAATATCGATTTCGGCTTTTTGAAAATGGAAATTCCTTGCCAAAATTTTATAGTTTTTTTGGGCTAAAAAATCAGTTGCTAAATCTTCTGCGAGATTTCCGAAATCGTTATGTTCTGCCATGCTTTAAAGATTCTAGGTTTAAAGTTGAATAGTCAAAGTTTTAAAAAATAACGCTTACTTTATTCTCAACCTCCATCTTAATTTTTGCTCCAATAATCAATGGACGATTATCAAAAATATGTCCGTTCGGAAAACCAAAAAGGGTAGGGAAGTTGCACTTTTCTAATCTCTGTGAAATAAGTTGATAAGCAAATTCATCGAAACTTTCTTCGTAGTTTTTGTTGTCTTTTTCATCGCCCATATTGGTCATTCCGCCGATAACTAAGCCTTTAATTTTTCTGAAAACACCGGCTAAATCAAGCGACATCAACATTCGATCTAAAGCGTAATAATTTTCGCCAATGTCTTCTATGAAAAGAATTTTATCTTTAAAATCGAAAGAATAAGGCGTTCCGAGCAGTGCATAAATTAAAGCCAAATTTCCACCAATTAATTGACCTTCAACCGTTCCTTTTTTATTGAAAGGATTGCTTTCTAAAATGTAATTTGGTTTCTTTCCTTTTAAAATATCGAAAATCAAATCATAACTTTCATCAGTAACTCCAAAACTTGATGTTTTAATGGTTTGTCCATGAATAGAAGCGAAATTATTCTTCAATAAATAGCTCTGAATCGCGGTGTTATCGGAATAACCAATATACCATTTCGGGTTTTTCTTGAATTTTGAAAGTTGTAAATGTCTTAATAAATGTTGGCAACCGTAACCGCCTCTGGAAGCCCAAATAGCAGAAATATCTTCATTATTAAAAGCCCAGTTCAAATCAGAAATTCTCTCTTTTTCGGTTCCTGCGTAATTGTAACCGTTTGAAAATTTGGCATAAAGATGTTTGCCTAAAACGGGTTCAAAACCATTTTGCCTAATCATTTCCAAACCCTTTTCTAATTGCTTTTCTTCAACCGATCCAGCGGGAGAAACAATAGCGATTTGCTCTCCTTTTTTTAAAGATTTGGGTAGAAGTATTTCTTTCATTTCTGAATGATTTTTTGTTCTGTTTTTTCGGCTTCTTCTAATTTTTTATCAAATTGATTGAATTTTTTGAAACTTTGTAAGAAGATAAAAATACTGAAAGCGACCAAAACATAAC
>NZ_JBAVFG010000136.1:0-8498 GCF_049588135.1 Kaistella sp. | reverse complement strand
CCGCAAGAGCGATAATCTTTTTTGACCTTTGTGGTTTAAAAATTAAAAAAGCCGCAGAGCGGCGAACGATTGGTAGAAAAACAGCAACCAATAAAAGTTGAGCTCCCCAGGAGCGAGCCATAAAACATAAATATCAAGCGAAAAATATAGCGTTCCCCTGGAACGCTATATCATTATACAATCTTCTTTTCCACACAGATATTGCTCCGCTGGAGCAGCCTATGCCTTTTTTCTTGTCGCGAACTCATCTGTTTCATATTTGTTTTGAAAACTACAAAAACGATCATTTTTTGTGGTTTAGAAAACTATAAAACTTTCAGCTCCAAATCAATGGTTTTCCCGAAAAATTTCTTGGAGATTTTCTCGAAGTTTTTAGTAATATCCGAAAGATAAAAATGGTATTTCGGGTTCGCATTTTTATCATTGAGTAAATGATATTTATCCAAAGTAATTTTCAATTGATTGGCAACGATATTCGGCGAATCGATGACGCGAACTCGGCTTCCGTAATATTGTTTAATTTCATCAATCAGTAAAGGATAATGCGTACAGCCCAAAATTAAAGTTTCTATATTTTTTAATTTACTGTTGCTCAAATAATTATAAACAATCGCATGCGTAATCGGGTGATTTTTGAAACCTTCTTCTATCGCCGGAACCAAAAGCGGAGTCGCCAATTCATCAACTTTGATAAACTTATTGTGCTTCCTAATCGATTTTTTATAAAGTCCGGAATTCACTGTTGCTTTGGTCGCAATCACTCCCACATTATTGTGAATTTCGTAAGAAACTTTTTCCGCCACAGGATTGATAACATCGATCACAGGCACTTTCTCACTCACCAAATCCAGGACTTCTTTCAAGGCATTTGCCGTTGCCGAATTACAGGCTATTACAATCGCTTTACAATTTTTATCCAATAAAAACTGGGTGATTTTGGTGCAATATCCAACAATGGCTTCCGGAGATTTTTCGCCATACGGAAGATGTTTGGTATCGCCGAAATAAATGAGATCTTCGTTGGGAAGCAAGCGTTTTATTTCTTTTGCCACCGTTAAGCCACCCACTCCGGAATCAAAAATCCCAATCGGTTGTTTTGCAGAAAGATGGCTGAAATCCTGTTTTTTATTTTTCAATGGAAGAAAATTTTTGCAAAAATACAAATTAAAGAGCCAAGTAAAAAGTAATCCCGATAACTATCTGGAGAGCCAAGTAGGGACAAATCGCGATTTGTGCGATTTTTTTTAAACCAAAAATAAATCCGAGGCAATTCCATCGGCAAGAAACCAATGCTTTTCGGGGATTTTCAAATGATTATTTTCGATGATTAAAATGCCGTCTTCTATTTTATGCTGAATTTCTTTTTGAAAATGATTTAAAATTTCTTCATTAAATTTTTGATTTAAAGATGGTAAATCTACCCCCCAAATCGTTCGCAAACCAATCATCAACATTTCATTGAATTGATCTTTTTCTGAAAGAATTTCGGTTTCTTTGGCTAATTTATTTTCATTTAAAAAATTGATATACAACTTGTTATTGGCAACATTCCAGCTTCGCTCGTTTCGTCCGTTGTAAGAATGTGCGGAAGGTCCGATGCCCAAATATTCCTGATATTTCCAATACGCAGAATTGTGTTTGGAATGGAAACCGGGCTTTCCAAAATTGGATATTTCGTAATGTTCGAAACCGTGATCTTTCAAAAAATCGATCATATAATAAAATTCTTTATTCTGCTCGGCTTCTTTTGGCGCATTGATTTTTCCTTGAGAAATCCACTTGTTTAAAGTGGTTTTGGGTTCAACAGTTAAAGCATAAGACGAAACGTGAGGAACTTCGAGCTCGATGGTTTTATTGAGATTTTCTTTCCAGATTTCGAAATTGGAAGTGGGCGAACCGTAAATTAAATCGATGCTGATATTTTCGAAACCAAAATCCTGCGCACGTTTGATAGAAGATTCAGCTTCACCAGAATTATGTACACGATTCATCATTTTTAAATCTTCATCAAAAAAACTTTGCGTTCCGATGGAAAGCCGATTAATTGCCGTTTGCGAAAGTTCTTTCAAGAAATTTTTATCCAAATCATCGGGATTGGCTTCAAGGGTAATTTCTATATTTTGATCGAAGGCAAAATACTTAGAAACCTCATCAATAATCGATTTCAGTTCATCAACTTTAAGAATAGAAGGTGTTCCGCCACCGAAATAAAGGGATTTCAGATTTTTATTTTCGAGTTCATTTTTCCTCAAAGAAATTTCTTTTTTAATGGCAGCAATCATTTCCTCTTTAAAATTTAAAGAAGTAGAAAAATGGAAATTGCAATAGCTGCATTTCTGTTTGCAGAAAGGAATATGGAGGTAAATCATTTTATAGAAGAGCAAAGGGAAAAGTTAAAAGAGCCAAGATTGTGGGTAAGATTGAGGTCGAGTTCAGCTTTAAGGTTGACAGTTTGAAGTTTGAAAAATTCACCATTCCCTACTGACCATTGACAACTCCCTAATACCGATATCCTCTCGTATTAATAAAATTTTCGAATTTATAACCAACGCTCAACATAAAACTGCTTCCAGCGTATTGTTGAATATCTGAAAGTCCAAAATTATAAGTTGCTCCAAAAAAGAAATTATTCACGGTTGCTTTTACAACAGGAGAAATAGCCAAACTTTGATTCCCAAATTTATTGCTGGCAGTTCTAAAACTTGCACCAGCAGAAAATGAACTTTCATCTCCAGCAGCAGTTGCCATTAAATTCACATCGACCATTTTTGAAGAATTGGTATTAAAGTTAGCCAGAACAGATGGTGTTACATAAAGCTCATCTGTTAAATACCAATTGTAACCGGTGTTGAGTAAAATTTTAGTTGGTTCAGGTTCGATCCCATTTGAAATAGGGATATCATTCGTTATGGCAATATCATTCACAGAAACTCCAGCGAAAAAATTACGGTAAGTCACCGCCATCCCAAGATTTGCGTAAACTAAAAACAGAGAATTTGAACTTAAGACCGGGTCGCCAGGATCCTGCGGACTCAGCATTCCCAGGTCGATATTCATGTTATAGAAATTCACATTCATCCCAAAAGAGAACTGGCTTTTTCGTTCGCCATCATCATCAATCGGAATAAAATAAGCTGCACCTGCCGAAATACCATTGGAAGAAATCGGTCCGTTTTGATCTCTAAAAAAAGACAATCCTGCTCCTACTCTATCAAATACGTTAGCATGCATCCCAATCGACTGTACATTAGGGGATTGATCGAAATTCGAAAATTGTTTTTGGTAGTTTAAATTCAACACAACATCATCAGTACGGCCATAAAGCGCAGGATTAAAAAGAAACTCGCCACCAAGCAAATACTGTTGGTAAAAAGGCAATGTTTCCTGACTTTTGTAGCTTCCGAGAAAGACCACCACGAAAAATAACGTATATATTTTTCTCATAATAAAAGTTGCGTGAATTTTCAGCAAATATAAAAAGTTTTTATGGAACTAAGATTCTAAATATTTTCTCCATTTATTCAAAGCATCGTCCATATCTTTTGGCATTGGACTTTCGAAATACATTTCCTTCTTGGTTGTCGGATGAATAAACCCGAGCGTGTGTGCATGCAATGCGTGACGCAGTAAAACTTCAAAAACATTTTTCACAAACTGTTTGTACTTCGGCATATTGATTCCTTTTAAAATCTGACTGCCTTCATATCGTTCATCATTAAAAAGAGTATGACCAATATGTTTAAAGTGTGCCCGAATCTGATGTGTTCTACCCGTTTCTAATTTACATTCTACCCAGGTAATATAACGGAACCGTTCGATGACTTTATAATGAGTGACCGCATGTTTTCCCAAACTTCCGTCTTCGAAAACCGCCATCTGCATTCTGTTTTTTAAATGTCTTCCGATATTTCCACGAATGGTTCCTTCATCATCTTCGATATTTCCCCAAACGAACGCCCAATATAATCTTTTGGTCGTACGGTCAAAAAATTGTTTTGCCAGAAAACTCAAGGCATATTCATTTTTTGCGATAACCAATAATCCTGAAGTATCTTTATCAATCCGATGAACCAAACCAACCCGGTCTAGATCTGATTTCTGCCCATTTTTCTCAAAATGAAAAGCCAGGGCATTAATTAATGTTCCGCTATAATTCCCATGACCGGGATGAACGACCATTCCGGCTGCTTTATCCACCACAACCACATCGTCATCTTCATAAACGATATTAATCGGAATATCTTGTGGAATAATAAGATTTTCTCTCGGCGGACTTGTAAGCAAGACCGAAATTTGATCACCTGGTTTTACACGGTAATTTTGTTTTACCGGCGAACCATTAACCACGACATTTCCAGCGCGACAGGCTTGTGAGATTTTATTTCGGGAAGAATTCTGTCTGAAATTCACCAAGAATTTATCAATCCGTATCGATTCCTGACCTTTATCAACGGTGATGGAAAGGTGTTCAAAAAGTCCTTCTGATTCAGTTTCATTGGATTCCTGATTCAAAAAATCTTCTTCTGCGAAATTTTCGTTGTCTTCTGTCATTGTATTTTTGAAAGATAAAGCTCCAACTTTTCGGTTGAAGCTTTAGATTGTATGTTCATTAAAAAAAACTATTCAACAATTACCTTTTTAACCTTTGGTTTCTCTTCGGTTTTCGTTGGAGTAGCTTTTGCTGGGACTTGAAGAGTAACAGCTTTTGGTTTCGTTTCGACCACTTTTGGCTTTTGCTCAGTCGTCGTTTTTGGAGATTCCTGCTTTTTAACTTCTGGTTTTGGTATTTCTACTTTTGGCGCAACAGATTTTGGTGTTTCCTCTAAAGGTTCATTCCGACCAGGCGAAGGTTCTTTATAAACAGGAGTTTCTTCATAGTTTTGCGGATCGTAACTATCTTTAATCCTGTAGATTGAATTCAATTGTGAAATTTTTGCGCCCAATTCAGCAGGAGTTTTTTTACTGACCCAAATATCAATTTGCATTCCTTGATCTCTGACATCAAATGCTGCCGGATCTTGATAGTACACAATATCTGATTCATCTGCGCCACCATCTTCATGTTCAATTAAACCTATTTCAAATAAATTTTGAGCAATAACTAATTTGGCTTCCTGTACGGTTAAACCTACAAGATTTGGTACGCTAATATTTCTTTTTGGACCTGTACCAATTACCAAATCAATCGTTGAGAAACGCGGTAACAAAGCGCCAGGCTTTAGAACTGCACCATTATATAACATTCTCAAAACAGCATCACGTTGAATGCTCGGCTCATAAATGGTATCGCCAACTTTCAGTCCCACTTGCTCCAATTGCCTAAATGCCAATCCTTTGTACCGATCTAAAATATCTGGAACAGAAACCTGCGCGTAAGTTCTTGGATTCACTTTTAACACGATTGTTCTGCCATCTTTCACTCGAGAACCTGGTGACGGATAGATTTGCAAAACCTGGAAAGGTTTGAATTTGGGATCGTATTTAAAACTGTCAACTTCATAAGTTAAACCAGAATCATCTAAAATTTTAATGGCTTCATGCACCGATTTATTCATCACATTGGGTACTGCGATTTCTTTTCCGTGATTCGTATGAATTTCTAACCACCGAAACGTTAGCCAAACTGCACCTACGAAAACTGCAGCCGCTAAAAGTATATTTATCCAGACTTTCCAATGAAAGAGCGATTTAAGCATATTTCTAAATCTTTTATTAACTGCAAATATATAAAATAATCTTTTCTGCTCTTGCTGAAAACTTTAGCCTTTCTTTTTTAAGTTTAAAAGTTTTTAAATAATTATCTTTGTGAGATAAAGTAAATACATGATTTTATCCATGACCGGCTTCGGTAGAAGCGAAGGAGTTTTCGAAGGCAAAAAATTAACCATCGACGTTAAATCCCTCAACAGCAAATCATTTGATCTCAACATCAAAATCCCATTACGATATAAAGAGAAAGAATTCGAAATCCGCAAAATGCTGAACGACAGAGTTCTTCGTGGTAAAGTCGATTGCTACATCAATATCGAATCACTTAACAGTGCCAATGATGTAGCTATTAATCACGACTTGGTACAAGCTTATATGCAGGAATTGAAAAAGGTGGCAGGAGATGGTCCCGATTTCGAATATTTGAAAATGGCAGTTAGAATGCCAGAAGCCATTTCTACCAAAAGCGATGAGCTCAATGACAATGAATGGATTTTCTTAATCGAATTATTGGAAGAAACTTTAACGAAATTTGAAAATTTCCGAAGAACAGAAGGTGGAATCCTACAGGAAGAACTGCACCGGAATATTAGCAAAATTGAGAATTGCTTACGCCTGATAACCCCTTACGAAGAAGTGAGAATGGATGCTGTGAAAGAACGCTACCGAAAATCACTCAACGAATTTGATCAGATTGATGAAACCCGTTTCTATCAAGAAATGGCGTACTACACCGAAAAATTAGACATTGCTGAAGAAAAAGTACGACTCACACAACATTTAAAATATTATCTGGAAGTGATGATCGAAGAAAGTTTCAATGGTAAAAAACTCGGATTTATTTCTCAGGAAATCGGACGAGAAATCAACACCTTAGGATCAAAAGCCAATCACGCCGAAATTCAAAAACTCGTAGTGATGATGAAAGATGATTTGGAAAAAATTAAAGAACAAACGTTAAACGTACTATAAGACAATAGGCGAAAAGACATGAGATAATAGACATTTCTCATATCTCTCATCTAAAAATCTCTAATTTCAATGAATAAAGTTATCATATTCTCAGCACCTTCCGGAAGTGGAAAAACTACGCTCGTAAAACACTGTTTGGAGTACTTTCCCGAACTGGAATTTTCAATTTCCTGTACGACCAGAAATGCAAGAGGCGAAGAAAGAAACGGTATCGATTACTATTTTATTTCACCTGAAGAATTCAGAGAAAGAATTGCAGCAGAAGCATTTGTAGAATTTGAAGAAGTATATACCGATAAATATTACGGAACTCTGAAATCAGAAGTCGAAAGGATATGGAACAGCGGAAAAGTCGTTATTTTCGATGTGGATGTAATCGGAGGAATTTCTCTTAAAAAATATTTCGGTGACCATGCGCTTTCTATTTTCATCATGCCGCCATCGGTTGCCGCTTTAGAATTACGACTGATTGCCAGAGGAACCGACGATCTGGAAACTATTCATACAAGAGTTTCAAAAGCAACTGAAGAAATATCCTTTAAAAATGAGTTTGATGAAATCGTGATCAACGATCAATTAGAAGTGGCAAAAATTGATATCAATAATTTAATTACGCAGTTTCTGAAATCATGAAAATCGCCATCATCGGTTGCGGTTGGATTGGGAAAAAATTATCCAAATATTTAAAGGATCAAAACCATTACATCATCGCCACCACTACTTCTTCTGAAAACTTATCTGCTTTAAAAGAAATCGCTTCAGAAGTTCATGTTCTTGATTTTAACACCACTGAGAATTTTGATTTTTTAAATGATGTTGATGTTGCGATTTTCAGCATACCAATTTCAAGGAACGATTGGTTTGAAGGTTTTGAAAAACTCAACAAGCAATTTCCCAAAACCATTCTTTTCAGTTCCACCGGAATTTATCCGCAGGAAAATAAAACTTTCACCGAAAAAGATACCGAACATTTAAGAACAGATATTCTTAAAGCAGAAAATTTAATTAAAGAAAAATATCCTCAAACCAATATTTTGCGTTTTGGAGGATTAATGGGCGATGAACGCTCCATCCAAAATATTTTTAAAAATAAAGTTCCAGAAAACCCTCAAAAACAAGTTAATTATATTCATTTTGAAGATATTCTTGCCATCGTAGAAAAACTGATTTATTCAGAAAAAAAATCTGAAATTTACAATATCGTAGCTCCGAAACACCCGACAATTGCAGAGATTTTGAATTTAGAAACGCAAAATTTTAACGGAGAAAATCAAAGGATTATTTCTTCAGAATGTTTCATTCAAGATTTTAATTATACATTTATACATCCGAATCCTAAATATTTTTAAGCATTGGAAAATGGAAATGTTTTCAGATTTAAAGAAAACATTATTGAAAAATTGATTGTAATTGTTCGCTCGAAATAAGTTGCACAACTATACAACTTTTATTAACTTTGCTATGATTAGAGAAATTATAACTTTCGATCATTATTTTGATGATTTTATTAAAACATTGAACCCGAAAGTTGTTGAAAAAATAGAATATGTTTTTGACATCATCGAAACTCAGGAAAGGATTTCAGAAAAATTCGTGAAACATATTGAAAACGGTTTATTCGAAATTAGAATTGAATATCAAAGCAATATTTACCGAATTTTCTTCTGTTTTGATGAAGGAAAATTAGTTGTTCTCTTCAATAGTTTTCAGAAAAAAACTCAGAAAACTCTAAGAAAAGAAATCGATAAAGCATTAAAAATAATGGCTGAATATTATGAACACAAAAGAACCCAGAATTAAAAGTTACAGTAAAATTC
>NZ_JBAVFG010000135.1:0-15203 GCF_049588135.1 Kaistella sp. | reverse complement strand
AATAATCATAATCCGATAAAAGGAAATTGTGTAAATCTTTGGAAAAAACAAGTGGAAACAAAAGAATTTTTCCCGAAAGAAATTTTAGTAAAAAATAATAGAACATTAAAAGAATTATTATAATGATACATTTAGAAAAACCGAAAGTTCATTTTACGGATAATGATTTGCTTAATCCTACTAATCCTGTAACAGTAAATTTAATCGGAGGTGGGGGAACAGGTTCGCAAGTTTTAACAGCATTGGCAAGAATGAACCACGCTTTAACAGAATTGAATCACGCAGGTTTGTCCGTGAGATTTTGGGACGATGACATAATAACAGAAGCGAATTTGGGCAGACAATTATTTGCTGAAAGTGAGTTGGGATTGTATAAATCCGTTGCTTTGATTAACCGTATCAACAGATTTTTCGGAACCAATTGGAAAGCTGAAACTCTAAAATTTGAAAAAGATGTTTTGAGTCGAATAAAAGAAAATATGCAGTCTGCAATTTATATTTCGTGTGTGGATAATGTGAAACCACGTTTTGAAATTGCAGAAATTCTAAATGAATTAAAGGAGGGTAGGAGATTGTACAGAAATCAGTGTAAATACTGGATTGATTTTGGGAATAGTCAATATTCGGGGCAGGTTTTGCTCTCTACTATCGGAAATATTAAACAACCCAATTCAGACAAATACGAAACGGTTGAAAATCTGCCTTTCGTTACCGAAGAATTTGGAAAACTTTTAAAACAATCCGAAACGCAGGACGATACACCGAGTTGCAGTTTGGTAGAAGCTTTAGAAAAACAAGATTTGTTTATTAATTCAACATTAGCACAAATGGGAAGTTCGCTTTTGTGGAATTTGTTCCGCAACGGAATGACCGAAAACAGAGGGTTCTTTCTGAATTTGAAAAATTTTTATTCACAACCTATAAAATTATAATTTTTGTCGCTTGATTGAAAAATCGGGCGGCAAAAATGCAATTTCTCCCTTTGGTCGAAAACGCATTTTTGCAGGAAAGCGGAGCAAACACATTTCTAAAACATTGCCGGGTATGGGCTTTTGATGTTTTGGAAAAGAGGTTGCAATTAATTGTGGTATTAAAAAGAGTTTTAATGTTTCTTTTGAAAGAAAATAGTAAATTTGAAAGCATTGCCAGGATTTTTTGAATAATAGAATACTTTTTTACAAAATTAGACAGGTAGTATTTTAAAAATATATTTCTTCCTTGCGATTGAAAAAGTATTTTTTCGGAAAATCAAAGCACCTTATGAAGTTCAGCTTCCTTTTTTGTTTGAAAGATTGGAAACGAGCATTCCTGTAAAAGTATTAATAACGGAAGCAAGTGTAAATATAATTATTAGTTGTTATTTAAATTATTTTCAATATAATTTACGAAGTAGGACGGCTAATTTCCAAGTTCTAGCTGATTTTTTACAAGATTATAATAATCTGCTTTTCTTTCAACCAAACTTTGATGATTTCCTTGTTCTACAATTTCGCCATTTTTTAAAACAATAATTTGATCCGCATTTTTTACGGTACTTAATCTATGAGCGACAATAATTACAGTTTTCCCTTTGAAAAAAGATTGAAGATTATCGTGAATAATTTTTTCGTTTTCTGCATCTAATGCAGACGTTGCTTCATCAAAGAAAATAAAATGAGGGTTTTTATAAACTGCTCTTGCTATGAGGATTCTTTGTTTTTGCCCGCCCGAAATTCCGTTACCGGAAGCTCCGATTTTGGTATATAATCTCAAAGGCAATTCTTCTACAAAAGATTTGATGTTTGCGGTTTGTAGAGATTTGTCTAATTTTTCATAGTCTATATTTTCATCGCTTGTTGCAATATTTCTTTCAATGGTATCAGAAAAAATAAAACCATCTTGCATTACAACTCCGCAATTTTTCCGTAAATCCAATGGAGAAATATCATTAATATTCAAATGGTTAAAAAGTATTTCTCCAGACGCAGGTTTGTAGAATTTTAGGAGCATTTTAATCAAAGTTGTTTTACCGCTTCCACTGGCACCGACAATTGCGGTTACTTTTCCTTCGGGAATAAACAAATTAATGTCTTTCAATACATAGGGAGATTGGGGACCTTCATACTGAAAAGAAACATTTTTAAAATAAATTCCTTTTTCAATACCATTTTGTTCCGTATATTTTTTGCTTAAAAGGGGAACGTGATTTTTTTGTTCTTCTTCTTGGTGATTTTGTACTTCATTTAAGCGTGATAAGCTCAATTTTGCATCTTGTAAGGAACGGAAAAAAGAAATCAGTTGATTTACAGGTGAATTCATCTGCCCAATAATGTAAGAAACACTTAATAGTGCACCTAACGTCAAATGTCCTTTAATGACAAAATAGGCGGAAATAAAAGTGACAAATATATTTTTAAATTGATTAATAAGCTCAAACCCTGAAAGCTGTACTTGGTCTAATTTCAGAATCCGTATATTGATTTTAAAAAGTTTTTGCTGAATTTGTTCCCATTCCATGCGTTTGAAATCTTCAAATTGGTTCAGTTTCATTTCAGAAACACCATTAATGATTTCGTAAATCGATTCTTGGTTTTCACTTCTTTGTTGGAATCGGAAATAATCTAAAATTTTTCTCTTTTTCATCCAGTAGATCGACCATATAATTGAAATAATCGTCAAGGCCATATAAACAAATAAAATTCTGAAATCATAATGCCAAAGCACAACAAAAAATGCAGAAAAAGTAATGATGGAAAATAACGTTAATAAACTTTGTGATGTAAGAAAATTTTCAATTCTTTCATGGTCTTGAATACGCTGGTTGAAATCTCCCATTAATTTAGTATCAAAAAAATTTATGGGTAGTTTTAAAAGTTTTTTAAGAAAATCTGAAATAATTTGAATATTAATTTTTGTTCCCACAACAAGCATAATCCAGTTGCGGAAAATATTGATGACAATATTTCCAAAAAAAAATGCTAATTGTGCTAATAAAATGTAAGTAATGATTGAAAAATTCTTTTTATTTACACCATCATCTATTAGTTTTTGTGTGAGAATAGGAAATACTAAAGTAGTAACAGTGCCTAAAGTAAGTAGAAAAAGCATCCAGCCCATTTGACTTTGATGGGGCTTTAAATATTTCATTAAATATTTTATAGACAGTTTTTCTTCTTCAGGTGGGATTTGTTTATAGAAATCTTCTGTGGGTTCTAAAAACAGTGCGATACCTTTTTCACCATCTGAAAGCCATGATTTTTTAAATTTATCCTCACTTAGAGAAATAAAACCATGTCCGGGATCTGCTATTTTATAAATATATTTTTTTGTGAAAATATTTTTTGAAATTTTATAAAGGACTACAAAATGATTTTGATTCCAGTGAAGAATACAAGGTAAGAGTTCTTTTGAAAAGCTTTTTATTTCTAATTTTATTGCTGTTGTGTTGTAACCAGTATTTCCAGCAGCCTCGCAAATTCCTAATAATGATACACCATCTTTAGTAATAAAACTTTTTTTCCTTAAATATTGTAAACTAAATTCTTTACCATAGTGAGATGATACCATAGCTAAGCAAGCAGGACCACAGTCCATTTGATCATATTGAGCAATAAATTTCATTATTTAAATGTCGTTTCGTAAATAAAAGGTAATTCTGAGAATTATAAAAAATCATTAATACTTAAACTTATTAATCGTTTTTAACATCAAGTTTTCTCAAATTACTAATTAATACATTATTCTTGTGAAAAGTTATTTTATCTGTATGACCACCAACACGAAATGAAATAACATTTTGTAAATTAAAAAACAAAGACTGAGATTCAACTAGTAGATTTATTTTTCCACAATTTACAATTTTAAGTTTAATTTTATTAAAATATGTATCTTTTTCAGTTTGAAATGACCCTATATTTTTAGCAGAAATTGAAACATCCTCACTTTTTAGAGTAATGTAAATGTTGGCATTAATGTCTTTACTTTCTTCAACAAATTTTGTACATCTAATAAAAGCTATATTGTCAACAATTTTAAAGTCAATATGCATATATTTGTCCATTTCTCTTTCTATTACTATAGAATTTTCCATTCCTTTTAGTAGAAATATCTTACCTGCATTCTCAATCTTAACTTCATTTAAGTTTATTCCATTTAAATTTAATTTGCTTTTTATCATTTGACCATAATTGTTTTGAAATAAGAAACCTAATATTAATAATATAATAAATTTTAAAATTTTATGAAATATGAAAGTCATTTAATTTAAGAGATGGGTTATTAATTATTTGAGTACAAAAATCCATAATATAAGATTTTTCACTTTCTTCCTTACTTTCTCCTGTAGATATTAATTCTTTAAGTATATCATAAATCATGGATTTTCTAAATTCTTCAGTTTCTAATTTTAAGAATGCTGGTTTAAAATAAATATCATAATATGAGATTTGAGTTTTATTTATTAAAAGAGCAAATGTTAATTTTAATACATCCAAAGCTTCATTAATTTTATTTTCTCTCAACGCAATTCTTGCTAAGTTTTGCATTTGCTGAATTTTATGATAAAAAACAATTGGAAATCTTTCTTCAAAATATGAATCTAAAATCATTGTTTCTTTTGTTCTCAATTTTGCTTCTGTATAATCTTGTTTTTTATAAAATAAGTATGCGTCAACTGGTGTACAAATCAAGTCATATAATTTATTTTCTTCTTCATTTAATAGGGATTTATCAATATATTTTTTGGCTCTCGATATCAATGCTTCTGCAGCCAATATATTACCTTTTCTAGATTCTTTTAGAGCGTCACTATAATTTTCATAATAAAATGAAAAATTTCTTTTATTTTCGCAAATTGAATTTATCATTAGAGTAATACCTTCATCGAATTTAGCATAAGCCTTGTAATCATTATTTTTAGTTTTTGCAAGAAGGTCTAAACCTTCATATATATTATAGCATTTTTCCATAATAAAAATATTTAAAATACATCAAAAATCTCTAAACCTTTTTGAGAAATTAAATATGACAATGCAATTCGGTCTTCAATATTAAATTTTATTGAAGGACAGGAGAAAATCCCTTCTTTCCATGTCTTGGGGCATGCTCCACCGCAAACAGGTAATATCTTACATGAATGACAGGGAGAATTTGATTTGTTTTCCTTAATTAAATCATACCAATCTATGAAATGTCTTTTTAGTAATAAATTATCTGAAGATACAGTTTCTAAATTTCCTAAAATATAGTCCGAATCATCATAAGTAGGCACGTAGGATATCTCTGTACAATTATAAATATTACCATAGGCATCAACTAATTCTGCTGCCGGATCAACCGCCATACATGTTTGTTTCTTTCTAGCTGGCAAAATAGAAGAACTAAATTCATTTTTCAAACAATACATCAACCAGTCAATTTCTTTGTCGGCGAAATTTTCAACTTCTAATGATTTTAAATGTGCATCGTTACCCCAAGAGTGAATTGGTGCAACATAAAAACCTTTGATTTTTTTATTGAGTCCTAATGCTTTTAATTCGTCAATCAAAAAATTGGCTCCTTGATCATTAGTTTGATCAACATTACATCTGATAGTAATACCTACATTTAATTTTTCATACTCTTGATAGTTTAAAATACTAATCAGGTTTTCCATAATTATATTATAACTCTTTTCTCCTGATTTTAGAAATCTTCTTTTATCATGAAACTCTTCTGTACCATCTAATGTAATTTCAAAGGACTGAACATGGTGATTTTTAACTAAATCTAGAAAAACGTTAAGTTTCAGGGAAAGCCCATTAGTTGTCATTTTAGAAGAATAATCTAAATTGTGATCGTCAGCCAATTTTTTTAATCGCGGTGTTAAGCTCCGAATATTACTTAAACCCATTAAGGGCTCAGCACCAAACCATCCAATTTCTAAAGTCTTAAATTTATTTTCTTTCTCTAATTTATATTTCACTCTATCGACAATTGCATCCATTTGAACATCATTCAATAGTGCTTTTGTATGGTTCTGTCCACAATATCCACATCCTAATTGACAATTTGCGGTAGGCTGTATAACTTGGTATAATGTTCTGCTATCTAAAATTGAATTTTTATTCTCTTGTATAACTTCCTCTAATTCATTTTCTTCACTAGGTACAATTAAATAGGATGATAATAATTTTGAAAAAATATTATCAGGAAGGTTGTCATAATCTTCTCTTTCATAAATTGCCGCAGTATGACTTTCTAATGCTATTGTCTCTCCGCTTCGACTTGAATAATAAATAACTGTATCATTTCCTACATCAGTATTTATTTTATAATATGTATTTTTAAACATGCAAAAATTTTATTAGATTAATAAAAACCCCATAACATAAAATATATTATGGGGAAAATTAGTTTAAGGCGTTACTGTATCTGATTTACCGCATCCACTGTTACTAGTACATGAGTTATTAACGGTGCAAAGTGGTTGCCAACCTGCAATGGCTTGCCCTCCTCTAATAGCTAATTGTTCGTTAACACTAATTATCTCTCCTTGTTGCAAAGAGTCCAATTTAGTAACTGCATAAACATTTTTTAATTTAGAATTTTTCATTTTGAATATTATTAAAAATTAAGATTTGGTTAAAGTTTTAATACATTAAACCCTATTTTGGTATCGCTTGCAAGCATAATATATGTTTTCTCTACACTGCGCATTGTAAATAGACAAATATTAAATCATTTAAAAAGTAACAGCTGGAGCTGTACTGTTATTTAATTTCTTTTGAATTTGTATTTTTTTTCCACTTGAGAAATCATAGCTTAATCCTAACACAAACATATTTTTGTTATTATAAATGTTTGTTTCATTAGTATAAGCCACTAAATCACCAGATAAACTTCTTGTATTATACTTGGAAGGCATTCCTATCCAATACATACCGGTTGTGAAAGTCCAACTCTTATATTGATAGGCTGCAAAAAAATGACTTTGGTTTTCGTCTTTATTAAGGAAAGATCCATTTAAAGAAAAGACCGGAAAATTAAATTGATAATAAGCAGAAAAATTTTTGTATTGAGAGATTAATGCAAAATTATTTCTTACAAAATTTCTTTTATACCCTGTCCCATTTATTGAAACCAATTTTGTAGCAGTTGGGGAAATATAAGTTTTTAGAACGAGTAAATTGTTTCCAAAAGGCTTTATAGAACCGCTTATTTGCACGCCTTTTTCATTATAACTTTTAGCATTTTCATACGTTAAAGCATATCCTCCAGTTTCCAAATCTAATTGATAAAACTGTGCAAAATATTTGTCCACAATGTTATAGAAAAGTGTAGCATTTGCATCAAAATATTTATTGCTAAAAGAATAAGTCAAGTTATTTTTGAATAAATGTTGTGCTTTAAGATATGGATTTCCTTTTTGTACAATATTAGGGACAACCTGTACCACATTACTACTTAATGCTGATGCAAACGGACTTTGAGATGTATATTGTGTAACAAATCTCAAAAACTGATTTTTAGGTAATTCATAACTCAAAACCACTTTCGGCGTTGGAGCCCAATTATCCTGTGTAATTTCTGCACTCTTATTGTGAATTTGTGTCAAACCCATTCCTAATCGATAAGAAAACTTATTTTTTTTGCCAGAATATTCAGTGTAAAGATATTGCTCTAAATAGTTTACAGAATACTTTGCTGCTCCTAAAAGATTTACTAAATCATTATCAATTGAAGTATTAGAAACCCGGTATCCTGAACTTAATTTTCCATTATCAAAATTATGAACATAAGCAACTTCTCCTACAATTCCAGTTTGCGTGGCTTTTAAATTCATATCATTATTGAAAACATCAGTATTGTCACTAACTCTCCATTCACGGTCAAATTGGTAGGACTTCGTATTATAAAACGAACCTATTAAATTTAAGCTCAATTCATCTCTTTTACCAATGTTTTTAGAATAATATAGATCTAAAGTGGGATTGGTATAATTAGAATTATTGTTGTGAATAGTACTATGTAAGTTTTCCGTATTGTCCATTGTGAAAATACTTTGTCCTATTCCTTTCAGAAAACTTGAATTCAAAACCATATTTAGTTTTGCTTGAAAAACATACTTACCAGCATCAACATTTGCATATCGTAAACCAATATTTTGGTAGGTGTAGCCAAAATGGTCTTTCTGTCGTTCTGCAGAACGATAGTGAATTTGGTTTAAGTCATATTCATATGTTTTATCGACAATTCTGCTATCATAATCTCGAAGATTTATAGAATATTCCAAACCGAAGTCATTTTTCCCTTTGGTATAACCTGCATAAGCAGAACCATTTACAAATCCGGTTGTTAATGCTGATGTTAAATCTGTACCGTATGAATAACCAACTTCAGGATTTCTTGTGATAATATTCACTACAGTATCTGCTCTTTGCGAATATCTTGCAGGCGGAATATCAAAATATTCAATTCTTACAATATTTGTTGGCGCAATACTTTTAATTTGGTTATCAGAACCCTCAATCCCGTTTATAAGAAAGAGAATTTTTCCACCTTTAATACTTGTCACTGTACTGGAAATAGGATCAAGTTGCAATTCTGGCAATGTGGTAAGTAAATCTTTGGAATGCCTCGCTTTTTCAAGAGCCTCTTTATCAAAAGTATAATTTGCATGATCAGAAAATTGCTTTTTCTTTTGAGCTTTAATAAGCACTTCTTGAATTTGTTTGATATTTAAAGTATCTGCTTCTATATCAAGCACTTTATCGTTATTAGTTTGCGCAAAAACAACTCTCCCTATAAGTAATAAGAATATTGCAAAAGTCCATTTAATTTTTTTTTTATTCATAATTTCTTTTTCAATTAAGACATTTTAATACTGATCTTATATTACTATTCAACAAAGAGTGTTTTACCTTTCAGACTTATCGTTAGTCTGTGTATTATTCGGGTGATGATAAATGAATTGAAATAAAAGTTTTCTCATCATCTTTTAACAAATATATATGGCGAAATAATAAGAAAAAAGACAATGAAATATAGATTTATAAATTTATGTTTTAAATTTATAAATAATGAAAATATAAATGATTGAATATCAATTATCTAAAATAAAAATTGTTAAATATTGTTACTTTTCAGTAATTAGAAGATGAGAACTTATTTTAATGCTTTTTTTATGACTATTCAATAATATCAATTTTCAATAATTTAGATAAATCGAGATTTATGGCATAAATTTATCCGTAAATACTATGCGGGATTTCGAAAATTAATTTTATAAAGATTTTTAGTAATTTCTTCAAGTGTATAGCTACTAAATTTTTGTTTTATATCTCAACAAAACATAGGGAAATAACCTTTATCCATCTCAGGCATTATATAAAATATGATTAGATACGATGATGTATAAATATTATAATTGACCGTCGATTTCTTTTAAAAAAGCAGTTAGGGTTGTTCCTGTTCTTTTTTTAAAAGCTTTTGCAAACGCTTGTTCGTTATTATAACCTAATTCACTGGCAATAACTGAAAAATTATAAGATCGAAACTTTTTATCATTTAATAATCTGATTAATGCATAATCAATACGCAAATCGTTTAAATAATTGGGAAAACTTTTTTCTTTGTATATGTTTACTACCTTGGATAGGTAGGAAGAATTGGTTTTGATTTTTTTAGCAAGACTATCAACTGTGATTCCTGTTTTTAGATACTTTTCTTTTTCTTCAAAAATTTTTAATTCCTTTAAAATATGTTCTACGATTTCATCAGGTAATTTATTTTTTTCAGAATCAAAAACTTCTTGATTCGCAATGACTTCATTTTCAGTTTTATTTTCAGTAGAATGACTTTTCTCGCTGACAGACTTTATGAGGTCTTGCGCAATTTTTTTATATTCATTTTCTTTTCTTTTTGCCTTAACTAACAGAATCATAATGAATATCAATAGCAAACACAATATTCCTATAGTAGTATAAGATAAATATTTTTTGTTTTTTAATTCTTTTATAATCTCTTCTTTTTCAGATAAAAGTTTTGGCGTATCATATTTCTTCGGAAGCTCACGAGAAATATATCTGAACCCAGTGTCTAAAATAGAATTGATTTTGAGAAATCTATCAATATAAAAAAGTTGTTTTTCTTTGTCCTTTTTCTCTTTATAATAATCAATTAAATAACTATAAACATCCCGAAGTTCCGGAAAAGTATTATTTGTTTTTTGAACAATAGAGTCAATTTTGATGTAATTTTCGACAGCTTTGTCTTTGTTTTTTGATTCAGCATAAGATTGTCCTAAATACAACATTGCATAATTAGCATCCAAATCAATATTATTTTTTAAAAAATAGGCTTTAGCCTTTTCTAATATTTCAATTGATTTAGGATATTGCTTCGTTAATAAATAATACTGTCCCGATAAGGATAAATATCTATTATATCTTACATACTCATTATTTTTTAGCGTATAATTAAGGCCATTTTTTATTAATTTTTCTGCTTTTCCAAATTCATCAATATCCAAATAAGAACCTGCTAAATTTATTTGAATGTGTTGTATATCTTCATTTGTTAAAGAACCAGAATTGTCATAATAGTACTTCAAAACCTTAGATGCTTCATGTGGTTTCCCGATATAACCATTCAAATATGCAATTTGTAAATCTGCAATTGCAATTTGTCGTGTGTTCTTTTTTTCTTTTGCATATTTTAATGCAGTAATATAATTTTCTAGAGCTAACTTTAGATTATCAGCGTTATAATATAGCATGCCTTTAAATAAATAAATTCGAGCTGGATATCTTTCATCTTGTACATTTTTACTGATTATCTCTAAACTATCTATATATTTTAATGCGACCGGTAAGTCTTTATTGTAATGATTCAGTACGTATCCTTCGGCTATATACTTTTTATCTTTATTTTCTTTCTTTGCTTTTTTAATATAAAACTCTGCAATTATTCGAGATTCTTCGTTTTCATTATTATCCTTATAACTATAAAATTTATTTTCTAATTCTTCGTAGGAATATTTATTCAAGTTTTCAAATAAACTACTTTGTGAATATAGTAGATTGCAATATCCAATGAATAAAAGGAAAAAATATCTCATATTTTTCATAATTTAATAGTTTTGCAAAAATACCATTTTATTATAGGAAAATTACACAGAATGTATAAGCTATATTCAGAAGAATCAACAACCTTAGCTATTCGGTGTAATTCCCTGTAATTAAGCTGAATAAAGACTTTTTTATTGTTATATATTTATAAATCTATAAATACAACTCATTGAAGTTTTGAAAAATATGGTTTCATTTGTACAAATAATTATAAAATTTTAAAACGTTATGAAAAAGCAAAAAAGTGTAAAAAAAATTTCATTAAACAAAGTGAAAATTTCAAAAATCACTAATCTGAAATCGATAAAGGGTGGTGATGATGATTTGGAAAAAACAGGTTGTATGTTTCCTGAAAATGCTAGTAAACCAAATGAAACCACGATTAGAATATGATTATTTAATGAAAAAAATAATATTTATCATTGCTTTTCTTTTAGCTAAATATATGGTTGCTCAAAAAGGCGATCCTGCTCCATCTTTACCAGTTATAGATGAATATTTTGGTAATAAAATTTTTGATGAATACCGAAATTTAGAAAACTTGAAAGATTTATCCACCATTAAATGGATGAAATCTCAGACAGATTATGCTATCTCTGTTATCAATAAAATCCCAAATAAAAATTTTTATCTGAACAAAAGATTGGAATTTGATAAAAGGCAAGGTTTTTCCGTTTCGGATTTAAGCATTACAAGCAATGATAAATATTTTTACCTTAAAATAAATGCTGGTGAGAAGTCGGCAAAAGTATATTACAGAAATGGATTTAATGGAAAAGAAGAAATACTTTATGATCCAGCAGATTTTAGTTCTTCCTTAAAGAATTTATCTGAAAAATTAAAACATCAGTTTGTAATCAACTTACTAAGCCCAAGCTGGGATGGGAGCAAATTAGCCATTTCCTTAACTGAAAATGGCAAAGAATTTTCCGAAGTCATTGTAATGGACGTAGGAAAAAGATATATTCATCCTGAAATTATCACAAATACAGATCCTTCGAATATCGGAGGAATCAGATGGCTGGAAGACAATTCTGGCTTTTTCTATATTTCATATCCCACCATTGACAGCAGTTCTAAAGAATATGGAAAAAATACACAGTCCGTTTTATACAAAATAGGGCAAGATCCTCAAAAATTAAATGTTGTATTCTCTAATCCGAACAATCCCAATCTTAGAATAGAAAAAACGGCGTTTCCTGCTGTTTTGTCATTCAATTCTGATGACAAATACTATATAGGGATTTTAGTGGATTCTGAAGATTTTAGAAACACATTCATAATTAGCAAGAAAGATCTTTTAGAAGGCAAAAAAAACTGGAAATCATTATATACTAAAGAAGATAAGGTACAAAACATAAGCTTAGCAAATGATGAAATTTACTTTTTATCCGGATATAATTCTTTGAATTATAAATTGTGTAAAACCAGTACGAACAATCCCAATTTCAGAAATCCAGAAGTATTGGTTCCCGAAAAGCCAGATGAAGTAATAACAAATTTTAAAATCACCAAAGATGGGGTTTACTTCACAAGAACTAAAAATGGCGTAGAAGCGAAACTGTATTTATACAAAGATGGAAAAGAAACTAATATAAAAACCCCTTTTGTAACAGGAAATATTTATTTGGAAGCAAAAGGGAAAGATTTTTCAGATATTTGGATTAGCTGTTCAGGTTGGGCAAATGAAGAACAACGATTCAAATATGACTTACAAACCAATTCCTTTATTTCTGAAAATCTTACTCCAATTATTGAATACCCAGAATTTAAAGATGTTGTTGTTGAGGAAATTACTATAAAATCTTATGATGGCGTAGAAGTCCCATTATCTTTAATTCATAATAAAAACATTAGAAAAGATGGTAATACTCCTGTACTTATTAATGGTTATGGTGCTTTTGCAGAATCCTATTATCCCTATTTTTCTTTGAGTTATTTATTATGGGTTAACCAAGGAGGTATGGTTGTGGTTCCGCACGTAAGAGGTGGCGGAGAAAAAGGAGAACAATGGCATATTGACGGACAAAAATTGAAAAAATCCAATTCTTGGAAAGATTTAATTGCTTGTACGGAATTTTTAATAGCACAACACTATACATCACCAAAAAAAATAGCGCTTTTAGGAGGAAGTGCCGGTGGAATTTTAATGGGCAGAGCAATGACAGAAAGACCCGATTTATTTGCTGCAATAATGATAGAATCTGGAAGTCTAAATACATTAAGAAAAGAATTTTCAGGAGGAACTGGAAATACCACAGTTCAAGAATATGGTTCGGTAAATGATTTGGAAGGATTTTTGGCTTTAAAAAAAATGGATGCCTATCATCATATAGAAAAAGGTGGAAAATATCCAGCGACTTTAATTACTGCAGGCATTAACGACCCTATCGTTACTCCCTGGATTTCGGTAAAATTTGCTGCAAAGTTATTAGCAAATAATACCTCAGTTAATCCTGTGTTATTAAAAATTGATTATGAGGGTGGCCATGCTACTAGTAATTCTGCAATACAGAGATATGCTAATATAGGAGATCTTTTTGCATTCGCATTTTGGCAACTTGGACATCCCGATTACCAACCAAAAGATTAACCAATGCCACGTTTCCCTTATGCTTTTTTTGACAATTTTATTGTCAGAGGATTCATAAATCCATGATGTCTCATAAAAAAATGTTTTTCTTACATATTAAGATTGAGAATTTTAATATTATTTATTCATCTATAAATTACAAATTCTGATGTGCTTCTTCAGTGTCTTTTTCTTGAATAAACACCTATAAAAATCAACCTGTCAACCCGAATGTTATATTAATTCATAACAGATCAATCCATAATACAATCTCATTTATAAGACAATTGATATTTTTAATTATTTAAATAACACTATGATTATGTGTTGGTTAAGAATTATATTGAATCATGAATTTATAAATCTATAAAGTAAATATTTTGATTGAATACAACAACTCGATAAGTTTGTAAAAGATATTTAAAAATGATACAGTTAAGAATTTTTGTTATACTTTTTATTTCAATTATTAGTGTTTTCAAATCGCAAAATTTGAAACTAAGAATTATTGATTCAGAAAATGGTGATCCAATTCCAAATGCGAGAATAATTGATGCAAATATGATAATGTATAGTAATGATGATGGTTTTATTTTGTTGCCCGAAATTACTAAAAACATAGAAGTTTCTGCCTCGGGTTTCCAGACAGAAAAATTTTCGCATTTCAACAAAATCGTAAAATTAAAACCCTTATATAAAGAAATCGATGAAGTAAAAATTATCAATGTTGATATAAAAAAGCTTTTTTCAGATGTGTTGAAAAATTACGAAAAGAGGTATTACAATAAACCGTCTATTTATAACATTCTTTACAAACAAAAAAACAGTGATGACGATATCTTAAGTTTTCTTTTGATAGCTGATGGTAAACTTTGGACAGAATCCAATACCTACAATTATAAAGATGCTTTTAATAAAAGGTTCGATAATTTTATTCAAATGGAGGTTGATTCGGTAAAATATTTCAAATCTGCTATTTCTGAAAATAATTTTTGCAAGGGGCAATCTTTGAATAGATCAAAGGATTTTATAGGAAACCTATTTTTCAACTATGAATTAGTACGAGTTAATTATTATTTCAAAACAAAAGATGCAAAATATTCAGGCAAGATTGTTAATGATTCAAATAATGAGCAAACAATTGTCTTTAAAATAAATACTTCTGAAATAGATGTTTCTGGCACAATTACTTATCAGAAAATTGACAAAACAATTATCCATTATGAACTGAACTATGATCAAAGCAAATATCCTTCCTATAAGGTAAAAAACAAAAGCGGATTGGAATATGAGTTTAAAGTGGGAAATGGAGTCACTTACTATGATTTCTATAAAAAAGGTGATAAATATCTTCCTTCTCTTTCTGGAACGAAAGGATATAGTTATTGTACTTATGACGAATTAAAACAAAAAAATAGTTTTAGCAGAGAAATTATTTTTCAGAAATTCAGTGAAACTAATATTTCTGAACTTCCCAATAAAATTGATCTTACAAAAAGAATTTGGGAAAACATTTCTAAAGAGAAAACCCAAAACAACAGCGT
>NZ_JBAVFG010000134.1:0-21149 GCF_049588135.1 Kaistella sp. | reverse complement strand
GAAAATATCTAAAAGAATTAGCTGAGAACCCCGAAACGAAAATATTTCTCAATCAAATTGAAAAGCACAAAACAATTACTTTAATGACTTCTGTAAAGGAAATTGAAGTAAGTGAACTTCCGGTTTTGAAAATGTTTATTGAGCAGAAAATAAAGTGATTTTTTACAAAAGGACGAAGAGAAGAATCTATTTATAGAAATCATATCACAGAGGTTGAGCTATAGTTCCCCATTGCCACTGCTATTCTTTCTAGGAAATTTCCAAGCCGATTATGGCTTTGTGATTTATTTATCCTTGTTTACATTGTTGATTATTATATTTGATTATTTGTCAATAAACCACCATCTATTCGAAGAACTAAATGATGACAAAAAAATCGTTTTTCAATATTTAAAAATTTCATGCGTAGCAATTGGAAGACCTATTTTTAAACACTAACACCGAATAAATAACCAACTAAGGCTGACAATCCCATGGCAATAGTGCCCCAAACTGTAATTCGCAGAATGGCTTTCTGCACACTTGAACCACCTGTTTTTGCAGCTACAGCACCCAAAATAATGAGAAAAACAATGGTAAAACCGTAGAGCCAATATTCCATGTTTTTCAAAGGAGCCAAAAGCACAACCAAAAGCGGCAAAACACCACCAATCGTAAACGAACTGCCTGAAGCAAGTGCTGCCTGAATAGGATGCGCCTGACTGATTTCATTGATACCCAATTCATCACGAACATGTGTTGCCAAAGCATTCGACTCTGTTAACTCAAGAGCTACCTGCATTGCGGTTTCTTTTTTCAGTCCTCGTTTTTCATAGATCTGAGCCAGCATATTTAATTCTTCTTCGGGCATCGCATGGAGTTCCTGTCTTTCTCTTTCAATATCTGCCTTCTCGATATCGGTTTGAGAACTTACGGAAACATATTCGCCTGCAGCCATTGATAAAGCTCCAGCAACCAATGACGCAACGGTAGCTAAAATAATAGGTTCCGTACTAGAGCTTGCAGCAGTCACCCCAATTGCGAGACTCGAGACAGAAATAATTCCATCGTTTGCACCCAAAACGGCAGCTCTTAACCAATTGCTTCGGTGAATGTAATGAGAATCTAAATAGTTATCAATGGTAATCATTCTTTGATTTTTGGTAATAATTTTACAATTTTTTCACTTTCTTTAAACAGATTTTAATCATTCCGATGGCTTCATCAACGATTTCTTTTTTTGTTCGGAATGCTAAAATGGCAATCCTGATTACAAAACGATGATCGATAATGGACGAACTTAAAAACACAGAACCATCTGCATGAATCTCATCCATTAATTGTTTATTCTTTTCATCTATATCGGTTTCGAAGGGGTACCAAAAGTAACTGACCGACAAATCTGGTTCTGGTCCAAGACAGAAACCCAGTTCAGCCAATTGATTTCTAAAATAGTGAACCAGCAATAATTTCTCTTCAAGACAAGCAACAAACGGTTCTATCCCATGCATTTGAAGTGGCAGCCAAACCCGTAGTCCTCTGAAATGTTTGGTTAATTCTGGTGAAACATTGGCTGGACTTTTTAACATTTCTTCATTAGCACCATCTTGCATATAATTCGCTGTGTAATAATTGGAATGTAAAACTGCGGCACTATCTTTAATTAAAACCGCACCAACGCCATAAGGAAGAAACAAACCTTTATGAGGATCGATGATCAGAGAATCTGCTTTTTCGATTCCTTTAAATAGATCTCGTTTAGAAGTCATGATGAAAAACCCACCATAAGCTGCATCCACATGAAACCACATTTTATATTTTTTCGAAATGCTGGCAATTTCATCTAAAGGGTCGATGGTTCCAGTATCTGTAGTTCCCGCAGTTGCAACAATCATAAACGGTTGAAGTCCTGTTGCAATATCGTTTTCAATTAATTTCTCTAAAGAATCAGTTTTAATTCTATGATGAGAATCTAAAGCAATGTAGCGAATAATGACATCTTCCAAACCAATAATCCGCAATGCTTTCTGCGTGGAATGATGAACTTGTTCACTTAAATAAACAACGTTTTTTTTAATGAATTCATTCTTAACTTTATGATAATCTCGTGCTGCAGTAAATGCAATCAAAGTAGAAATGGAACCTCCGGAAGACAGGCAACCAACTGCGTTTTCAGGGAATGAAAACAATGTTTTCAACCACTTAATTACTTCATTTTCAATCGTAGCCGCCCCTGGCGAGGCATAATGTACACTTGCAAAAGGATTGGTAACTGCGGCGACAAAATCGGCAAGAGCCGCAGTGAAAACACCTCCTCCTGGAATATAACCCAAATGTTTTCCCGAAGCGGCATTGATTCCAGTTTCTGCGACTTGTTTTTGATAAAGAATAAGAAGCTCTTTTAGTGATCTTTTTTGATTTGTAATTTCTAATGAAGTCGCTTCTTTTTCCTGAAAAGCCTTAACAGTAGGGAGTCCAGCAATAAAATGATTGGCATAATCTGTTACGCTCTCCATCATTTCTAGTCGTTCTATTTCAGGAGTTTCAAGTAACTGACTTGTCTTGTTTAATTCAGTGAGTTTTAATAAGAGCTCTTCGGTATTCACAATAGAAATTGGTTGTTTATTTTACAATAGAATTACGTTTAATTTCCCTTAGTCTAAAGGCATTCTTGTGGTAATCGCAATTCGATTCCAACCATTGATTGCGACGATTGCCATGATTACAGCTGCCAATTCATTTGGTGCTAAATGATTTTCTACCTCTTTATAAACGTCATCAGGAACGTGGCCATTTGTAATTAAAGTCATCGCTTCTGTCAATGCTAAAGCAGCTCTTTCTTTGTCGGTAAAAAGTTCGGTTTCTCTCCAAGCATCCAATAGAAATAATCGTTGTGCAGTTTCACCAAGTTCTATTGCTTCACGAGTGTGCATATTGATACAAAATGCACAACCATTTATTTGGGAAGCTCTGGTTTTAATGAGTTCATAAAGTGTTTTATCCAAACCACTTTGGGCAAGATATTTTTCTAAGCCAATCATTGCTTCATATGCTTTGGGATCTACTTTTGAGATATTTATTCTAGTTTCCATTATTGAAGATTTTATTAATTTTTAAGTCGAAAAATACACAAATTTTTCATGTAATAAAATTACTGAAAAAGACAATATAAAATTGAGGGGTTTCCTATTCTTTTTGATCATACTAAGCTTCCAATTTTATTTCAAAAAAGCAAACGTCCGCATTTTGATAATGAACTTGTAATTCAGAAGAGTTTTTTAACTTTCTCATTCCTAAAAAACTAAATCCACAATTTTTATAATGATTAATCAATCGATCGTTTTGTCCACAAGTATCCATTCGAACGAACTTTTTATTTTCTTTTTTGGCGAAATTTTTCGACCAGTCTGCAATAATTTGCACAAAGTTATTTCCTCTAAATTCTGGGTTTGTGGCAATTCGATGAAGATAAATAGCATCATTATTTTCTCGCTCTTCCCAAATTTGAGCATCATTAAAAGTGACCGCCCAGATACATGCTATTTTATTTTCAATGATTAATTTGAACTGCCTATTTTCTTGAACTTCAGTTGTAATAAAATCCCCATCAAATTCTGGCCAAATATTTCCTGAAAAGGTGATTTTTTGATAATCGGTAGCGAGTTGATAAAGCCTGAAAATTTCTGGGATATCATCGACGTTGCTGTTTGTTATAATCATTGACGAGTTCATATTAATATTGTTCAATTTCTGATGAGAATTAAAATTCAGATTTTTACGTTCTATTTCAAAGTTAAAAATCGACTGTACAAACCTGTATCAAAGAGAAGTTCTTTTTTGTAAAGATAATTAAATCCTAGCGAAAAGTCCACCGTTTTAAAACCAAAAAAAGCAACTTTCACAAGTCGCTTTTTTATTTTAATATTGGATTTCTCAATTATATCGTCATCGAAAAAATTCTAGTTTCAGGTTTATTTCGAAGCATTCTAAGATCGAAAGTCATCGCAACATTTCTCGTGAAAGCGCGTCCTTTTTCGGTGATTTTTATGGCGTTTTCTGAAATTTCTACCAAACCGTCGGTTTCCATTTCTTTTAAATGTTCCAAAGCATTTTCGAGTTCCGGGAAAGAAGTTTGCAAATCCCAAGAAGTTTCTAATCGGCACATTAAATTCAGAATATGTTGTCTGATATTCAAATCTTCTTCATTTAAAATATGACCTTTTATCACAGGAAGAATTCCCGCTTCTACTCTTTTCTGGTATTCTTCAACCGACTTTTCATTTTGAGAAAAAGCGTACCACGAATCTGAAATTGCGCTCATTCCCAAACCAATCATCAATTGGGTTTTGCTGGATGAATATCCCATAAAATTACGATGGATTTTTCCGTTTTTCATCGATTGATAAAGGTCGTCATGCTCCAACGCAAAATGATCCATCCCGACTTCGATATAGCCTAATTCTTCCAGAAGTTTTTTTCCGTTTTCGTAGAGTTTTCTTTTTTCTTCGCCACTTGGCAAATCATTTTCGTCGAAACCTCTTTGTCCAACGCCTTTAATCCACGGAACGTGAGCGTAGGAATAAAACGCCAAACGATCGGGTTTTAATTCTAAAGTTTTACGAATCGTGTATTCCATTTTCTCCCAAGTGTGAAACGGAAGTCCGAAAACCAAATCGTGGGAAACGCCTTTGTAGCCAATTTCTCGCGCCCATTTTGTTACTTTTTCCACATTTTCGAAAGGCTGAATTCTGTTAATCGCTTTCTGAACTTGCGGATCATAATCTTGAACGCCAAAACTTGCTCTTCGGAAACCTAAATCATACAAGGTTTGCAAATGTTCTTTCGTGGTATTATTGGGATGACCTTCAAAAGAAAACTCCGGATTTTCGGCAATTTCTGCTTTTTCGAAAATTCCTTCCAATAATTTTTTAAGATTTTCGGGAGAGAAAAAAGTGGGAGTTCCGCCACCAAGATGGAGTTCTTTTAATTTTGGTTTTTTACCTTTAAATAATTTTAAATATAAATTCCATTCTTTCAAAACACTTTCCAAATAAGGCGTTTCTACGGAATGTTGCTTCGTAATTCGTTTATGACACGCACAAAATGTGCACAATTGCTCACAAAACGGAAGGTGAATATAAATGGAAATTCCTTCAGCATCGTTGCTTTCATTAAAAGATTTGATGACCGAATTTTGCCATAAATCGCTGGTAAAAGCAGTTTCGTCCCAAAAAGGAACGGTTGGATATGAAGTGTAACGCGGACCGGGAATATTGTATTTGTCGATTAAAGAATTCATACTGCAAAAGTAAGAAATTAGTTGTGAGTTGATCGTTGATAGTTGTCAGTTTTTTGGATCGTTGTTGAAATCCTTTATTGAAAGTGGGTTGCTGCAAAAAAAATATTAATTCTGAAAATTTACCATTAAGGCAAGACAAAAAAACATTTAATTGAATAATTTTATTTTTAGCGAAAAACGCTGAAAGGGTTCTCACGAAACAATAATTATTTTTATTTTTTAATTCAATTTCATTTTCACAATTCGATCTTTTCCGGCGAAAACCAAGGTGTTTTCATCAATCCATTCGCAAACGTACAATCCTTTTTCTTCGGAAATTGTTTTCCACGTTTTGCCGTAATCGTTGGAGAATTCGATGTTTTGGTCGCCAACTGCGATAATGTCTTTTCCTTTCGATTTCGGACGGAATTTCACGCAGGTTTTGTAACCTCCATTTTTTCCGGAAGCTTGAATTTGCCAGGTTTTTCCACCGTCGTTTGTGGTTGCGATATTGTTGATGTTTTCTGCTTGTTTGGTATAATCTCCACCAACAGCAATTCCGAAATTTTTGTCGTAAAAATCAATAGAATAAACGCCTTGCGAAGAAGTTCCTTGGATGAAAGGGGTTCCGTAAACTTCCCAATTACAATCAGTGTTCTTCATTCTATAAATCCGGGATTTGATTCCGCCCGTTGCAATCCAAATAAAATTTCCTGCACTTGCAATATTCGTATTACTGGCAGCAAAAGCAGCTTCTCCTTTTTCTAAATAGGGAAAATCTTGACAATCGTTACAATGAATCCATTTTTCGCCTCCATTTCTGGTTTGTGAAATATTGAGTCTTTGATTTTCTGAAGGATCACTAAATGAAATCGCGAAAGAATTATTGGTGAATTTTAAAGCATCATAAAAAGCTTTACTATCATTGTCATTAAAAACAACTTGATATTTCAAATTCTTTTTTGCAATCTTAAAAAAATACGCCGGACTTTCAATATTAATTGCAAAAAAATGCGTTCGATTTTGCGCCAAAGTTCGAAACTGCAATTTTTTATCCGAAAGTTTCAGTTGTTTTTTATCTAAAGTATCTTTCAAATTCACATATCCAAATTTAGAATCCGTACCGGAATACCAAACTTTACCATCATAAATCTGCAAAGCACGAATGGAGATTTTGTCTTTTAATAAAGTTTCAATTTTTAAGCTTTGAGCATTAAAAATAGATGAGATGAAAATAAAAAATAAGAGTTTTTTCATTTGATAAATTTAGAAAAACTTTGTTAAAGTACAATTACAACACTGAAAACTTTGACAAAGTGAAAATCTAAAAACTTTAACAACATGAAATAAAAATCCCGCCATAAAAGACGGGAAATTTATTATTTATATCAATAATTATTTTTTGTATTTGAAGAAATAGTATCCATATAAAATAGCATGTACAATGATCATCGCTACGGAGAACATCACTAATCCGCTATCATCAACTTCTGCATTATTGTGATGTAGATATGCTAAGACCACTAGAAGTACTGTTAAGAAAATACCCGAAATAGCAGTTACCGTATAATTTTTTGGATCATGAGTCGTATCATTTTGTTTTCCTAAAATAGAGTTTTTAATCCCACGATACAGGTAAACATCAAGACCAATCATCATCCAACATACCAACCGAATCCAAGTATCAAATGGTAAGAAAACCATCATTCCCAAACAAACCAAAACTCCTAAAATAGGAATCAATGGAACAAGCGGAGTTCTAAATGCACGCGGCGCATCTGGTTGTGTTTTTCTCAATACCAAAACCCCAACACAAACCAAAATAAAGGCGAATAAAGTTCCAATACTGGTCATTTCTCCTACTACTCTTCCCGGTACAAAGGCTGCAAATAAACTCACGAAAATCAAGAAGAAAAGATTGGATTTATAAGGAGTTCTAAATTTCGGGTGAACTTCGCTGAAAACTTTTGGCAACAAACCATCTTTACTCATCGAGTAAAACACACGACTTTGCCCCATTAACATTACTAAAATAACCGAAGCGTACCCCAATAAAATAGCGAAAATAATCGTGGTATTCAACCAAGGATAAGCAGGAACCATAGTTCCATTTACAACATTACCCATGGCTTCAATTGCAATTGCAACTGGTGCCAAATGATCGCCGCCACTACCAGAAGTGAACGCTTTATAATTAACTACACCCACCATTACATAAGCGAATATGATGTATAAAACCGTACAAATTAGAAGGGAACCCATAATACCAATCGGCATTGATTTTTTAGGATCTTTGGTTTCTTGTGCTGCTGTTGAAACGGCATCAAAACCAATATAGGCAAAGAAGACGACGGCGGCAGCTCGAATAATCCCCGACCAACCATATTCGCCAAACTTACCTGTATTTTGAGGAATTAAAGGGGTTAAGTTTTCAGCTTTCACATATTTCCATCCCACAACGATAAAGATAATTACGATAGAAACTTTAAGAATAACAATTAAAGTATTTACAAAAGCCGATTCGCTCGTTCCTTTAATTAAAACTAAAGACATGATGGTTACAATGAAAACCGCTGGTAAATTGATTAACCCTGTATGCATAACCCCATCAACCGTATAACTGTCGAAAGGAGTCATCATCAAACCATGTGGAAGTGAAACTCCAAAATTACCTAAAAATTTTCCGAGATAACCCGACCAACTCGAAGCAACAGTTGCCGCACCAACGGCGTATTCCAGAACCAAATCCCAACCGATAATCCAAGCGATAAACTCGCCCATCGTGGCATAAGAATACGTATAAGCACTTCCTGCAACAGGAATCATCGATGCAAATTCTGCATAACACAAGCCGGCAAAAGCACAACCTATGGCTGCGATGATAAAGGAAATCATGATTCCCGGTCCGGCGTAGTTAGCTGCCGCAAGTCCGGTAATCGAGAATAATCCGGCGCCAATAATCGCACCGATTCCCAATGCGACCAAAGAAGCAGAAGATAATGTTTTTTTCAAACCGTCTGAAGTCTCGTCAGATTCCGACAATAATTGACTCAGTGGTTTCGTTCTCCAAAGATTTGACATTTTTTATTTTTTAAGATTCCCAAAAATATAAAAATTTAGTAATGATTAACTATTTTTAACACGTTTTCTTTTTTTTAATTTAATATTAGCGTCATAAATTATTGATTTTCATATAGAAATAACAAAAATGATTTTCCCTAAAAATAATTATCTTTGAAAATATGAATTTCCATGATCTCTTCCTTCAACCTTACGAATCTTACGACACTTTTCAAATTATTTTGGAAGCCATTGCCACAATTTTCGGAGTTTTAAGCGTTTATTTTTCCATTCAAAAAAACATTTGGGTTTATCCCACGGGGATTATTTCTACTGCGCTTTACGTTTATATTCTCTTTAATTTCGGGTTGCTCGGCGACATGATGATTAATTTCTATTATACCGTGATGAGCATTTATGGTTGGTTTCTTTGGGCAAAAAGCTCGGAAGATCATATTCACGTTGAAGTTTCGTGGGCAACAAAAAAAGAATGGATTTTCGCAGGAATTTTATTTTTTATCAGTTTAATTTTAGTCACCATTGTCTATTATTACAAACCGTTTATCGACAATCATTTTTCCATGGAAAATGTGAAATTGGGATTATATCACTTAGATTGGGCGAATTGGCTTGATGTATTCACCACCGCAATTTTCTTGGTCGGAATGTGGTTCATGGCAAAACGCAAAATCGAAAACTGGATTTTCTGGATCATCGGCGACATCATTTGCATCCCGATGATGATTTATAAAGGTTTGGGAATTACTTCCATTCAATATTTGGTTTTCACGGTAATGGCGATTATTGGTTATTTCGAATGGAAAAAAAATCATCAAACCCATCATAATAAATAATCCAAAATCAACAGCTTACTTCATTAATTTAAGATTACATTTCGCTGAATTTGTAGCTTTTTAATACATAAGCCACATTAGTTTTAAAATGCTTTCATTAGAAAAAGAACATGTTAGAAGGAGAATTAAAATTTTCTAAACTTTTGGGAACTGAAGTGAACTATTTTTCTCATTTCTAATCAACTTATGTGGTAAAAAAACAGCACAAAGTTTATCATAAACCTTGATGTTTAAAATATAATGTTCTCCATACAATGATAAAGTTTTAAGTATCTTTGCAGTCCCAAAAAACACGAGGATAAAACCTTTTCATTTTATGCAAAATACATTTGAATTTTATAAGTACCAAGGCACTGGAAACGATTTCGTAATGATCGATAATCGTGATCTGCAGTTTCCCAAAGAAAAAGAAATCATCGAAAAATTTTGCGACCGCCGATTCGGAATTGGTGGCGACGGATTAATTTTATTGGAAAATGATCCGACGGCAGATTTCAAAATGGTGTATTATAATTCCGACGGAAACGAAAGTACCATGTGCGGAAACGGCGGAAGATGTTTGGTTGCATTCGCTCATTTTCTCGATATTTTCGAAGATCAAACAACTTTTACCGCAATCGATGGTTTGCACGAAGCTGAAATCAATAACGGAATCATTAAACTCAAAATGATTGACGTAAATTCCATTAAAAATATCGGTGGAAATTTCGAGTTGAATACGGGTTCTCCGCATTACGTTGCTTTCGTGGAAATGTTAAAAGATTATAAAGTTTTCGAAAATGGTAACAAAATCAGAAATTCGCCGTCTTATTGGCAAGAAGGAATCAACGTGAATTTTGTAGAAGAAATTTCTGAAAACGAAATCTTCGTGCGAACTTACGAACGCGGCGTGGAAGACGAAACTTTCAGTTGTGGAACAGGAGTTACGGCTTCTGCTCTTGTATTTTTGAAAGACAAAAATCAAACTTCTGTACAAGTGAAAGTTTTGGGCGGAAACCTGAAAGTTTATGCAGAACAGGAAGGCGAAAGCTTCAAAAACATTTGGTTAGAAGGTCCTGCGAAACAAGTTTTCAAAGGCAAAATTAATTTTTAGAAAAAATTTCAGATTATATCAATGAAAAAATCTTTGGGAATCGTTTCGGTAATCCTTTTACTCCTATTGATAGCGGGATTTATTTTCGGTTTTAAATATTATAAAAAATATTACGGAAATAATGTTGAAAAGGAAGGTTACGTTTTAATTCCACATTCTGCGAATTTTAATTCGATTTTAGATTCCATTGCGCCTTATGTTAAGAACAAAGAAAGTTTTGCTGAAGTTGCGAAAAGTAAAAATCTGAACCAATTTTTCGATGCAGGTCGATACCGAATAAAATTGGGAACCAATAATACCGATTTGGTCAACATGATTAAAGCCGGAAACCAAACCGAAAACACCTTCCGAATTGGCGATTTTTTCTCGGTTTACCAAATGATAGGGAAAGTCGCTAAAAAAACAGAATTGGATTCTTTGAAATTTGCAAATGATTTGAATAAAATTGCGACAGAAAAAGGACTCAACAACGCCGAAGACCTTAAAAAATATTTCTTTATTGATTCTTACAACTTCTACTGGACGGTAACTCCGAAGGATTTCTTTAAAAAATTTGAAAACGAATACAACAATTTTTGGACTGCGGAAAGAAAAGCCAAAGAACAACAATTGGGTTTAAGTCGAGATCAAATTTACGCTTTAGCTTCTTTGGTTTACAAAGAAACCGGCGGAAAACCCGACGAAATGAAAACCGTTGCAGGATTATATTTGAACCGATACCGAAAAGGTATGAAATTGCAAAGCGATCCCACGGTAATTTATGCGGTAAGCAAAGCCAATAATTTCCGGGGAGAACCGATTAAAAGGGTGTTTTTCAAACATTTGAAAGAACCTTCGCCATACAATACTTATTTTTCGGCAGGAATTCCGCCGGGACCAATTTGTGTGGTTGATAAAAATTCGGTGGATGCGGTTTTAAATGCGCAAAAAAGCGATTTCATTTACATGTGCGCCGATCCGAAAAGATTTGGTTTTCACAAATTCACGGCAAGTGCGGCGGAACACGCCATCAATGCGAAAGCTTATCAAGATTGGTTGAATGCTAGAAACATCAAATAAGAAAAAAAAATATAAACTTCGGAAAGGCTAAAACCACTTTTTGAAATTTAATAATATTTAAAAACCAAATTTTCAAAGAATTTTTCTTTTCCCCTCCCGAAAACTTTCAGGACTAAAAGGTGAAAAAATTCTTTGAAAATTTCTTCAAAATTACTCCCTGTAGGGTTGGGAATTAATTTTGATGAAATTTAAACAAACATTTAATTTAACTTTTATTAAAAAAAGTAATCTGTATAGTATTAAAATAAGAATATGACGAACAAAATTGAGATTGCATCAATTATCAGAAAACGAACATTAGGATTAACTTTCGTTTTGGGCGCAGCGAGTTTAGCTTTTGCCCAAGAGAAAGTAAATGTAAGCGGAAAAATTGTAGATAAACAAAACAATGCGGTTCCTTATGCTTCGGTAACCTTCAGCAATAAAGCGAATAAACTTTTTAGCGATGCGGCTTTAACCGACGAAAAGGGAGTATACCAACTTGCATTAACTCCTGGAAATTACGACATTACGCTTGAAGCCATCGATTATAAAAAAGCGACTCTTCATAAACAAATCACAACAAGCGGAAATCTTGGAAGCTTTGTTGTAGAAGCAGAAAGCACAGCCACAAACGCAAAAACACAGGATATACAAGGTGTTGTAATTACCGCACAAGCTGCAAAACCTTATCGGGTTGAGTTGGACAAGAAAGTATATGATCCTTCAACAGATTTGATTAGCAAAGGTGGTAATTTGCAAGATGTTTTAAATAATGTTCCTTCGGTTTCTGTGGATACAGACGGAACGGTTAGTATGCGAGGAAGTACGAATGTAAAATTTTTGATCAACGGAAAACCTTCTTCTTTATTAGGAATTGATGATAGTGCGAATGCATTACAATCAATCCCAGCCGATCAAATCGAAAGAATTGAAGTCATTACCAATCCATCTTCGAAATTTGAATCTTCTGGAACTTCAGGGATTTTGAATATTATTCTTAAGAAAACTAAAAAAGTCGGATTTAACGGAAGTGTTACCGGAAATATCGGTTATTTGCCAAAAACGAGTTTGAACGCTAATCTTAGTTGGAGAAAAAATAAAATGACTTGGTTCCTCAATGGTGGCGGCGGTTACAGCGAAGGAAAAGGAATCAACGATACCGAAACGGATTATAATAATGTTACCGTTCCTACGCCAACGGCTACAAACCCAAATCCAAAAGCACTTTACCATCAATTACAAAATTCTGAAAGCAATAGCACCAGCATGAATTATAATGCAATGGGTGGTTTTGTGTATGATATTTCAGACAGAACTTCATTTAATTTATCAGGATTGGTTCGAACTTTCGAAAGTGAGAATGATGATTATTTGAATACGTTCAGCGATTATTATACGCTTGGTGGAATTCAGAATAATTTCGGACAAAGAAATTCAATAGGAAAAGGAAACAATCTTGCCTTCCAAGGTGATGCAGGTATAGATCACAAATTCGATGATAATGGACAGAACATTTCATTATCACTAAGTGTGCAAAGTAGCAATAATAATAGCTCTTCTAATATTACAGAGACCCAAGATTCTCAGTTTTTATTAAATGATATTACCAGCAGAAAATCAGAAAACAAAACCGTTATTGGTAAAGCAGATTATGAACTTCCGATTGGTGAAAAATCTAAGATTGAAGCAGGTTATAGATTAGATGTAAATGATAATACTTATGCGAATACGGTATTCAGTACGTTGCCGAATGATTTGATTCCGTTCTATAATAACAATACCGATTATCGCGAAATCTTTAATGCTGCTTATGTACAATTTAAAAGTAAAATTGGCGAAAACTTTGGTTACCAAATTGGTTTAAGAGACGAACTCTCTAACGTGAAAATCAACTATACCAACCAAGCGCCCGGCGATATCCCAATTGATAAAACAAAAAATTACAACAATATTTTCCCGAGTGTATTTTTGAGTTATAACATTACCAAAACCAATCAGATCCTTTTAAACTACTCGAAAAGAATTGATCGACCAAGATCTTTCTGGATGGTTCCGTTCCCGAACTACTCGAACAGCCAAAATATTTTTGCCGGAAACATTGACCTGAATCCAGCTTATGTAGATTCCTACGAAGTGGGCTATAATATTTCGAAAAAGAAATTCACCATTAATCCAACATTATACTATCGCCATTCAACCGACGACAGAAAAATGCTTGTGTATCGACCTGATGAAAGAGAAAACGTATTTTATACCAAGCCTATTAATTTAGGAAACGACGATCGTTATGGTTTAGATCTTAACTTTACGGTTGATCCATTTTCTTGGTTGAAGTTTATGGGAAGTGTGGATCTTTTCGGATATAAAACCACAGGAATCGCTGCCTATGCTACTTTCGACGAAAATGGCGCAAATAAAACTGGCTATATGGATTTCACAGGAAACGGATTTTCATTTGGTTCAAGACTTAACACGACTTTTAAAATTGATAAAACACTAAGCGTACAATTACAAGGTTTCTATAGGGGGGCAAGAAAAGCTGCTAACCAAAATAGTAATGCAATGTATGCCTTCAATTTAGGAGCATCAAAAACAATTTGGAAAGGCGACGGAACTATTGGTTTCAATCTTCAAGATATCTTCAACACCAGAAGCAGAGAGGTTTTCAGCTTTAATGATGATTATACCCGAAGAAACTTTATGCAATGGCAACCGAGACAATTCTCACTTTCATTAACTTACCGATTTAAGCAAGGTGAAAAAGTAGATGCACCGAAACGTAAAAAAGACATCAACGCCAATAGCCAAGGCGGAGACGACCAAGGTCCACCGATGTAATTTTTGATTGTACAATATAAAACTGTATGATGTAAAAAGTATAAAAAGAAATCCTGAAATTAAATTTTTCAGGATTTTTTTTGTACTTATTTTAAAATTTTAATCTCGGCTTTTCAGATATTTCTGCCATTCCCAAGTCGTTCTAAGTGCTTCTTTCAAAGAAGTTTCGGCTTTCCAACCCAATTCTTTTTCAGCTTTTTCGGCGTTGGCATAAGCGATGGTGATGTCGCCGGCTCTTCTTTCGCAAATTTGATAGGGAACTGCTACATTGTTTGCTTTTTCATAAGCTTCTACCACTTCCAAAACCGAAGATCCTTTTCCTGTTCCAAGATTGTAAATATCAATCACGGTTTGTTCATTGGAAGCAATTAGTTTCTGCAAAGCTTTTACGTGCGCTTTCGCCAAATCTACGACGTAGATATAATCGCGAATCGCTGTTCCATCGGGCGTTTCGTAATCATTTCCCCAAATATTGAGTTTCTCCCGAATTCCAGAAGCGGTTTGCGTAACATAAGGAACCAAATTATTCGGAATCCCAATCGGCAATTCGCCCAACAATGCCGATGGATGCGCACCAATTGGATTAAAATATCTTAATAATGAAATTTTTCGGTGATGAGCCGTCGCGAAATCTTTCAGAATCTCTTCGCCCATTTGCTTGGTTTTTCCGTAAGAAGATTCTGGGGTTTTGAGCGGCGTATTTTCGTCGATTGGTTGTTCATCGGCTTGTCCGTAAACCGTGCAAGATGAACTGAAAATAAAATTAGAAATATTTCTCGCTTTGAATTCCTGCAAAATATTAATTAAAGAAAAAAGATTGTTTTCATAATAATCAATCGGTTTTTCCTGGCTCTCTCCTACCGCTTTGAACGCTGCAAAATTAATACAACCATCAATTTCAAAAGCATCGAAAACTTGTGCAAGCAGTTCTTTTCTCTTTAAATCGAAAGGAAAAAATATGGGTTTTTTGCCGGTAATGGTTTCAATATTATGTAAAATAAATTTCTCCGAATTCGATAAATCATCAACAATTACGACATCGAAATCATTGTTTAAAAGCTCTACAACGGTGTGGGAACCAATGTATCCGAGTCCGCCTGTTACGAGTATTGTCATTTTTTTTAATTGATGAATAATGAGTAATAAATGATTTTTATTAGGGTTTTCCGATTTCGCTAATATCTTCTAAGTTTTCTTTTAGTTCACTTTTATTAACCAAATGCGCAAAGTAAATCATCAATATAATAATACATATAAATGCACTTACAGAACCAATGTTGTAACTTAAATCATTAGCCTCAAGTTTATTTAGATAAAATGTTTTAAAACCAAAATCAAAACACATATGCAAAATAGACAATGAAATTGCTACATTAAATGTTGATGCAAATCTATTAGATTTTTTCAAAAATAATATTAATGTAATTATATAAAATATATATTCAACACAATTAAAACAAAGTATTATAATGTCAATATATGATAATTTTGCTATTCTCAATAAATAAAATCTATTAAAAATACTAATTGATAATGTGAAAATAAAAAACAAAATTAACAAAACTAAAATTGTTCTGATAAACTTTTTATTTCTTATATAAAGAGCTTATCCCAAAAATTCCAAAACCGCATCCGTAATATATTTCAACTGCTCTTCGTCCAATTCCGTGTGCATCGGCAAAGAAATTACTTCACTCAATAATTTATCGGTATTCACGAAATCTTTATCGTCGCTTTCTTGGAAATAGGCTTTCTGTTTTCTCAACGCCACCGGATAATAAATCATCGCAGGAACTTCTTTTTCGGTAAGAAATTGTTGCAATTCATTTCGATTTCCGTTCGTAATTCTTAAAGTATATTGATGAAAAACGTGGGTCGAATTTTCTGCTCTTTTCGGGGTCAAAATATTTGGATTTCCAGCGAAAGCTTCGTCGTAATAGTCGGCAGCTTTTCGTCTTGCATCGTTATAACCATCCAAAAGCGGAAGTTTTTTTCGAAGAACCGTCGCTTGGATGCTGTCTAAACGAGAATTTACGCCTACTTCGTCATGGTAATATCTTTCGTACATTCCGTGGTTTACGATGCCTCTAATTTTGTGTGCCAATTCATCATCATTGGTGAAAATTGCGCCGCCATCGCCATAGCAACCTAGGTTTTTGGAAGGAAAAAAAGAAGTTGTTCCAATCGTTCCCATCGTTCCCGATTTTTTTGTAGTTCCGTCAGCGAAAATAAAATCGGCACCAATTGCTTGTGCATTATCTTCGATGACCGCTAAGTTGTGTTCTTTCGCTACTTTCAAAACTTCTTCCATATTGGCGCATTGACCGAACAAATGAACCGGAATAATCGCTTTGGTTTTCGGCGTAATTGCAGCTTTTAATTTGTCAATATCGATGGTGAAAGTATCATAATCGACATCGACCAAAACCGATTTTAACTTTAATAAATGAATCACTTCAACCGTTGCTGCGAAAGTGAAATCGGCGGTAATGACCTCATCGCCTTCATTTAAATTTAAAGCCATCAATGCGATTTGCAAAGCATCGGTTCCGTTTGCGCAAGGAATCACGTGTTTCACGTCTAAATATTGCTCCAGCTCTGTTTGGAAAGATTTTACTTCGGGACCATTGATAAATGCTGCCGTATTTAAAACATTGAGTACTGCGTTATCAACATCAGGTTTTATTTTATAATATTGACTTTGAAGGTCAACCATCTGAATTTTTTTCATAAAAAAATATTTCCTCAAATTTACTAAAATTAAGTTTTTTAAAAAATTAAATCTCTTTAATGTTTTTTTAATATATCACAAAATTTGTTATTTTTTGATTGCCAATTACTTATGGAATAATTTTAGATAAATAGTTAATAATTAACTTAATAAAAAAATTATGAAAACAACTAAATTTTTCTTGATGCTGTTCTTAATAACAGTTTTTGGAACAGCAGATTTTTATGCGCAAACGGCTAACCCAGCTACACCAGCAACAAAAACAAAAAGAAAATACACCAAAAAAACAGACCTTCCTGCTGCCGTAGCAACGCCAACTACCACCGATAATAGCTCGACCAAACCCAAAAGAACTTATACCAAAAAAAGCAACACTTCTGTAACTCCACCGGTTGTTGCAACGTCAACTCCATCGGATAATAGTTCAACTAAACCGAAAAGAACATACACCAAAAAAACAGACGCTACTGTAACTCCAGTTGCTGCAACGTCAACTACAACGGATAATTCTTCAACTAAACCAAAAAGAACATACCCCAAAAAAACTTCGGGAACCGCAGTTACCACGGCAACAAATACAGTACAGCCAACGGCGCAAAATGCACCAACGGCAACACCAAGAAAAACTGCTCCCGCACCAGCAATGGCAAAACAAGCTTATAATCCTTCAAATGGTGGAACTTATAATGGACATCAAGTTCTTATCGGTCCAAAAGGTGGAAAATATTACATTAATAAAAACGGAAACAAAACTTATATTAAATAAAACTATTAAAATATATTTACTTAAAATACTGAATAGTTTTCAGCATTTTTCTATTTTTGTTATACTTTAACAATTCAACGAAATGAGAAAACCTATATCATTTTTTATTCTTTTACTTTTTATTTTTAGCAATGCGCAGACAGAACTTGTATTTGTCTTCTTTAAGGACAAACCGAATAAAGCATCATTTTATGCCAATCCACTCTCAGAATTAACTCAGAAATCTTTAGATCGAAGAACAAAATTGGGAATCGCACTCAATGATCAGGATGCGCCAATTGAACCAACTTACATTCAAAATGTGCGAAACCTCGGATTCACCGTAAAAGATTATTCAAAATGGATGAATGGCGTGGCGGTAAACGCGACTACAGCGCAGATTTCAAACCTTGAATCTCAAACGTATGTACAATCCGTAGAGCGGTTTATTAAACATCCGACTGGCGGAAAATCAAAAATAAAAAAAGTAAATAAATTCGATGAATTTAATAATGCTATTGGGAAAACCACTTTCAATTATGGTCTAGGTTTGGCTCAAATTGACCAAGTTAATCTTCGTCCGTTACATATCGCTGGCTTCACTGGAACTGGAGTTACAATTGCGGTAATCGACACTGGATTCCCAACGGTAAATACTGGATCTGTATATGCCAGAATGAGAAATAATGGTCAGATTAAAGGCGGTTATAACTTCGTTAATAAAAGCAACGACATTTATAATACCTCACTTAATAACCACGGTTCTTATTGTCTTGGAGTCATTGCTGGATATGTTCAAAATAGCTTTGTTGGTACAGCTCCTGATGCCGATTTTTATTTATACGCAAGTGAAGATGGCGACAACGAAATTCCCGAAGAACAACTTTATTGGGCTGAAGCAGCTGAAGAGGCAGACCGAAAAGGAGTTGATTTAATTACCACTTCACTGGGTTATTACGATTTCGATGACCCACGTTATAATTTATTGTATTCTGACATGACTGGCACAACATCATTTATTGCAAGAGCTGCACAAATCGCCACCGAGAAAGGAATATTTGTTTTGGCCGCCGCCGGAAATGAAGCTCAAAAACCTTGGCATTACATCATCACTCCAGCAGATAATGCAAAGGTATTTACGGTTGGAGGGGTGACCTCTACAGGAGAAAGTTCTACATTTTCTTCATTTGGTCCGAATGCAGTAGGCGTTATAAAACCCGATGGAAGTACCCGTGGAACTTCAACTTATATGGGTTTTAATAACTCGGTGACCTCAAGTAACGGAACTTCTTTTGCCACTCCATTGGCTGCAGGAGGTGTCGCTTGTTTACTACAAGCCCTTCCGACAAAACCAATCGCTGACATCAGCAATCTGCTGCGTCAAAATGCTTCACTTTATCCAAATACAGATCCACAAAAAGGATACGGAATTTTAAATTTTGGCAAAACATGGAATAGCACTTTATCTACAATAAATACCGAAAAGAAATCTGCATTAGCAATTTATCCAAATCCTGCAAGAAAAACGTTCACCATTAAAACAGATGAAAAAATTATTTCTCTGGAATTGTATGATACTTTGGGACGAAAACTTCAGACTCTTAAAAATGAGAAATCAAGTAATATCGAGCAATTAGCAAGCGGCGTTTATTTTATAAAAGTACAAACAGACAAAAACCAATATATCGAAAAGCTTATTAAAGAATAATGTTTTATTTAAAACTCAAAAGGTGCAAAAAAACATTTTGCATAAAGCTTTTCAAATGAGCGATTCTAAGAACCTTTTACAAACTTATGAATAGCCTTAGAGAATAAAGCTATTGTATCTTGTCTTCATAAAAAATAAGACTTGTTAAATTCCATAAAAAGCCTCATCAAATCTAATTGATGAGGCTTTTATTTTTATGAATGAGTTTAATTTTTTCTCTGTAAATCAAGATCTTCAAAATCGAAACTGAAATCGGTAACGCCAGAAATTGGTTTCCATTTCATTCCTTGTGCTTTTCCATTTTCGTCTAAATTAAAGTTGACGAATGCATCGGCATCATAGCTTCTATCATCCCATTTTACAATCATTACATTTGATGAATATGGCAACAACTCCCCTTTCAATCTCGGAGAATTTTTACAAAAAAGACGCATTTTTTTCCCGTCATTAGAAATCGTCACCTCGCCAAACCAAGGATCAGTGTAGGTTCCTGTTATTTGTTCATTTTTGATTTGTGCATTTTTATCTTTCTTAAAGACTTCAGACTTCGCAAATATTTCTTTTTTTTCTTTCTCGTAATCTGCATTCACTTTTACCATTCGGTCGCCATACGTTTTCAGCCAATTCCGGTCTGCAACTCCCAAATAAGAATCTTTCACGGTGTTGGTAATGGCGTTGAAAGCCGCACCGCTCTGCTGATTCGTAAGAACGATAATCCCCAATTTCATGTCTGGAATCAAGGTAAATTGTGTTACCGTCCCAATTAATCCGCCGGTGTGATATACTTGTTTGTGACCTTTCACATCAGTTAAAAACCAACCTAAACCGTAACCATTAAAATTAGTATCGTAAGGGTTTTTCAACGCAACGGGTGTAGAAATCTGTAAGTTCCACAATTGCTGAATTTGTTTATCGGTAACCAACTTCTTACCGTCTTTTGTGGTAAAACCATTCATCAGAAATTCTGCCCAAGTGGACATGTCTTTAATATTACTGATGATTCCACCAGCCGCATTTCCTGTTTCGTTCCAGTCGTGGGGAACTGCGATTACTTTTCCGTCAACAGGCGCATGAGCATCGATGATATTGGACGCATTTGCCGCTTTCGCTCGATTATAGCTCCCGAAGCTGGCAGCCATCCCAACAGGCTTCAATATTCTTTGTTCGATAAAATCAGCCCAAGAAAGTCCAGAAACTCGGTAAATCACTTCTCCGGCAACGATGAACATGATGTTGTTATATTCTAAAGTCGAGCGGAAAGAATGGTCGGGTTTCAAATATCTTACATTATGAATAATATCGTTTACCGTCAAGCTGCCGCCTTCTGGGAAAAACATCAAATCACCTTGTCCCAAACCAAGACCTGCTCGGTGGGTAATTAAATCTTTGATGGTAACTTCTTTCGAAACATATGCATCATTCATTTGAAATTCGGGGATGTACTTGGACACCTTATCGTCGAAGTTCAGTTTACCTTCATCCGCTAACATTGCCAAAGCGGTTGCCGTGAAACCTTTGGAATTCGAGGCGATGCCCACCAAAGTTTCATCAGTCATTTTTTCGTTGGTCGTTAACGATCGTACGCCAAAACCTTTGGAATAAATCACTTTTCCGTCTTTCACAATCCCCACCGAAATACCGGGAACATCGAAAGTTTTCAAAGTATTTTGAATAAGTTCGTCTAATTTTTTTTCTTCAAACTGCGCAAATGCGACATAGGAAACAAGAACAAAGAGTAAAGCTAAATTGCGTTTCATTATAAATTTTGATTTTTTCAAAGATAGAAATTTTTTAGAAGTGTTGCGTTGTTTAGATATTTCTG
>NZ_JBAVFG010000133.1:0-18220 GCF_049588135.1 Kaistella sp. | reverse complement strand
CATTTGTGTTTTTATTTACAATGAATATTTTAATGGAAAAAAAGTAGAAATCATTGAAAATAAAATTCAGGAAACTCGTGTATTGAAGAATTTAATGGAAGATTCCAGAAAAGATCTTTTAAGCGCTCAGGATAATTTACAAAAATATGTGTTTGATAATGATAGGAAATTTTTAGAATCTTATTTTCAGTCTTTGCGAAATCTGAATAGGAATTTAGACCGCATCAGCATTTATAAAAATATCAATCCTTCTCTAAAAAGTTTTATCGATTCCAGAAAAACTGAACTTTTAAAACTTCCGAATCTAGAAAAATCGATTAATTCTGTATACCGCGAATTTAAAGAACCGGCACCTGAAAAAGTTCCTTTTAAAATTAAAGATTTTCAGGTCAAAAGTATTCCAAAAAGTTATGATACCAAAGTGGAATACCGATTAGATAGCGTTGAAAAAAAGAGTTTGATCAATCGGTTAAAGGCTGCAGTAAAAAATGATGTAGATGTTCAACGAGAATTGACGATTATTTCGACAAAATATGGAGATTCCGTGAATACAGATCAAATTAAAACGGATATCGACAGCATCATCAATGCGGTAAATAACCATTACGGGAATGAAATAAAAAAGTATGAATCCGGTATTACTGCTTCTCAAACGAAGAATAATAATCTCTACCAGATTTATGATCAACTGATCGTGTACAGCAATAACTGGATGGGAATTTACAATATTGCGATCAATGATTTCAGTAAAAATCTTGAAAAAGAGCTCTATGACCAAAATTCAATTAATAATAAAATAAGAAAATATTCGGTTTTAGGCTTAATGATTCTGATGTTTTTTGTAATGATCGTCATTGTTTACTACAACAGACAATCTTATCTGGACGAGAAGAAACTGAAGTTGGCGTATGAAGAAATTAACAAAAACCTGAATTTTAAAAATAAAATTTTAGGAATGTTGAGTCATGAAATCCGTTCTCCTTTAAAAATTGTTAATATATTTATCGACAGAATTAGTAGAAAAACAAAGGATGAAAATATTGCAGATTATCTAAAAACGATAAAATTCACTAATAATTCATTATTAATTCAGGCCAATCAAATTCTGGAATATACCAAAAATCAGGAGAAAAAAGTTGAATTAAGACCCATCGAGTTTAATCTTAGAAATGAAATAGAGTCTATATTAATCGCATTTGAACCTTATATCGAATCCAAAAATAATATTTTTGAAGTAACAAATAATATTGATCCTGAAAGGAATGTTTATGCAGATAATATTAAGATTCATCAGGTGTTCACGAATATTCTCGGCAATGCGAATAAATTTACGGAAGATGGTGAAATCAGAGTTAACATTCAGACCGATGATATCAACGATAAATATTTAAAACTAAAAGTTACTGTTTCCGATACCGGATCCGGTATTTCGAAATCGGATATCAATAAAATTTTTGAACCTTATTTTCAGGGCGTTATTTCTAATGAAATTGATAATTTAGGCGCAGGCTTAGGTTTAAATTTATGCAAAGAAATTATCGATCTTTTTCAGGGAACTATTTCTGCGCAAAGTATTTTAGGACAAGGTACAACCGTATCTTTCACCATTAAACTGAATATTGTACAATGAATAAATCGATAAAATTTCTATTGGGTGACGATCACAATATTGTGCGGCAAGGACTTCAGTTTGTTATTGAAGATACCGTTGAAAATCCGGAGATTATTCATGCTTCAAGTCTGGAACAAATTTTAAAGCAAATCGAATCGAACCCTATTGAAATAGCCATTTTAGATGCCCAGTTTCCCGATGGCAATTCGCTTTCTATCGTTGCTGAAATCAAAAAACTTCAACCGGAAATTAAAATTCTGATTTTCACAAGTTTCGAAGAAGAAAACTATTCTTTAAAATTCATTAATGAAGGAGCAGATGGTTTTCTCAATAAATTAAGTGAAGAAGTTGAAATTCAGAATGCCATTCTGGAAATGATTGAAAAAGGAAGCTCGTTTCCGCCTTTTACGACAAAAATGCTGCAGTTATCAGATGAACATATTGCGCTTTTAAATCCTTTAAATCAACTCACAGAGAGAGAACTGGAAATTGCAACCTTCTATGCAAAAGGATTGGGCAATCTGGAAATTGCGAACAGCCTATCACTCCGACAAAATACGGTAAGTACCTTTAAGAAAAGAATTTTTGACAAACTGAAAGTCAGAACAATGGTCGATTTGATCGACCTGGTGAGAATTCATCATGACCTATAAACAGTATTTTGTAGATAAATATCTACAAACCTTGCGACAAACATCGACGCGAATTTCGCAATAAAAATTTCTCTTTCCTTTTACTTTGTAAATGAAATTAGTAACTCATTATAAAGTTTAGGAAAATGAAGAAAATCCCTGTAGATAAAAAAGATTTTTTAAGATTCAGCCTGTCTCGTGCGGTGTCAAAGATCAAAGCATTAAGTAAAAAAGAATTCGGTGTTTTAGTATTTGTTCAGATTCTGATGTTCAGTGCGATTTACGCTGTCAATAATTTTAGTCCTTATTTTGAAGAACTTCATTTGGTAAGAATGCAGACCATTTGGGGAAGAATTTTAGTTTTCTCGATGTTGACCATCCTCGTATTTCAGGTTTCGTTCCTGATTTATATCGCTTATTTATTCTTTAAATATAAAGCGGTTCAATCTGTTACAGATTCTGAATTGCCGAGCTGTACGGTAATTGTTCCGGCTTACAACGAAGGAAAGTTGGTGTACGAAACATTGCTAAGTATTGCTGCAAGCGATTTCCCGATGCATAAAATGGAAGTCATCGCAGTTGATGATGGCAGTAGCGATGACACATGGTATTGGATCAATAAAGCAAATGTAGATCTTGGAAATACAATCACGGTTTACAAACAGCCTGTTAACAAAGGAAAAAGACATGCTTTATATCTTGGTTTTACCACAGGGAAAGGGGATGTATTTATTTCCATTGATAGCGATTCGGTTGTAGAAAGAAATACGATCAGAAACTTAGTAAGTCCATTCTCTGCGAATAAAAACTGTGGTGCTGTGGCCGGAAACGTGAAGGTTCTCAACAAAAACCAGGGCATGATCCCAAGAATGCTGAACGTAAGTTTTGTATTTAGTTTTGAATTTATGCGTGCTGCTCAGAGTTCTTTAGGATTTGTATTGTGTACGCCAGGAGCGTTATCCGCTTACCGTAGAGAAGCTGTTTTACATTGTTTGACCGATTGGATTGACCAAAAATTTTTCGGATGCGCTGCAACCATCGGAGAAGATCGTGCGATGACGAATCTTATTTTAAAACAAGGTTACGATGTTCAGTTTCAAAGAAATGCAAACGTGTTAACCAACACGCCAACGTCGTTCAAAACATTACACAAAATGTTTACGAGATGGGGAAGAAGTAATGTTCGTGAAACATTGATGATGAACCGATTTATTTTTGATGATTTTAGAACGAAAAACAAAACAGGAGCACGATTTATTTTTATCAATCAGTGGGTAAACCTAATCGCTGCTTTCCCTTTAATGATTCTGATGTTCTATTTTTTAATGACACATCCGCTTTTATATCTGAGTTCAGCATTGACCGGAACGTTTATTTTTGCAAGTATTCAGATGTTATTTTTCAGTAAAAAATATAATTTTGTGGATGCGCTTTGGGCATATCCATACAGTGTATTTTATTTATTTGGTCTTTTCTGGATTTTCCCTTTTTCAATTGCTACCGTTAAAAACGGAGGCTGGCTGACAAGATAATTATCTTTAATTAAGAAAAAAGTAAAACCAAATTCACAGACTCATTCCCTTTAATAATAATTATTAGAGGGATTTTTTTTAATATTTTGACACCGCTGCTCATTTAAAATGATAAGATGTACTTTATTAAATCACCATTATTACTGTAACTTCCTTCAATCTTAATCGTACCCTTGCCACCATTTTTCGTACACTTTCTGATCATCTTCCCAATTTACTTTTTCGCCAATTTTCGGAGTGATGATTCTTAAATTTTCGGTATTCAATTTTGTGATTTTTTTTAAAGGTTCGTCCCAAGCGTGAGAAGCGAGCGCGAATTTGGAATTGTGAACAGGAATCATTCTTTTGGCGTTGAGTTCTTTCATTGCTTTAATGTTTTCGCCTGGCAAAAAATGTATGTATCGCCAATCTTTGTTGTATTGTCCGTTTTCTAAAATTGCCAAATCGAAACTGCCATATTTTTCGCCAATTTTTTTGAAATGATCGTCGTATCCGCTGTCTCCGCCAATATAAATTCTTTGGTTTGGCGTTTCAAAAACGAAACTTGCCCAAATCGCTTGATCGCGTTTGAAACCTCGCCCAGAAAAGTGACGCGCCGTTTCTGCATGAACTTTAAAACCATTTCCTAAATCGGCATTTTCGCCCCAATCGAGTTCGATGATTTTTTTCGGATTGTAATTCCAATATTCCAAATGTTCGCCGGTTCCTAATCCTGTGATGACTTGTTTCACTTTCGGATTGAGTTTTGTCACGGTTTCAAAATCCAAATGATCCCAATGATCGTGGGAAATAATTAAATAATCCAACTCCGGAATATCGTCTGTCGAATAAAGGTTAGTTCCTGCAAATGCTTTCGTAGTAAAAGAAAACGGCGACGCATTTCCGCTGAAAACAGGATCTACAAGAATTTTTTTGCCATCAATTTGCATGAAATAAGAAGAATGTCCCATCCAAACATAAATGTTTTCATCTGGATTTAGATTTTTTAAATCTGTTTTTGTGAAATTGAATTTCTGTTTCGGCGTTACATTTTCCTTTTTCCCGAAAAGAAATCGGAACATGACTTCCGGCATCGAAGTGTCTTCGGCTAATTGTGGCGTGAAATTGATGTTATTAAATTTGCCATTTTTGTAGTTCGGAGATTTCTGAATTCTTTCTAATCGATTTCCGGAAGGGGCTTTCCCGAATTTCGGATGTTTCATAAAAAGGAAAGTTGCTGCCGCTAAAACTGCGACAAATAGGAGTAATGCAATCATTGTTTTCTTGAATATATTCATTAATATGAACTTTTTTGTCCACTTTAAATAAGACGAACGAATAAAAATTTTACTTTAAAAATGGCTGCAAATTTATTGAAATTAAAGAATGAATAAAATCATGCAAATCATATTAGTTACCATCAAAAAAAATATTAACTTTAATACAACCAAAAAAACCAAATATTATGCACGAGAATGTAGTAGTAAAACAAAGAGTTCATGCACCAGTAGGGAAGGTTTGGAACGCTTTGACCAATAAAGCGAAAATGAAAGAATGGTATTTCGACATTCCCGATTTTGAATTGGGGATTCATAATGAGTTCAATTTTTTTGAACCCGGCGGTGAGAATAAATACCATCATCACTGCGAGATTCTGGAAATTGTTCCGAATGAAAAGTTCAAACATTCGTGGTCGTACCCTGAATTATCGAAAGACAAAACCATTGTAAAGTGGGAATTAGAAGGAAATGGTGATGAAACCATCATTACTTTAACGCACAAAGGTTTGGAGAATTTCGCTCATCTTGGGAAAGATTTTCAACGAGAGAGTTTCGAAAATGGCTGGAATGAAATTTTGGGAAAAAGTTTGAAGGAATATTTAGAAAAATAAAAAATAGAAAACCTCTTTTAAAGAGCTTTAAAAGAGGTTTTATTAACTTTATAAAAACTTCTACATTCAAGCCAATAACTGTATAAACTTCAAAATACTGCCGAGTTCCGTTCAACGATCTTTCATTTAAAACTAAGTTTAGTTATTAACAGATGTTTTTTTATTTCCAGTTTAAATCAACATTTTCTTTTAAATTAAATCGATTTTTTATTTCGTAAAGCTTTCTTTTAAATTCAGAAATATTTTCAATTTATTTTTTAGGAATTATTAAACTCTGTGCAGTCAACATTTTTAGAAAATAATAATTTTGAATTTCATTTATTTCATTCAAACTTTCATAATTAATTTTTGACTCGCCTAATTTACTTTCTTCAACAATTTTATTTTCTTCAAATCTTAGTTTACACTTTAAACCAAATCTTTCACTATAATTTTCGTCAATAAATTTTTTGTAATGAGATTTATATTTCCATTTCATATAAAATGGTAATGCAATCATCATAAAAATTGAAAAAGGTAAAAAATACCAGAATCCTAATTTATTATGATTGTACATATAAATACACAAAATTAAATAAGTTGCGCTTACATAAAAGTAGTTTCTTAATTTTTGGTTCCTGATAGTTTTACTTTTTGAAGCGGTGTATAATTGATATTCTAAAAAATATGCTTTGCTTAAACTGTAATTTAATTCCATATTTGAAGTGATTTGTATAGAATTTTTGCTCACGCTCAAATATAAACAAGTTTACCAAACTCGTCAAATTGCTTTTTAATTAATCAAATCATATTAAAAATACCCAGCCCATTTTTGGAAAGAAAATCTTTTGAATAGGAAAACTGCCAGAACTTTTAGCCCCGATGGGAACGGCATCCTTTTTTTGTTATTGCGATTGCCAAGGCATTCAACGGAAAATTTCACTTCGTTCGCAATGACAAAAAAAGATAGAGTGGACAGCGGGACGGGTTTTGTAAGAAGCGAAAATGGTGTTGCTCCTAATTGTTATGATTCTGCAGGCAATTCATTTCTTCGTTGCACTTTTTTAAAGGTATAAGCACTCATCAAAATACTGAATTCATACAATAAAAGTAATGGAAATGCTGCCATCATCATACTTAAAACATCGGCTGGTGTTATAATTGCGGCAACTACCATAATTAAAACAATAGCATGTCGACGATAAGTTCGCATGAATTTTGGGGTAAGAATTCCGATTGCGGTCATGAAATAAACAATGACCGGAAATAAGAAAACAAGTCCCATTCCCAAAACGATCTGAAGGAAAAGAGTAGTGTAGTCACTTAAATCAAAAAGCTGCGTAATCGAATCTGAAACCTTAAATAATAAACCAAAATTGATTGCAAAAGGAAGGATTAGAAAATAACCACATAAAATTCCACACGCAAAAAGAATCCAGACAAAATTAATCAGCCATACTGAGTTTTTTCGTTCCTTCGGATGAAGTGCAGGAGAAATAAACCGCCAAAGTTCCCAAACCAAATAAGGAAATGCTGCTACAATTCCACCAAAGATTGATACGGCCATCATCACATTAAACTGTTGAAACAATTGTTTCTGTTGAACTGCGAAATGCGCCGGAAGTGTGATACTATCGTGACCAATGAATTCACGGGAGAAATGATTAACTACCCGAAAAGTAAAAAAATCATTGCGTGTCGGCCCGAAGAAAATATGATCCATGATCCAGTTGACATTAAAACCCATCACAATTGCACAAACTACAATCGCAATCATTGCTCGAATCAAGTGTGCTCTTAATTCTCCGATGTGTCCCCAAAAAGACATTTCTTTTTTTTCGCTCACGAAAATTTTTGTTTTAAGATTTTATAATGGTTGCATTTCATTACAACTAATTTTTTTTGAAGTTGCGAAATTAATTAATTCTTAGGGAATAACATTTAAATGAATCGTCTTTATAGAAAAATCAAATGTGATTACCAGACTTTAAAAATTAGAAATGATATTATGAATTGAAATAATATTAGTTAATTCCTTCATCCAGCAATTTATGAATGTCGATGATTCCGAAATATTTTCCGTTTTCGGTAACAATTAGCTGACCGATATTTTTGTCTTTCAAAATTTGCATAGCTTCTTTTGCCAAAGCATTTTTATCAATGCTTTTCGGATTTTTACTCATAATTTCTCTAGCGATGAACTTCGATAGATCTTGTTCGCTCATCAGCATTCGCCGCAAATCACCATCGGTAATAACTCCAGTAATATCATCTTCATTGGTTACCACGGTAATTCCATGTTTCGAACTGCTTACGGAAATAATGATGTCTCGTAGATTGGCTTCTTCAGAAACTTGCGGTTTTTGAGGCGAAAGAAATTGGTCTACTTTGGCAGTAAGGTTTTTTCCTAAACTTCCACCTGGATGAAATTTAGCAAAATCAGATTCTTTAAAACCATTTAACTCCATTAAACAAACCGCTAAAGCATCACCTAACGCCATTTGAACAGTTGTAGAGCTTGTTGGGGCTAATTTAATTGGACACGCTTCTTTTTCAACAAATGTATTAAGAACGACATCAGAAAATTCAGCAAGTTTGCTGTTTAAATTTCCTGTCATTCCGATTAAACACGAAGAATATTCCTTTAAATAAGGAGCCAATGTTACAATTTCAGCGGAGTTTCCAGAATTTGAAATACACAAAACCACATCCGTCTTTTGAATTACTCCCAAATCACCGTGAATTGCTTCCGACGCATGAAGAAATTGTGATGGAGTTCCAGTGGAATTAAGGGTAGCAACCATCTTATTTCCAACATGAGCAGATTTTCCGATTCCTACAATAATGAGTTTGCCTTTTGCAGAATTAATAATTTCTACGGCTTTTAGAAACTGGTCGTCTAGACGGTTTTTAAGAAGTTCAAGCTCAGCAATTTCAATCGATAGCGCATCTTTTGCCAGCTGAAGTATTTCTCGGTTATTCATAAAGTTTGTGGGTCATTTTTTAAAGGATTATCGCCAATTGAATGGTGGGTTTCCTATAAAATACAAAAATATTAAATGTTAATTTATTCAAAATTAAATATCATTTTTTTTTAATGTGATAATAATTATTTAACTTTGATTAATATGCAAATTTAGGAAAGAAATATTAGAACATAACCTAAAATCCAAATTTTCAGGCAGCGTGAAGATGAAGATATTCTACAAATAAGTGCTGCTCAAAAAAATGTCAATTTAAAAGATGAACACACCAAACACCGATTTATCTAAGGAATTAAAGAAATATTTCGGTTTCTCAACATTTAAAGGTCAACAAGAAAAAATTATAAAAACCCTGATGAAGGGGGAAGATGTTTTTGTTTTAATGCCTACAGGCGGAGGAAAATCGCTTTGTTACCAATTACCAGCGCTGATTTCTGATGGAACTGCGATTGTAGTTTCGCCATTAATTGCCTTGATGAAAAATCAAGTAGATGCGATTAACGGACTTTCTTCGGTTGAAGGAATTGCGCACGTACTCAATTCCTCTCTCAATAAAACCCAGACCAAACAAGTATTCGATGATATCAAATCGGGCATCACCAAATTATTATATGTTGCCCCTGAATCTTTAATTAAAGAAGAATATCAGGAGTTTCTTCGAGATGTTAAAATCTCATTCGTCGCTATTGATGAGGCGCATTGTATCTCAGAATGGGGACATGATTTCCGCCCGGAATATAGAAACCTGAAATTAATTATCGATAAAATTGCTGATGTTCCTGTGATTGCTTTAACGGCAACCGCAACTCCGAAAGTGCAAGATGATATTCAAAAAACTTTGGGAATGAGCAATGCTTTGGTTTTTAAAGAAAGCTTTAACCGACCGAATCTTTTTTATGAGGTAAGACCAAAAGTAAATATCGACCGAGAAATCGTAAAATTTATTAATTCTCATAAAGGGAAATCAGGAATTGTTTACTGTTTAAGTCGTAGAAAAGTAGAAGAGTTTGCACAGGTTCTTCAAGTAAATGGAATTAATGCATTGCCTTATCACGCAGGTCTCGACCAAAAAACCAGAGTTGCCAATCAAGATAAATTCCTTATGGAAGACGCAGATGTGATTGTTGCAACCATCGCATTTGGAATGGGAATCGATAAACCAGACGTGCGGTTTGTAATTCATTACGATATCCCAAAATCACTAGAAAGTTATTATCAAGAAACAGGTCGGGCTGGACGTGACGGTGGTGAAGGACATTGTCTCGCATTTTACGATCCAAAAGATATTGAGAAATTAGAAAAATTCTTGGCTCAGAAACCTGTTTCAGAACGAGAAATTGGTTTGCAACTTTTAAATGAAGTGGTGGGTTACGTTGAAACTTCAATGAGTAGAAGACAATATATTCTCTGTTATTTTGGTGAGCAATTTGATCCTATCAATGGTGATGGAGCGCTAATGTGTGATAATTCTGTAAATCCTCCAAAATTAAAAGATGCTTCTAAAGAATTGAAACTAGTTCTTAATTTAGTAAAAGAGTTAGAAGAAAAATTCAAAACAAAGGATTTAATTTCGGTCATTGTTGGTAAAGAAAACCCGGTGACTAAATCTTACAAACTAGAAACCAATAAGCAATTCGGCGTCGGTAAAAAGGAAACAGAAAACTTCTGGAAATCAATCATCCGACAAGCGACGGTACAAAATTTCTTGCAAAAAGATATTGAAACTTATGGCGTTTTAAAGTTAACCGAAAAAGGAAATAAGGCACTTTCTTCAAAATCTGACACTGAATTTTTAATCGCTGAAGATCGCGAATATAATTTGGAACAGACGAAAGCGGATTCCGATAAAGTACAAACGCAATCGAGTGGAGGATTAGATCAAGTCCTTTTCGGGCAGTTAAAAGATTTGCGAAAAACAGTAGCTAAGAAATATGGTATTCCGCCTTACACGGTTTTTATGGATCCTAGTTTAGAAGATATGACGGTGCAATATCCGATTAATATCGATGAAATAGGAAAGATTTATGGAGTTGGTGAAGGAAAAGCAAAAAAGTACGGGAAAGAATTCGCCGACTTTATCAAGAAATATGTAGAAGAAAATGATATAGAAAGAACGCAGGATATGGTGATGAAAACCGTTGCCAATAAATCGAGCCACAAAGTTTTTATCATTCAAAGTACCGACAAGAAAATTGATTTAGAAGACATTGCAAAAGCAAAAAATCTTTCGATGGAAGATCTTCTAAAAGAAATGGAGCGTATTGTTTATCAAGGAACTAAATTAAATATCGACTATTATGTTGATGAAAATTTCGATGAAGATATTGTAGAAGAATTTATGGAATTTATGGGCGAATCGGAAAGTGACAGCATGAAGGTTCTTTTGGCAGAATTCGGTGATGATTTGAGCGACGAAGAAGTACGAATGTTAAGAATTAAATTTATTTCAGATGTTGCCAATTAAATATTGAGACGTGGAAAATGCAATGATAGAAGTAAAGAATGAATTGATTGAATGGATCAAAAATCTCGATGATTTAGAGCGTCTTCAAAAACTGATTGATATAAAGAATTGCCATGCTCTTGCTTCATTGGTTTCTGATATTAAATCTGAAACTATTGTGAAAACTTATTTTGATGAGCAGTTTGCCGCAGGAATGACTTCAGATGAGCTGATGGAAAATATTGCGGCGCATATTGAATTATAGATTCGGAAAAAAAGTAGGTGCTGCAAATAAAGTTTTATTTATATAGAACTTGATAAAATTCATATCATGGAAAATCCAATTGTTGAAATAAAAAAGGAATTAATCGAATGGATTAAATACCTTGATGATTTGGAAACAATGCAGGAATTATTGGATTTAAAAAAGTTACAAAAACCTGCTTCATTGCTTTCTGATGCAGCATCCGAATACACCGAAAAAGATGATTTTGAAGAGAGAGTTGCCAAAGGTTTAACTTCCGAAAATGCTCGAAAAGAATCAAAAAAAAGAATCAGAAAGTGGTGGCAAAAATAATTTACACTACGTTCTTTATTTCTCAATTAGATTATCTTACCAAAATACTTTATATCAAGCAATATTTTAGTTATTTAGAAGATGTTGACAATTACATTGATGAAGTTTACGATGTTATAGAAAGTAACATTGAAAATCGAATTTTTGAAAACGCTGCCGATCCTTTTCGAAAGTTTGGTGAGAATTTTCTAAGATACAAAGTCAATAATCAAACCTTTTGGGATGTTTTCTTTGAGCAAAAAGACAATCAGTTTATCATCAATCATATTTTAGATAATCATTCTCAGAATTTTTCGGAATTTAAATTTTAAAAATAGTTTTTTTTTAACCTAGAAACGATGAGAAACAATACTAAAGAAGAATTAATCGATTAGATTGCAAGTCTTGATGATGCGAAAACATTGTCAGAGCTAATTCATCTGAAAGAAAAACATAACTCAATTTCTCTCGTAGCAGAATCCCAAACAGAATATGCGGTAAAAGATGATTTTGATGAAAGGTTTGCGAAAGGCTTAACTTTGGAAGAATCGAGAAAACGAACAAGAGAATTTATTGAAAATTTGCCTTGGAAATGAAGGTTGTTTTTTCCGAGGAATTTCATCAAGCTATAGAAGAATTGGTCGAATTTCTTTTTATCAAAGAATATTTTGGTTTTAGAACTTCTTGTCAAAATTATGCAGACAAAATTTATGATTTCGTAGAGGAGAATATAGAGATTTCTACTTCAAGAAAAACTCCGCTTTCATACAAAAGGTTCGGAAAATATTACTTGAAATACAAAGCCAATCACAATACAACTTGGTATGTTTTTTTCTACAAGAAAAACGATAGCCTTGTTAATCATATTCTAAATAATCATTCTCAGAATTTTCCGGAATTGTTGTAAATTTAAAAAAAATAATTTAAAAATTCAATTTCATCTCGATTCTCTAAAGAGATTATTTGGAATGATTATGAAAATATTTTATTTAATTTATGATTTTAGTCATATTGAAATTTATTTATTTGTAAACTTTTTAATGCTTTAAAATATTTATTTTATTGATAATCAACTTTCTAAATTAAAATATTTGTAAACTATTTTTTATTTAAAGATACTTCTGTATATTTATTTCGTCAAAAACAATATACATGGAAGCACTAATTTCTACAAAAAAATCAAAAACTTATACTTATGATGAAGTTTATCAATCTTCTTTAAAATATTTTGAAGGCGATGATTTGGCGGCGAAAGTTTGGGTGAGTAAATATGCCTTGAAAGATTCAAACGGCAATATTTATGAGCAAAATCCAGATGATATGCACCATCGAATTGCTTCGGAAATTGCCAGAGTAGAAGCGAAATATCCTAATGCACTTTCTGAAGAAAAGGTTTTCGATCTCATAAAAAAATTCAAATATATTATTCCACAAGGAAGTCCGATGACCGGAATTGGGAATAATTTTCAAATTGCATCGCTCTCCAATTGCTTTGTTATTGGCAGTGGAACGCAAAGTGATTCCTACGGAAGCATCATGAAAATTGACGAAGAGCAAGTTCAGTTGATGAAACGCCGTGGCGGAGTTGGTCACGATTTGTCGAATATTCGCCCGAAAGGTTCGGCAGTGAAAAATTCGGCTTTAACTTCGACTGGTTTGGTTCCGTTTATGGAACGCTATTCCAACTCAACACGGGAAGTTGCGCAAGACGGCAGACGAGGCGCTTTGATGCTTTCGGTTTCTGTAAATCATCCCGATTCCGAAGATTTTGTTGATGCCAAATTGGAACAAGGAAAAATTACAGGCGCTAATATTTCCGTAAGAATTGATGACGATTTCATGAAAGCCGTTATTAATAAAGAAAATTACATTCAGAAATATCCTATTCACAGCCAAAATCCGAAATTTCAAAAGGAAATAAAAGCAACCGATTTGTGGGATAAAATTATTCATAACGCTTGGAAATCTGCCGAACCTGGGATTCTTTTTTGGGATACCATTATTAAAGAATCTTTGCCGGATTGTTATGCAGATCTAGGCTATGAAACGGTTTCAACCAATCCGTGTGGCGAAATTCCGTTGTGTCCGTATGATTCTTGTCGACTTTTGGCGGTAAATCTTTTCTCCTACGTTGAAAATCCGTTTACGAAAAAAGCGAAATTTAATTTTGAATTATTCAAAGAGCACGTTGGCTATGCGCAAAGAATGATGGACGATATCATTGATTTGGAAATTGAAAAAATAGATGTGATTCTTGCAAAAATTGAAGCAGATCCCGAAGGTGAAGAAATTAAATTTACGGAGAAAAATTTGTGGTTAAAGATTCGACAAAAAACAATTGAAGGCAGAAGAACAGGTGTTGGAATTACCGCAGAAGGCGATATGCTCGCTGCTTTAAATATTCAGTACGGAAGCAAAGAAGGAAATGAATTCTCGACTTTGGTTCATAAAACTTTGGCGCTTGCTGCGTATCGTTCGTCGGTTGAAATGGCGAAAGAAAGAGGTGCTTTTGCGATTTATGATACCAAGCGAGAAGAGAAAAATCCATTTATTTTAAGATTAAAAGAAGCTGATCCAGAATTGTATCAGGATTTAAAAAAATATGGACGACGAAATATTGCTTTATTGACGATTGCGCCAACAGGAAGTACGTCGCTGATGTCGCAAACGACTTCTGGCATTGAACCGGTTTTTCTTCCGGTTTATAAAAGACGCAGAAAAGTAAATCCAAATGATCAGGATATTCGGGTGGATTTTGTAGATGAAGTGGGCGATTCTTGGGAAGAATATTTGGTTTTTCACCACTGTTTCAAAGAGTGGATGGAAGTAAACGGAATTGATACCGACAAAAATTATTCGCAAGAAGAAATCAATAAAATCATTGAAAAATCGCCTTATTACAAAGCGACTTCCAACGATGTGGATTGGTTGAGCAAGGTAGAAATGCAAGGTTCTATCCAAAAGTGGGTGGATCATTCGATTTCGGTAACGATTAATATTCCGAATGATTCGACTGAAGAATTGGTGAATCAATTGTACATCAAGGCTTGGGAAGTGGGCTGCAAAGGCGTTACGGTTTATCGGGACGGTTCACGTTCTGGAGTTCTGATTTCGGCAGAAGATAAAAATGAGGAAAAAACTGAAATGATTACTTCTGTTTTTCCTACCAAAAGACCGCATATTTTAGAAGCCGACGTTGTTCGTTTTCAGAATAATAAAGAAAAATGGATTGCTTTTGTTGGTTTAATTGAAGGCAAACCTTATGAAATTTTCACAGGTTTGGCAGATGATGAAGAAGGGATTTTGCTGCCACGATGGGTGAATGAAGGAGTGATTATTAAAAACCAAGACGAAAATGGGAAATCTCGTTACGACTTTCAATTCAAAAATCTGCGAGGTTACAAAACCACTATTGAAGGGCTTTCGCATAAATTTAAACCCGAATTTTGGAATTATGCAAAATTAATTTCCGGAACATTAAGGCACGGAATGCCAATTGAAAATGCGGTGGAATTGATCAACCGTTTAGAACTCGATTCCGAATCCATCAACAATTGGAAAGCTGGAGTTGCACGCGCCTTAAAACGCTACATCCCCGATGGAACCGAAGCCGCCGGAAAATGTTCGAGTTGTGGTTCCGACCAAGTGGTTTATCAGGAAGGTTGTTTGACTTGCAAGAATTGTGGGAATAGTAAGTGTGGGTAAAAGTATTTGATTATTAATAAATAAAAAGACGCAAAAAAAATTGCGTCTTTTTTAGTTCAAAAAATTTCTAATTCGAAAATGTTATGATAGAAAGGTTTTTCGAGTATTCTTTATTGATATTTAGCGACGATGTACAGTTATCTTTTATTATTAAAGCCGAATAAATATCATTGCATTTTGTCAGGTGCAATTGGTGCTGGTACTATGTTTTTAACTGGTTTAATATTTTTTAAATACATAAAGATTGCATTGATATCCTCATTTGTCAAATTGGCATAATTAGACCACGGCATCGGTGGTAAAAGCATTCGCTCACCGTCTAATCCTTTATATTTACCTTCCGTTATTGCTTTTTTGAATTGTTCTTCTGTCCAACTTCCAATACCTGTTTCGTCTGGAGTTATGTTGCCTGCAAAAGAAACTCCCCATGGTCCTGCTGCTGCGGTAAGATCGGGATAAAACACACTAAATCCTTGTTTAATCATTGGATCTGTAATTTTCGCAATTGGCCTATCAGAAGGAAAACCAGAGAGTATTAGTTCGGGAATAATTTCGGGACCGTTTGCGCCCATTTTTTTCGGGGAATGGCAATCACCGCATCCCATAGTTGCCACTAAATATTGGCCTCTTTCAATAGCGTTTTCAGGTGTAATCGTAATCTTAGCACTCTCTGTACTTGGTTTTTTTTGAACATCCGAGCATGATGCATTATAAAAAAGTCCCAGACTCATCACGATGAATGGCCAAGTTGTAAAATTGTTTTTTTTCATGTCATTTTGTTTTATTTTTTCCAAATAATTTGGCTTTTTGGATTGTGCCCCGTTTTTTTTCGTGGTTTCTGGTCTCCACATTTATTTCATTTCTTATCAATTATTTTTTAATTAAAAATGGTTAAACTGCAATGGTATAACTTATCTTGTCTGTTTAGGAACATGATTTTTTTTAAAACTTAAATTAATATTAATTATTTTCATTGAAAATCAATCCGTTACCGATTTCAAAGTTAGGAATTTAAAATGAAAAATGGAATAAATATATGGTGTATTCGCTCAATTGATAATACTAAAATTCAAGGTCTTTTTTGAGGGAAAGATTATTGATGATGAGTGGGAGTTTCTGTTCATTGGATCGATTTAGTACAAACCTTTTTAGATGGAAGTGTAAATTCTCAACTTTAAAGATAACCACCAAAATTCTCCGTAAATCCACACCATCCAAAGCGAAAATATTTCGTAAATTTGCCCTACTTTTAATTAAATCATAAAAAGATAAATATGAGTCAATTCGATGTTACCGTTATCGGTTCCGGTCCTGGTGGATATGTTGCTGCAATCCGTTGCGCACAATTAGGTTTCAAAACAGCAATTATTGAGAAATATCCAACCATGGGCGGAACGTGTCTGAATGTTGGTTGTATCCCATCAAAAGCGCTTTTAGACAGTTCTGAACATTTCGAAAATGCCAAACATAATTTTGCAAATCACGGAATTATCATCAACGAACCTGTTGCAGATTTGTCGAGAATGGTTGCAAGAAAAAATGAAGTCGTAGATCAAACCACGAAAGGAATTACTTTCTTGATGGATAAAAATAAAATCACCGTTTTCGAAGGGGTTGGAAGTTTCGAATCTTCAACTCAAATAAAAGTAACTAAAAACGACGGTTCTTCGGAAATCATCGATTCAAAATATACCATTATCGCAACTGGTTCTAAGCCAAGTTCGTTGCCTTTTATTACTTTAGATAAAGAAAGAATTATTACTTCTACGGAAGCTTTAAACCTGAAAGAAATCCCGAAACATTTAATCGTAATCGGTGGTGGAGTAATCGGTTTAGAATTAGGTTCAGTTTACAAAAGATTAGGTTCGGAAGTAACTGTTGTGGAATTTATGGATAAAATTATCCCAACAATGGATGGTTCTTTATCGAAAGAACTGAACAAAGTTTTAAGAAAGCAAGGCATGAAATTCAACCTTTCTACAGGAGTTCAATCTGTTGAAAGAAATGGCGATTCGGTGAAAGTGACTGCCAAAGATAAAAAAGGCGAAGAAGTTGTTTTCGAAGGTGATTATGTTTTAGTTGCTGTTGGTAGAAAACCTTATACAGAAGGACTTTCTTTAGAAAAAGCCGGCGTTGATTTAGACGAAAGAGGAAGAGTGAAAACCAATGATCACTTGCAAACCAATGTTTCTAATATTTACGCAATTGGTGATGTAGTTGCGGGAGCAATGTTGGCGCACAAAGCGTCTGAAGAAGGAACTTTGGTCGCAGAAATTATTGCCGGACAAAAACCGCATATCAATTATAATTTAATTCCAGGCGTAGTTTATACTTGGCCGGAAGTTGCTGCAGTTGGGAAAACCGAAGAGCAATTGAAAGCAGAAGGCGTTGCCATAAAAATTGGTAATTTCCCGATGAGAGCTTTGGGAAGAAGCCGTGCTTCAGGCGATATTGATGGTTTTATCAAAATTATTGCAGACGAAAAAACCGATGAGGTTCTTGGCGTTCACATGATCGGAGCGAGAGCAGCAGATTTAATCGCAGAAGCAGTTGTAGCAATGGAATACCGCGCAAGTGCCGAAGATATTTCGAGAATGTCGCACGCACATCCAACGTATGCAGAAGCTATGAAAGAAGCGGCTTTGGATGCAACGGGGAAGAGAGCGATTCATTTTTAAAAGAGCCAAGTACTTTAAGTAATTGGGTTTTTGAATTATTGAGTATTTGAGTTTTTACAAATTGAATAATATTAAAGAGAAGTTTCGGCTTCTCTTTTTTTTTGTTTAATTTTATTTAAAATTTTAAAGATGAATGATTCTAAAGAAAAACCCTTAAAAGACAGAGATTTTTGCAAAGTAATCGGCGGAACTCATCAAGGAAAATCAGGCACAGTTCAGGATATTAATC
>NZ_JBAVFG010000132.1:0-15703 GCF_049588135.1 Kaistella sp. | reverse complement strand
GAGCTGTTTTTGCAGTTGATTTCGGTGCAATTTGTTGGGCGCTTGCAAATCCGAGTCCTATAACTACGGACAATGCTGTTAATAATTTTTTCATTTTTTTAATGTTTAAGTTTATGCTAAGTGGTATTTTTATAAGAATAAAATTACGCAAATAATATGCGCGAAAGTTATTGGTTAATAATTTTAACTAAAATTTAAGATTCTGAGTAAGAAGAAATTCAAAAATTTGAAGTTCAGTATTCTTATTAGGAATACAAAGGTGCATTAAATTAATTCGCTAAATTTGCAACTTCATCACGATTTCGGAAAAGTCCCGAAGTCGCTTTTCCGTTTTAATTTAGGGGTCTTTTCAAAGTCCATTTTTATATCTTCAGAATAGAATATGCCGTTAAAAAACATCACAGAATCATTTCTACCACAACTTCTACATCTAGGATTTGGCAAAGAATTATTTACACAACTCGATCAACATAAACATCTTGCTGTAAAATCATTTGCTGGGTCATCGCCGGCTATATTCGCTGCAGAATTATTTATGATTAAAAAGAAATCGCTTCTTTTCTTGACCGATGATAAAGAAGATGCTTTATATATCACTTCAGAATTAGAGGATTTGTTGGGCAAAGAAAATGTGCTTTATTTCCCACCGACGCATTTGGAACCTTATCAAATTGAGAAAACTCAAAATGCCAATTTGGTTTTAAGAACCGAAGTTTTGAATAGGATTCACAACGATAAAAAACCGCGAGTAATGATTGCGCCATTTGCATCTTTGGCGGAGAAGGTGATGAAGAAAGAGGATTTCAAAGCGATTTCGCATACCATTAAAACGGGCGATCAACTGGATTTTAATTTTACCGAAGAATTGCTGCAACAGTTTAATTTCAATCAAACCGATTTTGTTTCAGAACCTGGAGAGTTTTCTGTAAGAGGTGGGATTGTCGATGTTTTTTCTTATTCTAATGAAGAACCTTATCGAATCACTTTCTTCGGAAATGAAATAGAAAGCATCAAAACGTTTGATATTGAAACACAACTTTCAAAAGAAAAAGTAAAGGAATTTCAGTTGGTTTCGAACATGAATTTTTCTGTTCAAGGAACTAAAGTTTCTTTGTTTAATCTCGCACCGAAAGATTTAGTTGTGATTACCAAGAATGCTTTTGTGGGTTTTAATTTAATTAAAAATTTCTACGAAAAAGCAGAAGCGAAGTTTGGAACTTTAAATACAGAAATTAGACAGTTGCCGCCGCAAGATCTTTTTGTTTCAGAAGAAGATTTTATTAAAGACATCAATCAATTTGAATGGGTCGATTTTACGTTACAGGAATTAAAAGGGAGCGTTGCTGAAATTGTGCAATTGAATCAAACTCCGCAACCTAGTTTTCATAAAAAGTTTGAACTTTTACTTGAAGATTTTGAAGAAAAACAAAATGATGGTTTTGAAACCTGGATTTCATTTTCGACTGAAAAACAGAAAGAGCGATTGGAATCTATTTTTAAAGAATTGATTTCACAGCAATCTTCTTCAGATAATGATGTTGATTCAAAAGATTTTGCAGAGAAAAAATCAAAATTTTTATTCAAATCTTTTAAATCAGAACTTCACGAAGGTTTTGTGGATTTAGACCATAAAATTTCGGTTTATACGGATCACCAGATTTTTGACCGTTATCAAAGATTTAAAGCCAAAAATGCATTTGCAAAATCCGAGCAGATTACGCTGAAAGATTTAATGCAGATGAAAGTCGGCGATTATATTACGCACATCGATCACGGAATTGGGAAATTTATGGGCTTGGTGAAAGTGAACAATAACGGCAAAATTCAGGAATGTTTTAAACTTATTTATAAAAATGGAGATTTGTTGTATGTAAGCATTCACTCTTTAAATAAAATTTCGAAATATAATGGTTCCGACGGGAAGGAAATTGTTTTGTCGAAACTCGGTTCTCCGGCCTGGAAAGCTTTAAAACAAAAAACAAAAGCGAAGGTAAAACAGATTGCTTTTGACTTGATTCGTTTGTATGCGCAAAGGAAAACAGCGAAAGGATTTGCCTTTACGCCAGATTCTTATTTGCAAAATGAATTGGAAGCCAGTTTTATTTATGAAGATACGCCCGATCAGGAAAAAGCAACAATCGATGTGAAAACGGACATGGAAAACGACACAGTAATGGATCGTTTGATTTGTGGTGATGTAGGTTTCGGAAAAACGGAAATTGCAGTGCGAGCGGCTTTCAAAGCGGCAACTGATGGGAAACAAGTTGCGATTTTGGTTCCGACTACGATTTTGGCTTTTCAGCATTATCGAAGTTTTACAGAGCGGCTGAAAGATTTTCCGGTTACTATTTCTTATTTGAACCGTTTCCGAACGGCAAAACAAAAAGCAGAAACTTTAGCGGGTTTAGCAAATGGCAAAATTGATATCGTAATCGGAACCCATCAATTGGTGGGAAGTTCGGTGAAATTTAAAGATTTAGGACTTTTGATTATTGATGAAGAACACAAGTTTGGAGTGAATGTAAAAGATAAACTGAAAACTTTAAAAAATAACATCGATACTTTAACATTAACGGCAACGCCGATTCCAAGAACTTTGCAATTTTCATTAATGGCGGCAAGAGATTTATCGGTGATTAAAACGCCACCGCCAAATCGGCAACCTGTTGAGACTCAGATTGTCGGTTTTGATGAAGAAATTATTCGGGATGCAATTTCGTATGAACTTCAACGAGATGGTCAGGTTTATTTCATTAATAATCGAATTGAAAATTTAAAAGATATTGCAGGACTAATTCAGCGCTTAGTTCCTGATGCTAAGGTGATTACAGGACATGGACAAATGGATGGGAAACAGCTGGAAAGAAATGTTTTGGATTTTATGGAAGGAAAATATGACGTTTTGGTTTCTACTACGATCATTGAAAGTGGAGTGGATGTTCCGAATGCGAATACGATTTTCATCAACGATGCACAACGTTTCGGGATGGCAGATTTGCATCAAATGCGTGGAAGAGTTGGTAGAAGCAACAGAAAAGCGTTTTGTTTTCTCATCACGCCGCCGTTTGATATGGTGACCAATGATGCGCGAAAAAGATTGGAAGCGATTGAGCAGTTTTCGGATTTGGGAAGTGGTTTTCAAATTGCGATGAAGGATTTAGAAATTCGTGGTGCCGGCGATTTATTGGGCGGTGAGCAAAGTGGTTTCATTAATGAAATGGGATTTGATACTTACCAGAAAATCATGCAGGAAGCTTTGGAAGAATTGCAGAATGATGAAGAATTCGAAGATTTATTTGAAAATGAAGAAGATCGTAAAAAGCTTTTCAAATCTACAAAAGAAGTAAATATTGATACCGATCTAGAATTGATGTTGCCAGATTCTTATGTTCAAAGTATTGAAGAGCGATTGTCGTTGTATCAAAAATTAGCTGAAATCCAAAGCAAGGAAGAATTGCATCAACTTGAATTGGAATTAGTTGACCGTTTTGGTGCTTTGCCATCAGAAGCCATAAATCTTCTAAAGTCAGTAGAGTTAAAATGGATTGCAGCAGATATTGGGTTTGATAAAATCGTAGTGAAGAACGGAATTTTCCTCGGATATTTCCCACAGAATCCGCAAGATAAATTTTATCAAAGTGAAAAATTCAGGAATATTATTTCTTACTTATCGAAGAATCCGAAAGAAGCTACTTTGAAAGAAAAAGTGAGTAAAGAAGGAAATCAACTGATGATGCGCAAAGAAAATGTTCAGAATGTAGATGCGGTGAATTCGGTTTTGGAAAGGATATTATCCAATTAATCATCGTTCAAAAGTTTCAATAAAATGTTTATTTTTGTTGACTAGCAGTAATTTTTTATATCTGTAAAATCAGTTTTGAATATCAATAAATCAATAGTATGAAATACCTTATCGTAGGTCTCGGAAATAAAGGCGAAGAATATACCGAAACCCGACATAATGTCGGGTTTAAAGTTGCTGAAAAAATCGCCGAAACCATTGAAGCTCCTTTCAAATCTTCCAATTTCGGGTTGTTAGCAGAAGGGAAATATAAAGGACGAAAAGTGTTTATTTTAAAGCCGGATACTTATATGAATCTTTCTGGGAACGCCGTGAAATTTTGGCTTCAGAAAGAAAATATTCCTTTAGAAAACTTGATGATTGTAACCGACGATTTGGCTTTGCCATTCGGAACTTTAAGAATGAAAATGAAAGGTTCTGATGCCGGGCACAATGGTTTGAAAAGTATTCAGGAGCAATTGCAAACTCAGAATTATCCACGTTTAAGATTCGGGATTTCTGCTGAATTTAGCGAAGGAAAACAAGTAGATTACGTTCTCGGAAAATGGGAAGGCGAAGAAAAAGAAAAACTCCCCGAAAGAATCGAGAAGTTTTCTAAAGCTTGTTTGTCTTTTGTTTTTGCAGGAATTCAAAATACAATGACGGGTTTTAATGGGAAGTGAAAATTTCACAGATATACACAGATATACACAGATTTCACAGATTTTTTTATTATAATTATCTGTGAAAATTGGTGTAATCCGTGCACCAATTATAAGAACGGATTTGATGAAAAAGAAACTTTATTTTTTCTTCCGACTCATTACCCAATCTGAATTGGTAAGGTTGTAAATCTTCTGAATATCTTTCAAGATTTTTTCAAAATCAATATCCAAATCGATAATTTTTCCTGTTGCCATATCGAAAACCCAGCCATGTACGATTGGATATTCATCTAAAATATATTCCTCTTGTACCGATGCCATCTTAATGACATTAATACATTGTTCCTGAACATTCAATTCAACCAAGCGGTCATACCTTTTTTGTTCGTTGGTAATGGCATCTAATTCTGTTTGATGTAATCGGTAAACATCTCGAATTGTTCTGAGCCAAGGATTCAGCAAGCCCAAATCTTCGGGGGTCATGGCAGCTTTAATTCCGCCACAACCGTAATGTCCGCAAACAATAATATGCTTCACTTGCAGATGTTCAACGGCATACTGAATTACTGCGGTAGAACTCATATCTAAAGTGTTCACGACATTGGCGATATTGCGATGCACGAAAAGTTCGCCCGGTTTCATCCCCATCATTTCTTCGGCAGAAACTCGGCTGTCCGAACATCCGATATACAGATAATCGGGATTTTGGTTAGCGGAAAGCGTTTTAAAAAAATCAGGATTTTCAGCCAATTGAGATTCCACCCATTTTTTATTGTTTTCGAAAATAACTTCGTATGATTTTTTCATTCAGTAAGAATTTTAGATTAGGAGATTCTTGTTTTTTTAATTTACGGTTGTAAAAATAAGTGCTAAAAATGAAATATGGAAATTTCGCCTAACTATTTTAGTTTATTGCTTGTTGGTCGCGTTTGGGAGGAGCAATTGTTTGCGGGGTTTGTTTCTGAACTTATGATTTTCATTTTTGTGGATTTGTGAATCTCAGAGCAATAATTGTGGATGATTTATTCTTTTATGGGAAATGAATCAATCTGCTCAATCAGTTGAATCTGTGAGAAAATATTTGTTTTGTTTTAATTTAAATAGACTCTCAATAAATTGTAATTATTTTGTCATTTTATTTAAAATGTTTATATTTGCAAAAGATTTACGGAAATTATAATGAAAAGGCCTTCGGAAGAAAGCCTTTTTTCGTAAGAGTATTTTAGAAAGATATGGAGTTTAAAGCGCAAATAGAACAACTATTAAATGATTTTTTAGCAGAAAGAGAAGATCTTTTTTTGATTGATATTAAGTTTTCTGTGACCGATCATATTCGGGTAATTTTAGACGGTGACCATGGAGTTACGCTTCAGGATTGTCTAGATGCAAGTCGTGCGATTGAGTTCAATATGGATCGTGATGAACATGATTTTTCTTTAGAAGTGATGAGCGCTGGCTTGAGTGAACCACTTAATATGCCAAGGCAATATCGTAAAAACATTGGCAGATCTTTGGAGTTGTTGATGAAGGATTCTTCAGAAATTGAAGGCGAGTTAACTAAAGTAGAAGATGATAAAGTCACCTTGGTTCTAAAATACCGAAAACCAAAAGAAATAGGAAAGGGAAAAGTAGATGTAGTTGAAGAAAGAGAAATCCCTTATTCCGATATTAAAAAAGCACTTGTTGCGATAAAGTTCTAAAAACAAAAGAGTGATAATTTATAATTAGGCACTCTTTTATGATAAATTGAATTAAATTTAAAGGGTAAAAACTTTATATTTCAAACCTTAAACAAAACATAGATAAATGGACGGTTTAGCATTGATTGAAGCATTTGGCGATTTCAAAGAAGACAAAAACATCAGCAAGATTGATCTGATGGCGATTATCGAAGACTCATTGAAAACTTTATTAAGAAAAAGATTTGATTCTGATGATCATTTTGATGTCATTGTAAATCCTGATAAAGGAGATTTTCAGATATTTTTAAATAAAGAAATTGTTGAAGACGAAATGTCTGAAGATGACGATTTGGAAATTGAAATTTCGGAAGCAAAAAAAATAGATCCAACTTTCGAAATTGGTGATGATTTCTCAGTGGAAATTCCTATCGAACAATTAGGAAGAAGAAGTATCTTGACGTTGAAACAGATTTTAGCAACCAAGCTTCAGGAGCATAATAACGCAGTTTTATACGATCAGTTTAGAGATAAAATTGGTGAAATCGTAATTGGTGAAGTACACCATATTCGTCACAAACATGTTATTTTGTTAGATGATGAAGAAAATGAATTCATCTTGCCAAAAGAAAATCAAATCCCTTCGGACTTCTTTAAAAAAGGAGAAAGCATTCGTGCAATTGTAGAAAGTGTTGATTTTAAAGGATCAAAGCCACAGATTATTGTTTCCAGAACGGCACCAAGGTTTTTGGAGAAATTACTGGAAATGGAAATTCCTGAAATCCAAGACGGTACCATTATTTTGAAAAAAGTAGTTCGTATTCCTGGTGAAAAAGCGAAAATAGCGGTAGATGCTTACGATGATAGAATTGATCCAGTAGGAGCTTGTGTTGGAGTGAAAGGTTCTAGAATCCACGGAGTTGTTAGGGAGTTGAAAAACGAAAACATCGACGTTATTCAGTGGTCTAAAAATCCTGAGATAATGGTGAAAAGAGCTTTAGGAAATATTACCATTAATAAAATTGAAATCAACGAAGAAACTAATTATGCATTGGTTTATACTCCCGTTGAAGAAATTTCAAGAGTAATTGGTAAGCAAGGACAAAATATCAGATTAGCTTCTTGGTTAAGCGGTTATGATATTGATGTTTATAGAGAAACGAGTGAAGATGATGATGTTGAATTAAGAGAATTCGCAGGAACGGAAGAGGGCGATATCGAACAATGGATTATCGACGAGTTCCGTAAAGTGGGACTGAATACTGCGAAAAGTGTTCTGGATAAAGAAACTGACGCATTGGTTAATTTAACCGACTTAGAAGAAGAGACCATTGAGGAGGTGAAACGCATCCTGAAAGAAGAGTTAGAAGACTAAAAATTTCTAAATACTGTATCTAAAGTTAAAATAGGTTAACTTTGCCAAAAATTAAAATAAAAGTATAAAGTATACATGCCAAAAATTAGATTAAATAAAGCGGTTAAGGAATTTAATATTTCGATGACAAGGCTCGTAGAATTTCTACATGCCAAAGGAATCGAGGTAGAAAGTAACCCGAACGCTCAATTGGAAGAATCGGCATATTCTGCATTAGAAGCTGAGTTCCGCAAAGACGGGGAACAAAGAAAAGCTTCTCATGAGGTGGTGATCGCTAAAATTCCGGAAGAAAAACTGGAAATTGAGCCGTCTCAACCTGAGGTAATAAGAGCCAAAGCAAGTCTTAGACCTGAAACCAGAATTTTAGGTAAAATAGACTTAAATCAACAGAAATCTGAAGTGAAGGAACAGCAGCCAGCTCCACCAGCGGAAGAGCCAAAACCTGTGGTTGAAAAAACTCCTGTTGCTGAAGCAGCTCCGGTTGTTGAAAAAGCCCCTGTTTCTGAAAAACAGGAATTTAAGGTTTTGGATAAAATTGATTTGTCGAAGATCGAAGGCAACAAGCCAAGATCATCCAAAAAAGATCAACCCAAAAAGCCTGAGCCGATTGCGGAAAAAGCACCTGTAGAAAAAGTACAGGAAGCTCCCGTTGCACCTGTAGTTGCAGAAACTCCAGTGCCAGTCGTAGAGGCTCCGAAAACAGAAGCGGTAACGCCGCCTGAATCGGATAAAATTGAAACGGTTTATAAAAAATTAGAAGGGGTGAAAATCCTTAAACAAACTGTAGATTTATCACAGTTTAATAAACCAAAACCTTCAGCAAATTCAGCCGCTGCCAAGAAGAAAAGAAAGCGTATTGAAAAACCTAATCCTACGGGTGGAGCAACTCAACAGGGAGCTCCAGGAAATCGTCCTCCTGGTCAAGGTCAAGGTAACCGTCCACCTGGACAAGGTGGCAATCGTCCTCCTGGTCAAGGTGGTGGTGGAAACAGACCTGGTGGTGGTTATCAAGGTGGTGGAAACAGAGGTCCTGCAAGAAGAGGTCCTGTGATGCCAGTTGAATTAACCGACGAGCAAGTTAAAAATCAAATTAAGGAAACTTTAGAAAAACTGACCAGTAAGGCAGGTAAAAATAAAGGAGCCAAATATAGAAAAGAGAAAAGAGTTTACAGAAGAGAACAAGACGAGCGTCAAGATGAAATCGATGCTGCTGACAGAACTCTGAAAATAACTGAGTTTATTACCGTAGGCGAATTAGCATCATTAATGAACGTGAGCCCGACAGAGGTAATTTCTGCTTGTTTCTCTCTAGGAGTTATGGTAACCATGAATCAGCGTTTAGAAGCAGATACTTTATTGCTTGTTGCTGATGAATTCGGATATACCATTGAATTCTCTGATGCTGATGTAGAAGAATCTGCATTAGAAGAAGATACCGATACTGCGGAAGATTTAATAGCTAGAGCTCCAATCGTTACCGTTATGGGACACGTAGATCATGGTAAGACTTCATTACTCGATTATATTAGAAAGACCAATGTAATTGCTGGTGAATCCGGTGGAATTACACAGCATATTGGTGCTTACAATGTGAAACTGGAGAACGGTCAGAGAATAACATTCTTAGATACGCCAGGTCACGAGGCATTTACCGCGATGAGAGCGAGAGGGGCGCAGGTCACCGATATTGCAATCATTGTAATCGCAGCAGATGATGATGTGATGCCACAAACGAAAGAAGCAATTTCTCACGCACAAGCAGCGGGAGTTCCAATGATTATTGCTATTAATAAAGTGGATAAACCGAACTCTAACCCAGACAATATCCGCCAGCAACTTTCTGCAATGAATGTTTTGGTAGAAGAATGGGGTGGTAATGTTCAGTCGCAAGAGGTATCTGCCAAGTTTGGTAACAATATGGACGCTCTTTTAGAGAAAGTATTATTGCAGGCTGAATTATTAGAATTAAAAGCCAACCCAAATAAAAATGCAAGTGGAGTTGTAATCGAGGCTTCTTTGGATAAAGGTAGAGGATATATTTCTACAATTCTGGTACAAGCTGGAACATTGAAAGTAGGTGATTATGTACTTGCAGGTAAAAATCACGGTAAAGTAAAAGCGTTGCTTGATGAAAGAGGGAAACCGATGGAAGAAGCAGGCCCTTCGATGCCGGTTACCGTATTGGGGTTAGATGGCGCACCAACTGCCGGAGATCGTTTCCGGGTGTTTGCAGACGAAAGAGAAGCGAAAACAATTGCAACCAAAAGAGAACAGTTGCAGCGTGAACAATCCGTTAGAACCAAGAAGCACGTAACGTTAGACGAACTAGGAAGACGTATTGCATTAGGAGATTTCAAAGAATTAAACATTATCCTTAAAGGTGACGTGGATGGTTCTGTAGAAGCACTTTCTGATCAGCTTCAAAGTTTATCTACAGAAGAAATCAGTGTTAAGATTATTCACCAAGGTGTTGGTCAGATTACCGAGTCAGATGTATTATTAGCAGCAGCGTCAGATGCAATCATGATTGGATTCAACGTGAGAGCTGGTGTGAATGCGAAAGAACTGGCTGATAAAGAAGAAATCGAAATCAGAACTTATTCAATTATTTATAAAGCAATTGATGAGGTAAAAGAAGCGATGGAAGGAATGCTTTCACCAGAAATTAAAGAACAGGTAATCGGTAACGTAGAAATCCGTGAAGTGTTCAAAATTTCAAAAGTAGGTTCTATTGCAGGATGTATGGTTCTTACCGGAAAAGTAACCCGAAATTCAAAAATTCGTTTGTTGCGTGATGGTATCGTAAAATTCGATGGAGAACTGGAAAGTTTGAAACGATTCAAAGACGATGCAAAAGAAGTCACCAAAGGCTACGAATGTGGTCTGAATATCAAAGGCTACAATGATATTGAAGTTGGCGATATTCTGGAAGTTTACGAAGAGATTTCTGTAAAGAAAAAATTAAAGTAATTCTTTAAATATATTTAAAACCTGCTAGTTTAGCAGGTTTTTTTTGTTCTAATGTTTTTAGGTCTAAAGGAGACTTTGAGAGTGACCAAACCATTTGTACCGTTATTTGATGACGCCTCAGAGACCTAGCGATCGAAATATTGCTTCATGGGTAGTTCATGAGGAGTTCATGAGAACGATGTTGAAAGGCTATGGTGAAAAGTTAGCTTTTCAATTCCCGAAAAGAGTCCTCTGAAAAATTTATCTTTTTCGCGGATCAGTGTTGTTATTTATTTGGGAGCTTTAGAAAAGCGTGTAAATCACTTGTCTTCATTAAGTTAGCTTTGTTGGTTGTATTGCGGCCAATCTCAATATTGGAAACGGATCCTTATCCGGTTTTGAGAGTGCATTAAAAACTTTTGTTGCCGATTGCAGTATTATAAAATATATTCATTGAATTTTCAGGATAATCCCCTGGTAACGGTAGTTTTTTATTTATACGCAAAAAAGCTTTTAATCCAAATATGTGTATGGATCTACAACTTTGAAGCTTTCCTCAGGAAAATAAATTTGAAGTTTTAATGAAATACTTATAAAGCAATATTAATCAAAGAATTCGAAATAATCTTGTCATAAACCCATCTAAAAAGCCATAAAAGCATCAATTTTCATACCAAAATTAAAAAACGTTGAATTAATGGTAATTGAAGCGGTGTTTTGTCATAGCATAAATCATGTTTTTAGCTTGTTTATATTAAATATAATTAACATATTTGTACCTTAAATATTAAAAAATGTTAATATGAATATGAAATTAAGAGTTCTGACCGTAGGTGTTCTGTTTTTTACAGGCCAGGCGGTAATGGCGCAGAAAGACTCAGCCAAGGTTAAGGATATCGAGGAGGTTGTGGTAGTAGCGTTTGGTAAACAAAAGAAAGAAGCTATTACAGGTTCTGTTACAACTGTTGACCAGAAAGTAATTGCTAGCCAGCAAGCTCCCAGTGTTACTGCAGCGTTGCAGGGTACGGCAGTGGGTGTAAATGTTATTACCAGTGGTGGTCAGCCGGGTAGTAATCCAGATATTTATATTAGAGGAGTAGGATCTATTAACTCCAGTACACAGCCGTTAATTATTTTAGATGGTTCTCCTTTTAATGGAAATATTAATACTATTTCTCAGGATCAGGTAGAGTCTATGACCGTTCTAAAAGATGCTGGTTCTACAGCATTATATGGTTCAAGAGCTTCTAATGGAGTAATTATCATTACAACCAAAAAAGGTAAATTAAATGCAAGACCTCAAGCAACCATGACTTCTTTAATTGGAGTTGGAATGCCTGCAGTTGCATTGCACAAAACTTTAGGAGGTGCAGATTTCATGAAATATTCATGGCAATCAATCAAAAATGCAAAAATTGTGGAAGGTGTTGCAAATCCAGGACAAGCTGCAAGTAATGGTTTGATAAGTAGTTTAGGTTATAATCCTTACAATGTCGCTAATCCAATCGATGCTAACGGTAATGTAGTTGCTGGTGCAAATTTACTTTGGGATACAGATTGGGAGAAAGCAATTGTAAACAAAGCAGCTTTCAAACAGGAGCACCGATTTAATATCAGTGGTGGTGATGCTAAAACAACTTATTTTTTAGCTGCAGATTATTTAGATCTGAGCGGATCAGTGAAAACTTCAGAGTTTGAGCGTACAGGTATTCGTTTGAATTTAGAATCTAAAGTAAAGGATTATTTAAAAGTAGGAATGAACTCTGCATTTAGTTCGTCTTCCTCAAACTTACCGATCCAATCTGGTAATACTTACGGAAGTTCAATCCAGTGGATCTACAGCTTGCCAAACATTTATCCTATTTTTAGAAGAGATGCAAACGGCTCTTTAATCAAAGATGGTTTTGGAAATAATATTTATGACTATGGTGCAAATGGTGCCGGGACATTAAATTCTCAAAGACCTTTATTCGAGAATGAAAATGCAGTTGGTGCTTTATACAACAACTACGATATCATTAAAAGAAGTAACTTTAACGTAAATGGTTTCGCAGAAATTGATTTCACAGATGATTTGTCATTCAGATCTCAATTAGCTTACGAACAATTTCTGTTTGATGAAAAAGCTTATGATAACTATGCTGTAGGTGCAGCCGCTTCTGTTGGTGGTCGTGTATCTCAGATTAGAGCTATAGGTAAAACGATCAACTTTACCAATAGTTTGAATTATAATAAGAGTTTTGGTGATCATAACATAGGTGCACAAGGAGTTTTCGAAGTGTATCAGTATACTTATGATTTCTTACAAGCGCAGGGAACTGGATTCTTACCAGGAAATGATGTACTAAATACGGCAACAGTACCTGAGTATATAGGTGGTTATGTAAACCAAGAAAGATTAGTTCGTTATTTAGGACGTGCTACTTATAACTACCAAAACAAATATTTCTTAGAAGGAACATTTAGTCAGGATAGTTCTACAAAGTTTTCGCCAGACACTAGAAAAGGAGACTTTTATGGCTTAGGAGCTTCTTGGGTAGTTTCTAAAGAAAACTTTTTAGCAGATAATAGTGTAATCAACTATTTGAAATTTAGAGGTTCTTACGGGGAATTAGGAAATAATAAAATCATCAGAGATGGTGCTGAAAGTTATTTTCCATACCAAACATTATTTTCCGCAGGTAATAATAATTTAGGTCAAACCGGAGTGATTTTAGATGCTCCGTCAAATTATGATTTAACTTGGGAAGCAAGTGTGAGTTCAACGATCGGGATGGATTTCGGTTTATTTAAAAACAGAATTACAGGTAACTTAGATTATTTCAAAAGAGAATCTAAAGACCTTATCTATTCAAGACCAACACCAGGATCTGTAGGAAATACTACGTACTTAGATAATGTTGGTGCAATCGAAAATTATGGTTGGGAGTTGAATTTAGCTTCGAAAAACTTTAATAACAAGAACTTCCAATGGACTACAAATTTCAATATCTCTACGTACAAGAATAGGGTGACTGAGTTAAGTCAAGCGTCGTTCCAAAATGGTACGAAAAGATTTGAAGTGGGTAGATCTATTTTTGATTTCTATATCCCAGAATGGGCGGGCGTTGATGCTCAAACAGGAATGGGGACTTGGTTTATTAATGATGTAGATGCTAATGGAGCTGTTATCGGAAGAAAAACAACTGCAGACTATAATTTAGCAAATCAAGCAGACAATAAAGTGTATGCGGGGAGTTCAATTCCAGACTTTTTTGGAGGTTTAACTAACTACTTCAAAGTAGGGCCAGTCGATCTTAATGTCTTGTTTAACTACAGTTTTGGTAGCTACGTATTCGATTCAACTTACCAATCGTTGATGGCTGGTTTCTCAAGACCAGGTTACCAACAGTCTGTTGATGTAATGAACGCTTGGCAGAACCCAGGTGATCTTACTGATGTTCCTATGAATATTCAGTCAACGAATAACAACAGCGCAACTTCAACTCGTTTCTTATTTAAGAATGATTATGTAAGATTGAAATCTTTAACTTTGGGATATAATATCAACAAAGATATGTTAGAATCCTTTGGTGTGAATCAATTTAGAATTTTTGTTCAAGGAGATAATGTTTGGACATGGCAATCTCACAAAGGTATTGATCCTGAGCAGTCTATTTCTGGAACAACAAATAGTCGCTCTTACCAATCAAGAACTTTATCTTTAGGGGTAACAGTAGGATTTTAATAAAAATAATAATTAATAGTTATATATATAAATATGAAAAACTTTAAAACATATATTATTGCTCTATTCGCAATTTTGGTCACTTTTCAATCTTGCCGGGATGAGTATTTAAACGAGCCTCAACCAACTACTAGTGTATCTCCAGAAGTGGTTTTCGGTTCGAAAGAGGGCGCTACTGCATTTATTGCGGGTATTATAAGAAATTCACGTGCGCAATACACTCCTTCTAACGGATCATCTTCGACAGACGCAGGAAATTTAGGTTCAATGTATTTTGCAAGAACTAACAAAGGAAACGATGTCGTGAATTCAGGAAGTTGGTTTGGATCTGATTATGAAAACAATAATAGAGAGGCAAATTATAGAAGAACTGCATTTACGTGGAACTTCTTGTACTTCCTAATTAATCAAACGAATGCATTGATTGAAGGCGTTGAAGAAAGTACTGCAATTTCGGCTGCAGATAAAGCACCGATTTTAGGTCAGGCTTATGCAATGAGAGCATTTTTCTATTTTGAATTAAGTTTGGAATTTCAAAATACTTATAATTTTGATACAGCTGCACCGGCGCCGCCGATCTATGATAAGCCAAGTCAATTAGAAGGTAAACCAATGTCTACACAGAGTGAAATGTATGCATTTATTATTTCTGATTTAGAAAAATCTATCGCAATCGGAAGTAATAGTCGTATGAACAAATCTTATTTCAATAAGCAAGTTGCTCATGGGATTGCAGCACGTGTATATCAAGTAATGGGTAACTGGCCAAAAGCAATAGAAAATGCTAATGCAGCATACGGTGGAAATGTAGCTAATGTTTTATCACCAGAAGCATACAAAGGAGGATTCAGCGATATGGATGCTGGTAAAGAGTGGATGTTAGCGAGCCCGCAAACTGATGATCAGTCTGCTTACTATTATACTGCACCGCATGCTTTCTTTACACAAACAGAAGCTGCATACAACAATACTTATATCAATGCAAATTTCAAAAATTTATTTTCTGCTACTGATGTAAGAAATACTTTTGTAACAACTACTCGTACTGATTACAGAAAAGTTTATACTACGAAATTTGTATTTGGTTTTGATTCTGATGTTCCTTTGATGAGAACTACGGAAATGATTCTGATAGAAGCTGAAGGGTTATACTACTCAAACCCTACAGCATCTCACGATTTGTTGTATCAATTGCAGAAAAATAGAGATCCACAAGCTGTTAAATCCAATAATGCTGGACAAGCTCTATTAGATGAAATTATGGTAGAAAGAAGAAAAGAATTATATGGTGAATTAGGGGTAGAGTGGTATGATGCCAAAAGACTTAGAAAAGGTTTACCTAGAGATCAAGGTGGCGTGCACCGTTTACCAATGACTGCGAATCCATTGATGCCGGATGACAAAAGATTTTTCTTGAAAATCCCACAATCAGAAATTGATGCTAATCCAAACATTCCTGCAAGTATCAATAACAATAGATAATCAACTATTTTTCAATAGTATTATAATATTGAAAGTCGCCTCTGC
>NZ_JBAVFG010000131.1:0-24449 GCF_049588135.1 Kaistella sp. | reverse complement strand
AAATACTGCCATGAAAATCGCAAAAGGAAATTATATTGCTTTGCTGGATTCTGATGATGAATGGTTGCCGGAAAAGACAGAGAAGCAAATGAACTTTCTGGAGAATCTCGATTTTGATATTGACTTTCTTGGGACAAGAAGAATAAATCATCAATTGCTTTATCCTTATAAAGTAAATCAAAATAATTTGGCAGAAATTACTTTTCAGAAATTACTTTTCAGAAATGAAACGCAACCTTCAACGGTTATTTTTAAGCGGAAAGTTTTAGAAACCAGCGGTTTTTTTGATGAAAACCAGCGGTATTCAGAAGATTTGAATTATTGGTTAAAGATTTCCGAACATCATAAAATGTATATTTTGGGGGAAGAACTTCTTCTCGCTGATTCTGGAAAAAGATCTTTCGGGGTTTCGGGATTATCTGCAAATCTCGTAGCAATGGAAAAAGGATTTCAGAAAAATTTAAAAGAAATGTTGTTGCTAAATCGGATAAAACTCTTAGAATATGCTTTATATGTTGTGTTTTATAAATTAAAATATGTGGTTAGAATAAATCGTAATGTTTATTTAAAGATGAAGGGAAGATGAATTTATCTATTATTATCGTTAATTATAATGTAACAGAATTATTGCGGAAATGCCTTTCTTCAATACATCGTTTTGTTCAGGATGTTGAATATGAAGTTATTGTCATTGATAACAATTCTCCTGATTCCTCATGGAAGGATTTAGCAACAGAATTTCCTCAGTTTAAATTTATTGCTTCAGAGAAAAATGAAGGTTTTGCAATTGCTAACAATAAAGCGATCAAAGAAGCGGTGGGAGAATACATTCTCTTACTCAATCCCGACACCGAATTCGAAGCTTACGATATGAAAGGGATTTTTGACTTTGCAGAATCCAAAGAAAATTTTGGTTGTTTAGGCTTACGGATGCATGATGCGAAAGGAGGTTTTCTTCCAGAAAGCAAACGTTCGGTTCCAGATATGTTTAATTCTTTTGAAAAACTATTCACCAATTTTAAGAAAAACACATCAAAGTCCTATTACAGAAATGATATCGGCGAATATGAAGTTGCTGAAGTGGAAGTAATAACTGGTGCATTTCTTTTGATGAAAAAATCTTTATATGAAGAAATCGGGGGTTTAGATGAAAAATATTTTATGTATGGCGAAGATATCGATCTGTGTTTTACCTTACTTCGAAAAAAGTATAAAAATTGGTATTACGGAAAAGCTTCAATACTACATCACAAAGGTGAAAGCACGGTGAAAGATTTAAAATATTTAGAACGATTTTATGGTGCGATGGAGATTTTTGTTGATAAATATTATAAAAAACAAAAACCAATACAACATCGTTTGCTATCAGCAGGATTAAAATTACGACATACTTTAGAAAAAAATAAAATAAAAAGAGATTCAAATTAATGAATCTCTTTTTTATATAATGAAATAATTTCTTCTATTTATCAGCAGGAGCTGGCATTGTTGTAGGGTTATTAGTTCCAGGAGCTGTTTGCGGAGCTGAACCTTGCTGAAATTGCTGACTAGGTTTTGCTGTTAAAATAACACTTAACAAAATCAATACAATAATAATTGCTCCTAAACTCCAAGTTGCTTTTTCCATAAAGTCATTGGTTCGTTGAACTCCAAATTGGGCAGAAGAAGTTCCGCCGAAAGTTCCTGAAAGACCGCCACCTTTAGGGTTTTGTGCCATAACCATAATGATTAGTAAGATACTCGCAATCATGATAAGAACCATGAATAATGTAAATATAGTGCTCATTTTTTCTTCTGAATTTTAGTGTGCAAATATAATGCTTTTTTTGTAATTCTTTAACATTAATAAAGAATAGTTGTGTTTTTTTGGAAAATTGCAAAAGTATCTCAATTGTTCATCAATCGTATTAAACGAAATTTTTGTTTTTGTATCTATTTATAAATCAAACATTTATTATTCCGTGAATCATTAAATTGCAGTTAGATTTAAGCTAAGTACTAAGGGTAGATCACCATAAAAAAATATTTACAAAAAATAAAAAATAGTTTCCACCAATTCAAATTCATGTATCTTACTTTTAAAAAGGCTATAAAATACGTACCTTTGTCTGTCAAATTTTTATGAAAATGGAGTATTTAAAAGGGTTAAATGAAGCGCAATATGAAGCAGTAACAACACTCGAGGGACCACTGATGGTTCTCGCAGGTGCAGGTTCTGGAAAAACCCGGGTGCTTACAATGCGAATCGCTCATTTGATTACCAATTTGGTAGATCCTTTTAATATTTTGGCTTTAACTTTTACCAATAAAGCGGCAAAAGAAATGAAAGAGCGAATTGCGAAAGTGGTGGGTCAAAGTGAGGCACGATCTCTTTGGATGGGAACTTTTCACTCTGTTTTTGCCAGAATCTTGCGTTCAGAAGCACATTATATTGGTTTCCCGTCGAACTTTACAATTTATGATTCTCAGGATTCTTTAAATGTTATTCGAAAAGTTTTAAAAGACCTCAAAATCGATTCGGATTTATATAAACCTAAAAAAGTTCAGGCAAGAATTTCTTCTTATAAAAATAATTTGATTACTGTAAAAGCCTATTTCGGTAATCCAGAACTCATCGAAGCCGACGAGCGAGCGAATATGAAAAATATCGGTTTGATTTACCAAAAATATGTAGAAGCTTGTTTCAAAAATGGAGCGATGGATTTCGATGATTTGCTATTAAGAACCAACGAATTATTAACCAGATTCCCAGAAGTTTTAGCAAAATATCAGGATCGATTTCGTTATATTTTGGTGGACGAGTACCAAGATACCAACCATTCTCAATATTTAATTGTGAAAGCTTTGGCTTCTAAATTTGAAAATATTTGCGTGGTAGGAGATGATGCACAATCGATTTATTCTTTCCGTGGTGCCAATATTTACAATATCTTAAACTTTAAAAAAGATTATCCGGATGCAGTGACTGTTTCTCTGGAACAAAATTATCGCTCAACTCAGAATATTGTGAATGCAGCAAATGTCGTGATTTCTAAGAACTTGCAACAATTTAAGAAAAACGTCTTTAGTGATAATGAAGAAGGCGAAAAAATAAAAGTATATCGTTCGCTTTCAGATGCAGATGAGGCCAATTTTGTTGCTTCTAATATTTGGGAACAGCATAATTCTGAACAGAAAAAATTTACTGATTTTGCGATTTTATACCGAACCAATTCTCAAACGCGTGCCTTTGAAGACGCTTTGAGAAGAAAGAATATTCCATACAAGGTTTTTGGTGGATTGTCTTTCTACCAAAGGAAAGAGGTGAAAGATTTGGTAGCTTACCTTCGAATTTTAATTAATGAAAATGATTCGGAAGCACTTTCCAGAATCATCAATTATCCAGTCCGCGGGATTGGAGAAACAACGCAAAATAAATTAATAGTCTTTGCCGATTCTCAAAATATTTCGGTAACACAAGTATTGGATAATCTAGGTTTTTATGCACCCAACTTGAAATTAAATAATGGAATTCTAACCAAACTTTCTGATTTTTGGTCCATGATAAAAGCATTTCAGGTCATGTTGAAAACTGAAAATGCCTACAATGTTGCGATGGAAGTTGCGAAAAGAACTGGTCTTATCAAGTTTTTAAAAGACGATCAAACTCCAGAAGGAATTTCACGTGTTGAAAATATTCAGGAATTAATGAATTCAATGCAGGGTTTCATTGAAGAGCAGCAACAATTAGAAGATGGCAATCCGTCGCTTTCAAGTTTTCTCGAAAATATCGCCCTTTCGGCTGATACGCAAACTGATAAAAATGAAGATGGCGATCAGGTTTCATTAATGACGATTCACCTTTCAAAAGGATTGGAGTTTCCAGTGGTTCATGTCGTAGGATTAGAAGAAAATCTTTTCCCGAGTTTTATGAGTTCGTCCACACGCGAAGAATTGGAGGAAGAACGTCGTTTGTTTTATGTGGCATTAACCAGAGCCGAAAAACAAGTGTTTTTTACGTATGCAGTTTCTCGTTTTCAATGGGGAAAAATTACCAGTGCCGAGCCTTCGAGATTTTTAAGTGAAGTTGATGAGCAGTATTTAGAATTCATTAATCCGGCAACAGAAAGTCGATTCATGAATAATTCTGGTTTAAAATCGAATATTTTCGATGACGAGCCTTCTGAACCGAGATTCTTTAAAAAGAAAGAACCAAAGAAAACGATTGATCGAAACGAGCCCCGTCCGATTTCTCAAAATTTAAAACCCGTTGCTACCGCGAGAATCATTAATCCAAGTGGAAATTCTTCACAAGATATCGAAGTTGGCGATCGAGTTCGTCATGACCGTTTTGGTGTAGGAGAAGTAATTTTCCTCGATGGAACCGATGCGCAGAATATCAAAGCGAAAGTGAAATTCCAGCATGAAGGTGAAAAAAATTTGATTTTGAAATTTGCGAAGTTGACGAAGATTTAGGAATGAGTCAAAAACTTTTCCAATAACAATTATAGAAAATCAATCTTGAAAGTTTAAAAGCTAATGCCCTGATTTCGGGATCAACCCAAACATAAAAAAACAAACTCAAATTACGCCAACTCTCCTATTGGAAAAGAATTGTATCTTGAGTTTTTAACGAAATATTGAATAATAAGTATCGCTTTTAGAAAAGATCTACAATAAAAAAGTGCAGAGATCAATTTTCTCTACACTTTTTAATAATAATTTAGTATGAAATAAAATCATCTTTACGATTCACATCTTTTTTTACAACATCTCGATGCGAATTTTTCTTTCAACTTTCCTTTCAGTTCGGCATATTTTTCATCGTCCATTTCTCTGATTTTGTCGGCAAAACCGAAAGGCGATTTTTCTTTGATGTCATATTCTTCGAAGATTCCTTTCATCATTTTTCTTCTTTCAGAAATTTTCTTGGCAGCCAAAGCAATTCCTACAACCGCAAGTATACCGAATGCACCTTTTAAACTTGAATTTTTCATGTTTTTGAATTTTAAATTTTACGTTTTACTAATGTTCTTTTTATTAAAGACGACTGAAATGATTTTTTACTTTAAAGATTATTATTTCATTCATCATCTCTTTTCTATAAAGACGAATGTTCTTTAATTTTGCCTTAAAGCTCTTGTGTATTTAAAACAAAAACAATATAAATAACTGATATTCTAAACTAGGATTTTTTAAAATAAGTAGAACATCATTGCTTCTCCTTACATTTGCAAAAATTTAACGCAAAGCAAAACAAAGTTTTTTTTTAAAATTCATCTTATTTTAAGGTAAACAAAGACGCTATCACTCAATGATGTAATACAAAGTTTTTATTTGCACAACAGTTTTTAAAGTATTTTTTTTGCTAATGTTTTTTAGGTTTTTGCTAAAGATTTCACATAAAAAAAAACGGACAAAAGCCCGTTCCATTAATCTTTTCAATATTTCATTTAACATTGATCGCGAAAGAAACCACGATCACAACGTTGTTTCCAGATTTCTTTCAGTCTTTCTTTTTCTTCGGGCGACATTCCGCTCATACGTTCTTCTTTCAACCTTCGGAATTTATCTTTATGAAAACCTTTTCCGCCAAAACCACCGAAAAGAATTTTACTTAAAACCAAAATTCCCATCGCTTGCCAAAAAGTGATTATTTTCACCCCGATAATTTCGGGCAAAAGACAATTCCAAAGCCACATCACGATTGCTGAAACCGCAAAAAACATGGCAATTCCACATCCCACAAAAAGTGCAATTTTTCCTTTGAATTTATTTTTCATAATTTTTTATTTTAACTTTAATAGTACACAATATGCATCGGTTCCGATAGCTACCGGAATTAGCCCGATTTAATTCTTCAAATCCTTATACAAAACCGCCATTCTGGTGCGCAAATACTTTACCGCATAATTTTTTCTACTGATGATTGTTTTAATATTTTCTCCATGTTCATCAGCAATTTCTTGTAATTTCTTGCCTTCAATTTCGTTTTCCACGAAAGCCAAACGTTGCTTTTCGGGCAACTCGTTCAATGCAGAAAACAATTCCTTCCAAACTTCCTCCCGAAAAGCCAGCAATTCCGGGTTTTCCGAATCATCCAAAAGCAAAATATCTTTAATCGAAAAACTTCCGTCTTCATCTTCAAACACGAAATCTTCGAGGTTTTCGGTTTTTTTCTTGCGATAACTGTCGGTTATTTTGTTGCGAGAAACCTGATAAAGCCAAGCACCAACATTCAAAATCTCCGAAATATTGGTCAAATTGCTGAACTGGTACCACACTTCCTGCAAAATATCCTCGGCATCTTCAGAATTACTCACTTTCGGACGAATAAACGACAGTAATTTTCCACCGTAATTTTTCACGGTTTGCGCAATCAGACTGTCTTTTTCGGTTTGTGACATTGGCGTAATTTCCAGCTCCATATTGAGGATGACGACTCAGATTCTTTTTTACTTTAAATTTTAATTCTTTTTTAAGAATTTTCTTCCGAACAAATTTAATCCAAATAAAAAAAACGGAAAGATAACTTCCCGTTCATTCATAAAAAACATTTTATTTTTAAGCTTCTGCTAATTTTTTCAACCATTCAAAACCTTTGTGAAAACCAGTATTCATGTGATCTTTGTATTCATCTAACGTGTGAATAATCGCGCGAAGTTCCGTTGTGTTTTCATCGATTCCTCTTAGAAAATACGATTCCTCTGCACCACTCCATTCTTCCACATCCTTGCTTTTGGTATCTTCAATGCCGTTATGTACGACTCCCAAATGGCTGAAAACAATTTCGGTTGGCTCTTGCAAACTTTTGATGGTAGAAACCATTCCGTTTTCGTTTGCATCGAGAAAATAGGTTTTCCCGCCAATTTTCCAATCGGTTTTAAACTTCGAACCTACACTAAAAAACTGAGTCCATTCTGCATAAGTTTCTTCATTCCAAAGCAAATCCCACACTTTTTGGATGGGTGCATTCAATATAATTCCATAATTTAAAGTTTCCATCGTTTCTGAATTTAAAGATTATTCTGTCTCCGAAAGATTTTTAATATTCTCGAAATTTTTAGGATATTTGGTATTGAAAAAATCGACAAATTCGTCTAAAGAATTCACCTCAGTTTTTAGCAAAGTACCATCATCATTGGGTTCTAAAAAATAACTTACGGTAGAATCTTCCCAACCTTGCGGGCTGAGTTCGCCCTCCAAAATCCAACCCAAATGTTTCATTCTGAGTTCTTGGTTTGCGATATTTTTTTCCACCAAATTATACATTCCGTTATTCTTCGGATCCAGAAATTTCATCACACTGCCTTCTTCCCAATTTCCTTCGAAATAAGTTCCCTCGTTCATCGCAGAAGACCATTTTCTGTATGCATCTTGGGTAAAAAGCACTTCCCAAACTTTTTCCGGACTTGCATTAATTTGAGTTTTAAATTCTAAAAGTTTCATGTTTTACTGAATTTATTTTTAAACCATTAAAAAAGTTAAGGAATGAAGTACAAAATGGCTTCAGATTTATTAAGATTCACCAAGGCAAATGATTCAGCGCAATGCTTCAATCAATTTATTGATCCCGATAACTATCTGGATTAATGAACCTTAATAACTTTATTTCCTTAATAATTTATTTTTTAGTTTTCTAAGAATGATAAGCCGTTTCCAAATCTGCGATTACAATTTTCTGCATTTTCATCATGGCTCTCATTACTTTTTGTGATTTTATAGGATCAGAATCATTCATTAATTCAATGAGTTTTTTCGGCACAATTTGCCAACTTAAACCGAATTGGTCTTTCAGCCAACCGCACATACTTTCTCTGCCTCCGTTTTCGATTAACGAATTCCACAAATGATCTGTTTCCTCTTGATTATCAGTCATTTTAACAATAGAAATTCCTTCATTAAAATCAAATTGATGGTCATAAGAATTATCCATACAGAAAAAAGTATAACCATCGATTTCAAATTGCGCATGTTGTACGTTTTCAGCAACTTCGTGGGTTTCGTTTCCGATTCCATCACCATATTTCATCACGCCACCGATTTTCGAATTGGGGAAAATTTTGGTGTACAATTCCATGGCTTCCATTGCTTTTCCGTTGTTTTCGTGGATGAACATCAACGTCGGAACAATTTTTTGATCGCCTTGTTTTTCACCCAAATAAATTTGCCAGGTAACGCCAAATTTGTCGCGAACCCAGCCATATTTTTTGCTCCAAGGATATTCGCCGAGTTCCATCAAAACCATTCCGCCTTCGGAAAGAGGTTTCCAATAGTTCTCTACCTCCTCTTCTGTTTCGCAAAGAATCATAAATGAAACGGAGGCGTTTTTTTCAAATTGTGGACCAGCATTGAGAAACATTATTTTTTGCCCGAACAATTCTATATTTAAAACAACCGGAGTATCTACGGTAATTTTTCCATCAAAAGTTTTGCAGTAAAAATCTGCGGCTTCTTTTCCGTTTCCGTCAAACCAAAGGCACGGGAATATATTATTATTCATCTTTTTTTGGATTAAAAAACAACATTAAAAATGCTGCTAAATTTATTAATTATTCTCTACATATTTATGAAAACGATCTAAAATTGCATAATACCCCATTCGTTGCATTTCTCTGGAATATTGCTCTTCGGGTTCGAAAACCTCAACAACTTCGGTTGTTGTATCGTCAATTTTATTAAAGTAAACTTCGATTGTTCTGCCATCATTTAAGACACTTTTCACATATTCCAAATCTCTAATTTCAACGATTTTGCCTGCAAAATCATATCCAAAACTTTTATCTTTATATTCCAGGCGATAATCAAAGGAACCGCCTTCTCGAAAATCAATCACCGCTTTCGGGCAGTGCCAATTTGGGGTCGTAAAATTCCATTTCACAATATGCTTTGAACTGTAAAAATAATCCCAAACTTTTTGAATGGGCTTTAGAATGGTAATGTTTATAGTTATCGGTTCCATAGATTATTTTTTATAAAAATACGGAATAATTTTTAAAAATTTCAAATAAGTTGCTTTGTTCTGTTAATAATTCTCTACATGTTTTTGAAAATTATTGAGAATTGCATACCAACCATCTCTTTGCATGAGCTCTGGTTGTTCTGGAGCTGGCTCGAAAATTTCGGTGATTTTGGTTGTGTTTTCATCGAGAATTTCAAATAATACCTCCACCATTCTACCATCTAATAAATGGTATTTTATCTTTTCAAATGGTGCAACCTCATCGTAAATTCCTTTAAAATCAAATCCAAAACTTTGGTCTTTTGCTTCCATTCGATAATTGAATTCGCCACCGATTTGTAAATCATTTTCGGCGGTGGGGCAACTCCATTCATCACTTGCAAAATTCCACTGAATGATGTGCTCAGGTTGGGTGAAAAATTCCCAGACGATAGAAATAGGCTTTAGAATGGTAATCTCAATTTTTATAGAATCCATCGGTTAACAATTTTAAGTTTAGAATTTATGATAAGAAATAAAAAAATGCCAGTTTGTAGAGCTGACAATTTATTTATAAGGTTTGCTGCAATTATTTCAGCGCATTCAAAGCTGCTTCATAATTAGGTTCCTGTACGATTTCTGGAACTTGCTCTGTATAGATTATTTTTCCGTTTTCATCTGTCACTACTACTGCACGACTCAAAAGACCTTGCATTGGTGAATCAGAAATTTTCACGCCGAAATCATCTCCGAAAGTTCCACGGAAATCTGATAAACTCACTACATGATCTAAACCTTCCGCCGCACAGAAACGGTTTAACGCAAAAGGTAAATCTTTGGAAACATTGATGACAACGGTATTTTCTAGTCCGCCTGCAGCTTCATTAAATTTTCTCGCAGCTGCTGCACAAACACCAGTATCGATACTTGGAAAGATATTGAAAATTTTCTTTTTACCAGAAAAGTCATCATTCGTTTTTTCCTGTAAATCTACATTGATTAGTTTAAAGCTTTTCAATGTACTTCCTATTTCGGGCAAGTTACCGATGGTATGAATCGGATTGCCGTGTAATGTAATATCTGCCATAATTTTAATTATTTATATGCTCTCAAAATTAGGGAAAATTTAAGCAAGTTCAGGAAAATGAAAGTTAAATTAATCTTAATTAAAATTTTCTATTTTGTAAAATAGCTCTCATTTAGCATTTCCTTTTTCAAAATTTCTAACATTTCTTTCGCAGTCAAAAAGCCATTGTATTGAAAAATAATTTCATTGTTTGGATTTAAAATCACCAAAGTTGGATAAGAAACCTTTCCGGCAATATTTCCTAACGAGACTGCCAATTGGTGATAACCGGTTTTTACACCGGTCGGCTGGTATTTAAAAACATTTCCGGCAAAGTGTATTTCTGCTTTTTCTTCACCATTAAGATCCGCAAAATAGAAGTTTTCATTTAAGATTTTCTGTACTTCCTTATCTTTAAAAGTAGCGTTTTGCATCGCTTTACAGTAGTTGCACCAATCGGTATGAAGGAAAACCACTATGTTTTTCTGTTCGGTTTTCTGCAATTCTTCTACACGCTCCAACGGATGCTTTTTCGTTTGTGAAAAAGTCATCATTAAACCCAAAAAAATTAAGACAACAGAACTTGCTTTTCGCAAACTTGATAGTGGTTTCATGATTTTATTTAATAGTAAACCTAACTCCGAGAAAAGCCCGGATTCCCTGATTGGGTGCGTACACATAATTGGGATCAAACGTTAAGGCATAAGGATTATCGGGTGTTGCAACCGCCTGGCCACTGGAATCAAATTTGACCTGTTTGTTAAAAGGATCGTTGGCTCTGGAAATAATAAACGGGTTTCCTTTATTCGGTGTCCAGTTTAAAAGATTTTTAACACCGGCATAGATTTCAAATTTCTGAAAACCGTCATAAGTAAACTGAATATTCTGAATACTCCACCACGGCGAATAAGGTTTTCTGGGATCCAGCTCTCCTAATAAAGGCAAACGCATCGGACTGTAGATATTTCCGGTGTAATCGATGCCCGTTTTCCAGGGTTTTATTTTATAGGAAACCGCCCAGGTTCCCATGAATTTTTCTGTTAAAATCTGATCTTCTGTGATTCCGTTTTCGGTGATGGTATTTTCCATTACTGTTCCACCCAGAATAAACTTTAAACCATTCGAAAAATTAAGATCAGCATTCAAACTAAATCCTTTACTGACCGCATTTCCACCGATATTATCATAGATAATTTGAGACGTATTGGTTTCGTAATCGGGAACAATTCTGTTGGTAAAATAAGTATAAAAAGCACTCGCATCCAGAGTAATGTGCGAGCCTGAACCGAAATACATTTTTTTTATGTAATTAAGGTTGGCATTATAAGATTTTTCAGGTTTCAAATCATTTAAAACGACCACCTCCCGAGCTCCGGTTAAAGCTGCATGATCTTCGGTGAAGAGATTCACTACTCGAAATCCTGTGCCCGCATTAAGCCTTAAAATATTATTCGGATCAACAGACCATTTATAAGCCAGACGCGGTGTAAAAATATTTCCGTGGATATTATTATAATCGTACCTGAAACCTAGAAGCAACTGATGATTTTCTGCTAAACGGATTTCATCCTGAACAAAAACTCCGGGGAGATAAGTTTTTTCGGGTTCGTTTTCGCCCAGAACCGTTGAAGTTCCTGCCGTATTGTCGTCATAATAAGTATATCGCATCGCTGCACCAAAAAGCAAATCATGATTTCCTGCTTTTTTATCCCAAGTCAGCTGACCGAAGGCAATTTTTTGGTTCGCGATATAGGATGTTTCCCCATAGCGGCTGTCCTGATCATGGTTTACAAAAGAAAATCCAAAGAATATTTTCTCCCTGACAGGCAATTGGTAGTTTCCAAAAAGTTCGGCACGGCTGGTGTAAATACTTTCACCATAAATTTCGTCTCCGCCACGATAGAATTTCTTCCAACGCATATCGCCGCCCCAGCGATCTTCGTACATATAACGTCCGGCTACGGTCAACAATCGGTTTTCTTTCCGTTGGAAGTTCCACTTTTGGAAAATAGAAATCCGATCTTGCAAAGTAACATCTGTAAAGTTATCGTAATTATGATCGATTGTATTTTGATAATTAAAGTAATTAATCCCAGTGAGCACTTGTACTTTCTTGCCTGCATTAAATTTAAATCCAACATCCACATTATATTCTCCCCAAGTCGTAGAAAATAAATCTGCACTGAATAAAGGAGCACTGTGTGGATTTTTTGTAATAATATTAATCAATCCACCAACTGCTTCACTGCCATAAAGTGAAGATGCCGGACCTTTTACTATTTCGATTCTTTCTACCAATGAATTTGGGATTCCCGACATTCCGTAAACGGTGCCGAGTGAACTTACAATTGGCATTCCATCAATCAAAACCATGGTGTAGGGACCTTCTAAACCGTTGATATGAATATCGCCAGTAGAACAAATATTACAATTGAGTTGTGGTCTAACTCCATTTACATTTTGTAAAGCTTCAAAAATATTGGGTGTCGGATTTTTCTTAAAGTAGGTCGGAGTATAAACTTCTACCGCAACTGGACTATCGGATCTGCGAACTGCTTTCAATGTTCCCGTTACGACAACATCTTCGATATCAGAACCGCGCTCAATAGGTTTCAAATGAACATCCAAAGTTAATTGCTCATCTTCTTTGACAATAATATCTTTATAAAACGATTGGAAATCATTTAATTTCACTCTCAATTGATATTTATTGGGCGGAATTTCATTAAAACGATAAACACCTAAACTATCAGAAAATGTGGAATAATCTGTTCCTTCTAAATAAATGTCAACAGCAATTTTTGCTATTCCTTCTCCAGTAATATGTCCGGTAATCGATGAATTCTGTGCGAAGTAGAAACTTGCAATCATCAAATATCCAAAAGATAATAATCCTCTTCTCATGAAAACCCATTTAAGTTATATTGGCAAAACTACAAAAGTTAGTATAGTCTAACAAATATATTCGAGAAAAGTAAACTTTCTTTTTAAACCAAAAAAGAGCAGGAAATTAATCCTGCTCTTCTATATCTTTCAAAAATTGATTTTAAACTGATTTTAATTCCATTGCTTTTTTAAGCGATTGTTTAATTTTAAAAAAAACTCATTCCTGAATCACAATATCATATTTGTCTAAAAGTCCAGAAATTCCTAAGATTGAAAACTTTGCTTTTTTAATACGATTGTTCTCCGGATCGATGGAATAATTATAAGCTGTACGAAAATCTGCTTTATCTAAAATACTATGTGCAAAAATGGCTTGTGAAAGATCACAATTGTCAAAAACAACACTGCTTAAATTGGATTCTGAAAAATCTATTTCTCGTAACTGACAATTTCTAAAGATGATTTTTTTAATATTCATCTGGAAAAAAGTCGAATGATTCAGTTGGCAATTTTCAAAAGAAAAAGAAAGTCCAAAATCGTTACACGTTTCAAACTGAAGTCCAAGCATTTTACAATCTTTGAACTTCACTTCTCGCAAAACCGTTCCATGAAGCAAGGCTAAACTCCAGTTACACTCCCGAAATTCACAGTCAACGAATTTAAATTCAGTAAGATTTACTTCCTCAAAATTACAATTCGTAAACAGGCAGTTTTCATATTCGCCTTTAATTAAAGGTTCTTGTCTAAAATCGAGTTTGTTAAAATTTTGGTCTTGGGTAAATGCTTGCGACATGATTCTGCTTCGTTTTAAATTATTTTCCCGGAAAGGTTTGCAATTGTTTTATTTAATAACAAAAACTGTTAATTTTTTTCCTCTACAGATTTTCTCCATCTCCTTTCTCGCCATTCTTTCTGCTCTTCTTTCGACAAGAAAGACCAAGCAATAATTCGACTCGACTTGTTACCTGTACCAATCGGAATGGTTTTAATTTGCACCACTTCTAATTCATTCAATGCTTTATAAATCCCTTTTAGATTCGATTGTTTTGAAACTAAAGTTGAAAACCAAAAACAGTTTTTAGCAAATTTTTCACTTTCGATAATCATATTATGAATGAACCTCGATTCGCCACCTTCACAAATCAACTCATTGCTGATTCCCGCAAAATTGAGTTCAGGTCTTTCGTTTTTTTTACCTGATAGATTTTTCACTTTTCGGCGACTTCCCTTTTGCGCTTCTTCGGTGGAAGAATGAAAAGGCGGATTGCACATCGAGAAATCAATTTTTTCATCGCTGTTTAATATTCCTTCAAAAACAGCTTTTGGGTTTTCTTGTAAACGAATTTCAATTTTCCCTTCTAAAAATGGATTTGAATTGATAATACTATTCGCAGCTTCAACAGATTTCGGATTAATATCCGATCCGATAAAGCTCCAACCATATTCTGAAACACCGATAATTGGGTAAATGCAACTTGCTCCTACGCCAATATCTAAAACTTTAATTTTATCACCTTTGGGCAAATCACCAAAATTACTTTGATCTAATAAATCTGCTAGATAATGCAAATAATCGGCTCTACCCGGAATCGGCGGTACTAAGTTTTCAGCAGGGAAATCCCAGTTTTTTATCCCGTAATAATGATTCAGTAAAGCCTTATTAAGCAATTTAACGGCTATAGGATTTGCAAAATCAACAGATTCAGCGCCATATTTATTAGTCGTAATATGATTTATTAATTCAGGTACAGCTATTTTCAGAGCTTCCAGATTATATCTTTCTCGATTTTTATTTCGAATATGAAGTCTTACTTTTTCCTGTATATTTTTTTCTGCTGACATAATTGAGGTTGATTTTTTAGATGAAATTTTGATGATTCAAGATCTTCGATTTCTTAATTGCAAAGAACGAAAAAAGTATTTATGAATCCTAACGAACATACTGGGCAATATTAACTTATGAAATTAGCAAATAAGATTTTTTATTTACTATATTTTAATGTCAAATAACAAAAGAAGTCCTTTCACAATCAACAAATTTCACCGTGATTATATTAAAACACCTCCAATCCTAAAACAAAAAGAACACTCCGTAAAGTGTTTTTTTTATATTGACAAATTAAATATTTTTATTCTGAAACCTCCTCATCTTTAGCTTTACCAAAGAAAAATTTAACAATAATAGGAACTGTAGTAATTAACACAATAATGATAATGATTATTTCTAAATGTGATTTTAAATCAATTTCAAACTGATTTCTAAATAGCGCATCTAAATAATGCCCGGCAAAAATAAGGGAGAACGACCATAAAAATGCACCAATTATATTATCGATTAAAAATCGTGTTTTATCCATTTTTACTATTCCTGCTATAATCGGCGTAAATGTTCTTACAACTGGCAGAAATCTCGCCATAATAACAGCTAATGCGCCGTGTTGCTCAAAAAAATCATGTGCTTGAAAAAGGTATTTTTTTTTGAATAAAAAGGAATCTTCTTTTTTGTAAAGAGCGGGTCCCGCTTTTAAGCCAAACCAATAACCAATCTCATTACCAATTACGGCTGCAATTGCAACAGAAGTAGCTAAAATGGTGGTATCTAACAAATCACTTCCTGTAGAGCCGAAAGTTTCCTTGATAATTTCTACCGCAAAAATTCCAGATACGAAAAGTAAACTATCGCCCGGAAGGAAAAAACCTACAAACAAACCTGTTTCTGCGAAGATAATAAATAAGATGAGCCAAAAACCGCCCATCTTGATGTAAAATTCAGGATTTAGGAGATCCTTCCAACTTTCGAAATGTTCCATATTTGCAAATATAATAAAAGACCGTGTGTATTAATATTAAGTTATTGTTAATTTTCACTAAATTTTAGAGGGTAAAATCATCATTTGAAGCGGCTGTACCATCTGCCATTAAAAAAGCTTTTAGAAATGGAGTTAAATCACCATTCATCACTCCATCAACATCGGAGGTTTCATATCCAGAACGCACATCTTTTACAAGTTTGTAAGGGTGCATCACATAATTCCGAATTTGGCTTCCCCACTCGATTTTCATTTTCCCAGCTTCAATTTCTGTTCTTGCCTTCATGCGTTCTTCGAGTTCTATTTCGTACAATCTAGAACGCAATAACTGCATTGCTTTTTCTTTATTTTGAAGTTGCGATCGAGATTCTGAATTTTCAATAATAATTCCTGTTGGTGCGTGACGCAATCGAACTGCGGTTTCTACTTTATTTACGTTTTGCCCACCTGCTCCACTGGAACGCATGGTTTCAAATGAAATATCTGCAGGATTAATAGTAATCTCAATAGTATCGTCTACCAGCGGATAAACATAAACCGACACGAAACTGGTATGCCGCTTTGCATTAGAATCGAAAGGTGAAATCCTTACCAAACGGTGAACGCCATTTTCACCACGCAAATACCCGAAGGCAAATTCGCCATCAATTTCGAGTGTTACGGTTTTTACGCCAGCAACCTCGCCTTCCTGATAATTCAGTTCGCGCAATTTGTAACCTTGCTTTTCTGCCCACATGGTATACATTCTCATCAACATGGATGCCCAGTCGCAACTTTCTGTACCACCTGCTCCTGCAGTAATTTGAAGCACTGCTGAAAGTTCATCCCCTTCGTTAGAAAGCATGTTTTTAAATTCTAAATCTTCGATTTTTTGTACAAGTATTGGGAACGATTCGTTGAGTTCCTTTTCAGAGTCGGGATCTTCTTTGGCAAAATCCATCAAAACCTGAATGTCTTCAAATCGTACGAAAATTTCTTCATAATCATTCACCCATTTTTTCTTAGACCGAAGTTGCTTCATGAAAACTTCAGCTTCTTTCGGATGATCCCAAAATTCTGGTGACACTGTTTTTTCTTCGTCATTCGCGATTTCGATTTTCTTTCTATCGATTTGAAGATATTTGTACAGACCTTGAATCCTGGATTGAATGTCTTTTATTTGGTCACTGCTAATCACGAAATTATAATTTGTACAAAAGTAATATTTTTTTTAAAAGAAAGTCTTCGATTTCAAAATCTAAAAGCCATTCCTATTAGTAAGGCTCAAAATATTCATTAATAATCCATAACAACCCGAAAGTCGATATAAAAAATCAAGTTCTATGTTTATTAGAGCCTGCTATTTCAAATATTTCGTAATAGACTCACTTGTAGGGTTTGTTGTGCTGAGATAAGAATCAATTAAATACCCATTTTCATCAATCAAGAATTTGGTAAAGTTCCACAGAATTGTTGTGTTTTTAACTCCGTTTAAATCCTTATCAGTAAGGTATTTAAATAGGGGTGCTATATCCTCTCCTTTTACAGAAACTTTTGCTGCCATTGGAAAAGTTACTCCAAAGTTTTTCTCACAAAAAGCCCCAATCTCTTGATTGCTTCCTGGTTCTTGCCCACCAAAATTATTAGCAGGAAAACCGATAACCACTAATTTATCTGGATACTCTTTTGAAAGCTTTTCTAAATCAGCATATTGAGGGGTAAACCCACACTTAGATGCAGTATTTACAACTAAAATCTTCTTTCCTTTAAAATCAGCAAAGTTGATTTCTTTTCCATCTAAACTTTCAACTTTATAATTATAAATTGTGTTTTCCATATTTGTTTTCGTGTTTTTTGTCTCTGAAATCGTATTCTTTTGATTTTTACAACTTTGCAAAAATGTACCTGCCGATAAGAGCAATAGCAATAGTTTTTTCATTATTAAAATTTAAAAGTATTTACTGGGAAAACCTTGTTAGTCTCTATTTTATTTAACATCATTACAAAATCACTGTCTTTCTTTGGAGAGGAAGATTCAATTCTGTAGGGCATCATCACAGCACCTACCATTTTATAATCAGAATATAATAAAGTTTCATCTTTCTTTATTTCCTTCAAAAGCATATAAGTTTTAGAATCGAAAAAGTAAAGTGTTTTATTAACATTTTTGGTCAATTCTACTTTATGGCAATAAATATCTCCCACTTTTTCTTTGCCAAGATACTTGGCTTCAAAACCTTTATTTTCCCAATCAATAAAATCGTTATCAAAACTTTCTGCCATATAATTCGGATATTCCTGAATTTTGTTGGCTGCATAATTCATCGCATATCCTTTCGTTCCGTCATAACCTTCTACCGCAGTTTCTTTTTTACCAATGGTAATGGTCGTTTTCGTGAGATTAGGTCTTTGTTGGTAAATCTTAATTGGATATTCATCATTAACTCCCAGTGTAACTTTTCCTTGTAATAGAACGGAATTTAATAATTTCCAATTGGTTAATCCACCTGTTAATTCTATGTTTTTGTCAATGATTTCTTTAGCTGTTTGTGCCGAAACTATTGAATTTATTGTCATTAATAAAACTAAAAATATTTTTTTCATATAATAAAATTCCGCTCCGAAAGCGTTCTTTATAAAATTAATCATTATCAAAGATACCGTTCTGCTCGAACAGTTTTCAAATATATACTTTTTGAAATGAAATGATAATAACTTTAATTACAGTTCCCGATTATTTAACTAATTTTAGGAATGGTAATCCTAATATACTTTGAAAAATCCACTAAGAATTGATACTGTTTTTCAAAATCAATCTCGCTTTTTCTAAATCTTCTGGAACATCAATTCCTACTCCTATGAAATCGGTTTCAATCATTTTGATCTTCATTCCGTACTCCAAATACCGAATGCACTCAATTTTTTCTGCAATTTCTAAAGGTTGCATTTTTAATTTTGCGAAATTTAATAATGCCTTTTTCCTAAAAGCATAAACGCCAATATGTTTAAAATATTCTGCTTGCACAGAAGTTTCCCGTGAATACGGAATAACCGAACGGCTGAAATAAAGCGCAAAACCTTCGTTATCGGTAATCACTTTTACGTTATTGGGATTTTCGATTTCGTCTTGTTCTTTTAATTTAATTTTTAAAGAAGCTAAAGAAATTTTCTCTTCAAAATCATTTTTAAAAACTTCCATCAATTGTTTAAAAGGTTCGGTTTTCAGAAACGGTTCGTCGCCTTGAACGTTGATTACAATATCGCAGTCGATGTTTTCTACCGCTTCTGCAATTCGGTCACTTCCAGTTTCGTGATTTCCCGTCATTACAGCATTTCCACCGATATTTTTAATTTCATTAAAAATAATTTCAGAATCTGTGGCAACAAAAACTTCATCAAAAAATTGAGTTTCCACCACATTTTGGTAAGTTGTTGCGATTACCGTTTTTTCACCTAAAATTTGCATTAATTTCCCCGGGAAACGGCTGGCTTGGTAACGAGCGGGAATAACTGCGATTGTTTTCAAATTATTGATATTTTTTTAATAGTTTCTCAAGTCGTTCATCAGGTTCATAGTCGAGAATATCAATCAATTTCACCTTTTTGAAATCTATATGAGTCGTATTGATGATGAGATTATAATCTTCCGGAATAACTGATGAAGGCGCTCTTAAAACCAAGCGTTTTTGTTGATCATACCAAGAGTCTCCCATTTTCTGAAGTTCATCATAGTGCTCAATTTTTCTCCAATTTTTGGATAATTTTTTTATTTCAATTCCCTCAATATTTTGCTCTGGAATTTCAATAATCATTAATTTATAATCATCATTAAAACCGGTTCCAACACGATAAATCATGTTTTCTAAAAAAGCTAGCGAAACACTTTCTGAAGTATATAATACCAATTTTCCATTGCTATTCCATCTTCCCGAAAGTCCACTTACGGAAAGGTTTTTTGCATATTTTTTATGAGCAATTCTAAATACCAGCATCCCTAAATTATAATGGATAACCTTGCGCCATTCTTTCGAGACGATCGATCAGCAAATCTACACCACCAGGAGTATTCAAAAAATCGGCAGGTTTTTCCGAGGAATCCCAAAATGGTTTTTCCAGCCATTGATTAAATTCATCGATATTACCAAGATATTCTTTACCTTTTTCAAATAAAGTAATCAATTTCAATAGATGCTCGCTATAGTTGGCTTCCAAAAATTTATTTTGATCCCGATAATTGCTGATGGTTCTCGGCGAAAGATTAATTACTAATGCCAAAGACTTTTCTGGCATTTTAATAGCTTCCGCAAAAGTATAGAACACATTGGTATTAATTCCTTTTTTGGCTTTTTTCACTAATGAATAATCATTTTGAGTGATAAAATGCCTGTAAGAACTATTTGCATAAGCAACTGCCGATTCGGCAACACTATGTTTTTCTTCAGTTCCTTTGTAAGGTTTTGTTTTTTTTGTTTCCATCTCAAAATATTTTCTACTACAAAGATAGAATTTTTTCCAATACAAAAGTGAATTTTTTCGTTTTATTTGAAAATTTACTTCAATTTCAGCAAAGCGTTTTCCAATCGTGGCAACATATTTTTTATTTCATCTAAAGAAACTCCACCAGCAGAAGCCCGAAACCATGGCATATCACGAGAATTTCCGAAAGCTGAAAATGGGACTAAAGCAACGCCGGCTTCATTAATGAGATAAAAAACCAAATCCGAAGAATCTTTAATCAAAGTTTCGTCTGGTTTTGTTTTTCCTAAATAATTAAGCTCGATAGTTAAATACAAAGCGCCCATCGGTTTTATGCTTTCTACAGCGAAACCATGCGATTTCATATCCTGAATTCCGTTATGAAGAACGGTTAAACTTTCTGCGATTTCTCCTTTAAAATGATTCACAAATTCATTCACTTTTTCTGAATGATTTAATAAAACAGCAACAGCTTCTTGTTCAGGTTTTGGTGCCCAAGCTCCAATGTGTCCAAGTAATGATTTCATTTTGTCAATAATTTCAGCTGGACCAAAACTCCAACCTACACGGATTCCTGTTGCGGCAAAACATTTGGAAGCACCGTCAACATAAATCGTAAAATCTTTTAATTCAGGATATAAAGAAACAGGATCAAAATGATCTGCACCAAAAGTCAGCATCGCGTAAATTTGATCATACATTAAATATAATGGCTTTTCTCCTTCACCACGGCTATTATTCTCCTCAACAATCATTGCACAAATATCAGCGAGTTGCTGTTTTGTAAACATCGTGCCTGTGGGATTTAAAGGCGAACAAAGCGCAATTAAAACCGCACCTTTTAAATGAGGTTTTAAGTCCGCAGCTGTAGGTAAAAAATTATTTTCTGCTGTAGTTTCGACTTCTATTTTCTGCGCTTCCGTTAAATAAGAATAGTGATTATTATTCCATGATGGCACTGGATAAATGACTTTATCATCAGAATCAACAATGGTTTTAAAAGCTGCATAAATCAGCGGTCTTGAACCTCCAGCAACCAAAATATCATTTTCAGAATAATCTAAATTCCAACGGTTTTTAATGTCTTTTGAAATTGCTTTTCGCAGAGATAACAATCCATTTGCTGGTGGATAATTGGTTAAATTATTCTGATATGCTTTTTGAATTTCTTCCTTTAATAAATCAGGAATCGGATAAATGTTTGAATTCAAATCACCAATCGTAAGATTTGCAATTTCTGCTCCTTGGGCTTTTAAATCATTTACTTGATTACCAATTTTAATAATTTCAGAACCTATAAGGTTTTCGGCGAGTTTTGATACTTTCATTTTTAGATGTTAGTGATGATAAATGAGAAGTTTTTTACAGTTTTAAATCTCCTTTTATTTTTTGAATCTTCTCTTCCAAAACAATTACTTTCTCTTTAAATTCTTGATCAGAAGCAACCGAATCTTTCACCGAAACATAAAATTTAATTTTCGGCTCCGTTCCCGAAGGGCGAATACAAACCTTTGTTCCATCTTCGGTATAATAACTCAAAACATTCGATTTTGGAATATCATCCATCACCGATTTTTTATTTTCAATTAAATTTAATGAGGTTTGTTCCTGAAAATCTTTCACTTCGGTCACTTTTGAACCAGCCAATTCTTTCACCGGATTATTTCTAAAATCCATCATCATTTGATTGATTTCTTCGGCACCAGTTCTACCCTTTTTCACCACATTTACCAAGCCCTCATAATACATTCCTAAATCTTTATAGATTTCAATCATGTATTGATACATGGTTTTTCCTTGTGCTTTACAAACTGCGGCAATTTCGCAAGCGAGCAAAATAGAGCCGCAAGAATCTTTATCGCGAACGAAATCTCCCGTCATAAATCCGAAACTTTCTTCACCACCGCAAATGAATTTTTCTTTGCCTTCAAAATCGCGAATCATTTTTCCAATCCATTTGAAGCCGGTTAAACCAACCTTGCAATCAACTCCGAATTTTTTAGCGATTTCATAAAAAATATCTGAAGTCACAATCGTAGAACCAATAAATTCTTTTCCGGTGATTTTTCCCGCTTTTTTCCACTGATCGAGAATGTAATAAGTGAGGATCGTGTTGGTTTGGTTTCCGTTCAAAAGTTGAATTTCTCCATCCAAATTTCTTACCGCAATTCCCAATCGATCTCCGTCCGGATCAGTTCCGATAACGATATCGCCATTGGTAATTCTTGCCAAATCCATCGCCATTTCCAACGCTGCAGGTTCTTCCGGATTCGGAGATTCTACCGTTGGGAAATTCCCGCTCGGAATCATTTGTTCCGTTACCAAATCAATCTTTTTGAAACCTGCTTTTCTCAAAGCTTGCGGAACCGTAGCATATGTTGTACCGTGAATCGAGGTGAAAACAATATTCAAATTATCTCTTCCAATGTCTTGATAAAGAGAGTTTTCCATACAAGCATCAATGTAAACTTGATCCTGCTTCTCTCCGATCCATTCAATTAAATCGTCATTTCCTGCAAATTTTATTTCATCAAATTTCACCGAATAAACTTCTTTAATAATCGCATCGTCATTGGGCGGAACAATTTGCGCTCCATCGTCCCAATAAACCTTGTAACCATTATATTCAGGTGGATTGTGAGAAGCCGTCAAAACAATTCCTGCGTTGCATTTTTTATCACGAACCGTGAAAGAAAGTTCAGGAGTTGGGCGATGTTGCTTGAATAATAAAACTTTAATTCCGTTTGCAGTTAAAACATCTGCGCACACTTTCCCAAATTCTTTGGAATTATGTCGAACATCATAAGCAATCGCAACTTTAATCTCTTGATTAGGAAATTGCTGATGAAGATAATTCGCCAAACCTTGCGTTGCTTGTCCGAGCGTATATTTATTCAAACGATTGGTTCCAACGCCCATTATTCCTCGCATTCCGCCAGTTCCGAATTCTAATTCTTTATAAAAAGAGTCTTCGAGTTCATCAGAATTCGTATCAATCCAATTTTGAATGGTATTTTTTGTTTCCTGATCGAAAGAATCTGTCAACCAGAGTTTTGCTTTTTCTAAAGTAGTCATTGTAAATTTTTTAATGTCGTTTGACTTTATTTTTGGGTGAATTTTATAAATTTTGAGTCATTCAAATTTAATAAAATCCATTTGTTTTTTTAATTTTAGTCCAATTTTTTATTTTCCACCGTTGCCGTTTTTTCAATTTTAAAGGCACGAATCGGATCGTTGTAATAGATAAATTTGGCAGTATTTTTTATATTTCCTTTTAATGAATCTTTCACGTTGACTTCGGCGTAATTACCGTTTTTCGAATCAATTATTAAATCGTTAATTTGCCAGTAAGGTGCGATTAAACTTGCAGTATCAGAGATTTTAATGGTTGCATTTTTTGTGCTTCCCAGAAAATTTGCCCGGCTTTTGCCCCTCATTTCCAATTCTGTTTTTCTTGAATTTACCGAGCCAATAAATTTAGCATTATTTTTTAAATTCAATTTAAAATTGTCGGTTTTAATTTCGCTGGAAATGTTCATTTCAACCGAATCGGAGATTGAAATTTTCTCTAAATTGTATTTAGAATAAATGGTAATATTATAGAAATCAACGCCTTTTGTTTCTCGTTTTTCTTCGATATTGAGGATTTTATCTTTTACTTTAATTTTCAAATTATTTAAAATATTGGGATAAGTTTCCACATTCACAAAATTCTTTTCGGAATGAATATAAAACACCCGGAATTTCCCTTTCAGATTAAGGTTTACGAATTCTTCCAAAGGAATATCTTTGCTTTCAATATTGCCTTTTGGGGAAATTTTTCCGCAGGAAACTGCGATTAAAATGAGGAATAGATAAAGTAATTTTTTCATCTTTTATTATATACAAAATTCAGATTTTGGTTTTGATATTCTCTGAATTTTCGGTCTGAACTTACCAATGGAATTTTCTCGCAAATAGCTTGTGAGATGATAAAATGATCGATTTGGTCTTTGTGATCTTTTGCGATTTGCAACTTAGAATAAACTTTAAGGTGTTCGTCTTTGGTGTGAAGTGTTTGGATATACAAATCCTCAGCAATTACTCTGAATAACTCATCAGAATTTTTAAATTTATTTTTAATTTTTTGATTATTTAAAAGGTAAATAATCTCTACCAAAGTGAGTGAACTTATAAAAAGTTGATTGGAATAATCCGACAAAACATCACTAACTTCGGAAGATAAATTATCAGAATTTCCCGAAATAAGAAATATTAAAACATTGGTATCCAGCAAATAACGCATTGCTGATTTTATTTAAGAACCGCTTTC
>NZ_JBAVFG010000130.1:0-2381 GCF_049588135.1 Kaistella sp. | reverse complement strand
CATAATGGAAACCTCTGAAAATATGGTCAAATTATCCGCCATAAAATTTTTATTGAATAAAATTTAAACAGGCTCTGAATTAAAAAAAATTCTCTATTGAAATGGCCACACGAAAGATTCGTGCGGCAGCGGTGAGTTTTTGGCTTATCACGATTCGTTTTTCAATAATAGCATTCCGAACGCTCCATATTCAGAAATGGAAGGATATTGGAAAACTTCTACACAGTTCTATGATTATATGACGAAAAATCCTGCCCTGATGAAGGTATATCAATCACAGTATAATGATTTTACTAATTCTAGTTTTTATAAATATAATAGAAAATAATGATTATGTATAAATTTTTGTTCATTTTTATTGTTGGATTTTTATCTGCACAGCAAACGTGTAAACTTTCTTTTTCTAATGGTTCTCTTTCAGAAGAAGGAAAGATAATTTTTACTATTAAAAATATAAATGGAAAAAAAATAAAAGTTCCTATAAATTATACGAGCACTTGGGCTAGACCAGTAGATATGCAGATATACAGTGATGATAAAAAAGATTATGAAGCTACGAAATATATAGCTGATGATATAGATTGTTTTAAAGCTGAAGGATGCTTTGGAAAAATGCTTTGCCTAAAGAAAGGAGAAATGAAAGAATATGAAGTTCAAATTATTCCAGGGAGAATATCAAGAGCATTTAAAGAAAAGAAAAAATACCGATTTAAATTAGCCTTTGATACTTATCTCTTTAGCGGTTGTAATGATTATCTTACAGATTGGCTTTATTATGACAATACCAAATGATAACAAGTGGGTTGAATCATTTGGGACATTTGGGAGCGGCTGCAATTGAAAATGGAGGAAGAGATAAAGCAAATGTATATATTGAAACAGATGGACTCGGACACGTTTATGTTGAAATAGGAGGCACGGTTTATTCCTATGGAAGATATGATGGATCTTATTCACCTTTTATGGGAGAATACGGTCTTGTAGGCAATGGGGTGTTATTAAAGTTGAGATAATGCTGCTAATTTTATAGTAGAAAGAACAGCAAAAAACCCAACACCAACATATTCTGTTGAAGTAGACGGAGCTAAAGTAAAGGCTTATTATGATAAACTTTATAATGCGGGAAAACCACTACAAGGGAAAGATGGTTATTACAAATATGGCAGGGTTATAGATACCTATAATTTAGTTGGTCCAGGAGGAAACAATTGCTCGACTATTACTTATAAAGCGTTAAATTATGGAGGAGCAAATATTGGGGCAGCTCAAACACCTGCAGGAATGCTATACAACTTCCAACAAGCTGAATATATTAAACAGGGATATAATCCGGGCTTATCGGGTCCTAGACGATAATAAATGAAATTATGAAAATAAAAACAGTATTAATAATATTACTTCTGATTGTCATTATTTTTTCAGGAATAAGATATTTAGGTATTTGTGTTTCAGAAAAGTATGATACTCAATTAGAGGGTTTAAATCCAACAACGGCACAAATAAAAAAAGCTGAAAAGCTGAAAATAAAAATAAATCGAGACAAAAAGATTACTCTTTCTATAATTGTGATATCATTACTTGCAATTTATCCAGTATCTTTAATAAAAAAATAAAGAAAAACCCAGAACATTAAGTTTTGGTTTATTTAAAGCAATAATGCTAACTTCGGGAGGATTAAGCGGTGGGATTTCTTCAACGATTGCCGGCGGTAATTTCTGGCAAGGAATGAGACAGGGATTGATTACGAGTGGATTGAATCATGTAGCGCATTTAACTACAGAATTTTTACAGAGAAATGACACCGCTGCCGCACGAATCCTTTCGTGTGGTCACCTTAAAAATCAAACATTTTAAATACTTCAACATCATCTAAAAGTCCATTTTCATCAGCATAATCTCTTGCACTGCTATAAACATATTCTTCTGCTTTGTAAACCAAACCCGCTTCCACAGGGTTTTGATGCACGTAATCTATTTTTTGTTTAATCACTCTGTTGCTCCATAGTTCGATCGGTTTATTATCGTGTCGCCAAAACTGATAATGGGTTACGTTCGAACTTTTTGCTGCTTCTTTTCGAAAGAAATTCAATAGTAATTCTTTCCTGCTTTCTCTCGGATTTTCTTCAATTGCTTTAACAATTGCTTTGCTGGTAAATCTTTTCAAATCGCCAATCAGTAATTCCGGTTTCTGTCCTTTTATCCTTCTAAAAACCAAATGAATATTACTCGTCATGATGTACCAAGTATGAATTTCTAAACCCTTTTCTTTTTGGTAAAATTTTACACTTTCCAAAAATAAATCTTTATATTCATTCCGTGTAAACACATCAAGCCATCCAACAACTGCAAAACTGATAAAATATAAACCTTCAGGATTATGG
>NZ_JBAVFG010000129.1:0-22668 GCF_049588135.1 Kaistella sp. | reverse complement strand
GTGATAAGGTTTTGACTTTTTAAAAGTGAATTTGGAATCAAATTATTAAGCTTCAACTTTCCAGCAAGATGATAAGTTTTCGGCAATTCATTTTTCGTTTTTGCAGAGGCAATTAAAATGACTTTTTTTGTTTGGATAATTTTTGAAATTTCCACAGCGATAATTCCACCAAAAGATAATCCGATTAAAGTTGGATTAAAAGAAGTGATTTTTTGAGATATTCGTTGTGCGTAATTTTCTAAAGACTCCTTTTTTAGCGGTTGAATCCAATCCATAAATTCAACATCCAAATCTCCGAAATCAATATTTTCAAAAACTCTTTGATCAACTCCTAAACCACTGAAAATATAAATTTTATTCATGAACTATCTCAAGTTATTTGACAGACAATATTTTTCTATAAATAAAATATTTTTTCAAATTAAAATACAGAAGAAATAAATTTAAAATAGATATTACGGTTATCAGAATAAATTTGATCGAATTCCAATTTTCCATTTTTATTGAAATGTAAATTATTGATAAGAATAAGAATGCTGCAAATATTACATTAAATAGTTGGTTCGATTTATTAGATTTTGCTCTTGCTTTATTTAATTCCTCAACTTTTTTGTTGTGAATATTGCCCTTGCTTATTGACTGAGCTAAACTATCAAGGTTTTCAAATTCTTTATCACAAATTGCAATAGATTTTTTGTTTCCGATTTTAAAAGTAAGTTGTCTATAATAATTAGCTTTCGAATCAATATAACAGCTCCATCTCAAATTACTAATCTTGTTAATCTCACTTTTAATTAACTGCAATTTAAAAGGATAAATAATGAAAATTTGCCGTTTCGTGATAGCAATTAGCCTAAATTTAAAAACAATAAATCCTATTACAAAAATATTTATCACTGTTATTATTACAAGAAAAAATTTGCCAATCAATAGTAAATCACTAAAAAGAACTCCTTTCAAAAGAGTTGTATAGCTTAGTATACTTGTGCATATAAGTATTAGTAAAATAACAAAAAAAGTATTAATATTAATTATGCTAAATTTCATTTTCAATACAAAATACTGAATTTAAAACGATTTTAATCTAAACTCAAGATTGCCAATCGATATCCTTTCATTCCGAAACCGCTCAGAATCCCATCGGAATTGGCTGCAGTCACGGATTTCTGGCGAAACTCTTCTCTCTTGTAAATATTACTGATATGAACTTCGATTTTCGGTTGCGAAATATTTTTCAGACAATCGGCGATTGCATAAGAATAATGGGTAAATGCTCCTGGATTAATAACCAAAGCATCGAAATCGTTTTTTTGCAATCGATTGATAATTTCGCCCTCAATATTCGATTGATAATAGAGAATTTCATGTTGCGAAAATTCCTTTCTTAAGTTTTCAAGATATTGTTCCATTGAAACACTTCCGTAGATTTCTGGTTCACGAGTTCCTAAAAGATTCAGGTTGGGTCCGTTTAAAATTAAAATTTTCATGTAAAAATTTTTACAAAGATATGGCTTTCATTAAAATAAATACTTTTGCGCTAACTAATTATTACAGAAAAACATTATAATCCAAAACAAAAACTTCCGAAAAATTAATTTCGGAAGTTTGGTAGCCCGTAGGGGAGTCGAACCCCTCTTACCAGGATGAAAACCTGAGGTCCTAACCGATAGACGAACGGGCCAGTGCGTCTTTGTTTTTTATATAATTACGCTAATTTATTAACGTGCTTAGTCAACTTACTTTTAAGGTTGGCCGCTTTGTTTTTGTGGATGATGTTTTTCTTCACCAACTTGTCTAACAAAGAGATCACTGATGGCAACTGTAATGCTGCAGCAGCTTTATCCTCCTCATTTCTCAGCACCTTCACAACTGTTCTAGCAGTCTTGTGGTAGTATCTGTTTATTACTCTTCTCTTTTCGTTTTGTCTGATTCTTTTCAGAGCTGATTTATGATTTGCCATATCTTCTTAAAAACTTGGGTGCAAAGATAATAATCTTTTTTGAATTACAAAATATTTTTTAAAAAACTTTTCAAAAACTTTCATCTTTAGTAGCCTATAAGGGAATCGAACCCCTGTTGCAAGACTGAAAATCTTGAGTCCTTACCACTAGACGAATAGGCCTTTGCTTTAAGGACTGCAAAAATAGAAATTAAATTTTAATCCTACAATACTTTTTCAAAATTATTTTGAAATCTTTTGAATCACCGAATTATCAATCCCTTTTGCTTCCAGATCCTTTTGCATTTTCACTGCTTCTTCCAAGCTGGTGAATTTGCCATAGGTATAGTAGAACTTGCCTTTATCCTTGGTTCGATTAACGTCTTTTAAGGTGTTGAGTAAAGGAGCGTTTGCGCTCAATTTCTGATCGCTCACCGCAACTTCTAAAGTATAATAACCGATGCCTAATTTTTGATCTGGCACAAACGATATTGAAGTCGCATTTTTAAATCCTGCATCCTTTGCCGTTTTTAAATTATTATCTCGCACAGAGGCTAAATTAGTCACGCTATAATAGTATTTGTACAAATCATTATCTTTGATTGCAAGTATATAATTAAGACCTTTTAAAGCAGGATCACCACTGTTATATTTCATAGGTGATGACATCAATAAAATCCTGAAATCATTTTTCAATGCAACCTCTGCTGGCTTTTCTGGTTCTTTTGGCAAGGCTACAACTCCTCCGTTTCTTTCAATCGCTTTTCTATAACTTATAATTGCATCATAAATACTTTCTGCAACTTCATTTTGACCTTTTTCGGAAGCCAAATAAGTTGCTTCTTCATAATTGCTCACAAACCCCGTTTCAATTAAAACAGAAGGCATTGCATTTAGCCTTAAAACATGGAGGTTTTGCTGCTTGACTCCCCTCGAAAATCGATTATCTTTTTTTACGAAATTCTCCTCTACAAAACTACCAAAGAGCAAGCTGCTTTCTAGATATTTGCTTTGCTGAATCTTCAGTGCAATTAAAGACTCGGGGGATTTTGGGTCATAACTTGCAAATGTTTCTCGGTCTTTTTCATCTAAAAAAATCACATCATTCTCCGCTTTTGCAACTTCAAGATTTGTTTTATTTTGGTCAGGTCCTTGTACAAAAGTTTCTGTTCCGTATGGCGAAGATTTGGTACTTGCATTAACATGAATTGAAATAAATAAGTCGGCTTTACTCCGATTTGCCAAGGTCGTTCGATCAACCAATGAAGGAAATTCATCAATTTTCCTAGTATAAATAACTTTATAATCTTTATTCTTTTCTAGCATTCGCCCTAATTTTAGAGTAATGGCTAGCGTAACATCCTTCTCTTTCACAATTCCTAAGTCCTCATACTTCCTATTTGCGCCATGATCTGTGCCACCGTGACCAGCATCTAGCACAATAGTGAACTTTTTTTGAGCACTCGGAAGGATGAATATTAAAGAGAAAAAAAGAAAGAAATATTTTTTAAAAGAAAAACTATCGGTAATCATCGGTAAATTTTAAAATTTATATTAATTTTGACGGCAATATATAATAGTTAAAGCGCTTTGGTCAAAACTGGCTTCAAAAATATACTACAAATTTTAATTATCCTAATTTTTAACAATTTTTTAGCACATCTTCATGCTCAAAATTTGACTGGAAATAAGATAGTTAATCCTACTGTTTCTAAAAGTGACACTGTAGTTTTAAAGAAAGAACAACTGGAAGCGGTGGTGAAAACCAAAGCTGACCGGATCCGAAATGACATCCAAAAAAAAATGACTTACCTGAACAAAAACGCACAGGTAAAATATCAGGATATGACCATTGATGCCGATTATATTTCTATCGACTGGGATAAATCTTTGGTTTTTGCAAGAGGTGAACTCGATTCTTTGGGGAAAATCATAAAACCTGCGGTAGCAATTCAAGGAGGGAAAACTTATGAATACGACGAATTCACGTATAACATCAAAACCCGCCAAGCCATTGCTTTCAACGCCCGAACTGAAGAAAGCGAAGGCGTAATCGTCGCTGAAAAAACAAAAAAATACAATGATTCGGTTTTCTTTATGAAAAGAGGAAAATATACCACCGATGAATATTTCATTAAGAAAAAAGATACGATTGCCGATTATTATCTGCTCGCACCAAACATTAAATTAATTAAAGGGAAAAATAAATCGCAGGTAATTACCGGACCGATTCAAATGTATATTGAACAGGTTCCTACTCCCCTGATTATGCCTTTTGCGATTTTGCCTTTTTCGGATAAAAGAAGTGCGGGGATTTTAATTCCGAGTTTTGGGGAAAGAGAAGATGTTGGTTTCTTCCTAAATTCACTTGGTTACTATCAACCAATTGGGGAACATTTTGATTTAAAAATTCTGACCGATATTTACACCAAAGGAAGTTGGAATTTAAAACCTGAAGTCAATTATAAGAAAAACTATAAATACACCGGGAATTTCTCGGCAGATATTGGAACAACTGTTCGGGGGATTAAAGGTCTCGCAGATTATTCTAAAACCGGAACTTACCGAATCGCCTGGCGTCATCAACAGGATTCCAAAGCCAATCCGTTTCTTACTTTCTCGGCGTCGGTAGATGTGGTGAGTAATAAATTCTATAACAACACGGTTAATAACAATTACGCTTTTAATCAGAACAACCTCAATGCGCAACAGAATTCAACAGTAAGTATTGTTAAAAGATTTCTTACTTTACCTGTGACGATTACAGGAACTTCTTCTTATTCTCAGAATTTCTCGACTGGTTTATCAGATTTAAAACTTCCACTGATGAATGTGGCAATTAACCAGTTTTATTTATTCAAACCAAAAACGGGAATCAGACAAGGTTTATTAGAAAACATTACCGTAAATACTGGTTTGAATTTAAACAATTATGTTCAAACAGATGAAGGAGAATTGTTTACCAAAACGATGTGGGACAAAATGCAAACCGGGCTTAAAAACAATATCGCTTTAGGAACCAATACCACGATTGCTAAATATTTTACTTTCTCGGTTTCTGCGAATGTTGATAATGCTTTAACAACAAAAACGCTGACCCGTAATTACAACCCGCTTTCTAATAAAGTCGAAGATATTTTAAATAATAAAATCGCCGGTTATTCTTCTTTCTCTACCAGCACCAGTTTGCAGACCGTTTTATATGGAATGTTGAATTTCAAAAAAGGCTCGTCAATTCAAGCGATTCGTCACATGATGACGCCGCAAATTGGTTTCAGTTATTCTCCGGATTTCTCAGCTGCCAGTTTCGGATATTATAAAAATTATTATAATGACAGAGGCGAAATGACTCCCTACTCTATTTTTGACCGCGGAATTATTGGCTCACCAAATTCAGGTTTGGTTCAGGCCTTAAGTTTTTCCGTTAACAATAATCTAGAAATGAAAGTGAACTCTAAAAAAGATTCTACCGGAACTAAGAAGTTGAAAATTTTTGAAAGTTTAAATTTCAATACCAATTATAATTTCGCAGCACCGAAGTACAAATGGTCAATATTCAGTTTCAGCGGACAAACTACTTTATTTGAAAAATTGAATTTGAACACCAACTTAACTTTAGAACCGTATCAAATTATTTTTGTACCAGGAAGTGAATCCGGAATCAGAACAGAAAACTTCGGACATTTCAGCATACAAGGTTTCAATGCGCAATTTTCTTATCCATTGAGTGATATAATCTTTGGAGAAAAAGAAGAACTTGCGAAGAAATATACTGCCAAAGGTGAAATACGTAATGAAGATTATTATTTTGATGAAGATAATTACGCTAGATTCAAACAGCCTTGGACTTTAAATGTGAATGCACAGTACGGCTACACCAGAAGTTTAACGCGATTTGGAAACAATGTGGCGTCTTTGGGGCTTGATGGAAGCATTAAACTAACTCCTTTTTGGAACATCACCGGAAACTTATATTACGATATTATCAATAAAGAAATAGCAACTACCCAGTTAGGTTTCTCCAGAGACCAAAGAAGTTTTACCATTAACTTTAACTGGATTCCTTATGGGCAGTACAAAGTGTACGATTTCTTTATCGGAATTAAAGCCAATATTTTACGCGATGCTGTGAAATATAAGGACCGAAGTTTCACCCAACCCAATGCACCATTTTAAATTTTAAAGAATTAAACTTAAGTTTTATATTTGCCAAAAATCAATCCTATGAAAAAGATCATCTCTACTTCGAAAGCACCAGCCGCAATTGGACCTTATGCACAAGCGAATTTCGCAAACGGAATCCTTTATATCTCTGGGCAAATCCCGTTCAATTCAGAAACTGGTAAATTGGAAGAAGACATTGAAAAAGCAACTCATCAGGTGATGAAAAATTTAGAAGCGATTCTTACAGAAGCCGGACTAACTTTCAGCAATGTGGTTAAAGCAACTATTTTCCTAAAAAACATGGATGATTTTGCAGTGATGAATGATATCTACGCCTCTTATCTTACTGAAGGAAGTTACCCCGCGAGAGAAACCGTACAAGTATCTTGTTTGCCAAGAAATGTGGACATCGAAATTTCTATGATCGCACATCAATTTTAAATGAATTTTTTAAGAAATACATTTGCAGTTCTCACAGGTTTGGCTGTGGCAGCACTTCTTATTTCAATCGGAATAAGAATTAATTCGTCGTGGATCACCTACGATGAATATGCGCCATTTCAACGATGGGAAACTCTTTTGAAATCAATGGAGCACAAACCTTACTTTTTTGTGGCTTTGCTTATTTCTTCTGGGATTGGTGCAACTGTTGGTGGTGTTGTAACTGCAATACTCGTGAAATATGCCAAAGTTGCTTACGCAATTTTAATCGGTTTCATCTTGCTGTTTATGGCGATGCTGGATATTATTATTTTCCCGTATCATCCTACTTTTTACAAAATATTAATCTTCCTAACTTTCTTTCCTTGCGCCTGGTTTGGCGGAAAGATTACTGAAGTGATTTATGAAAGGAAAAAGAAAAAAGCCCGTAGAATTTCAAAATAAAAAAACGCAACTTTATGAGTTGCGTTTCTATTTTAATAAACTTTTCTGTTATGGCATTTTAAATCCTCTAGTGGTAATTCTCCCCATTTCGTCAACGTATTTTACTTGTACGTTTCCGCTATAACCTTGCAGAATTTTCTCAATATCTTTTTGGGAATTCACGGGCTTACCGTTCACTTCGATGACGATATAATTATCTACGATTCCGATTTTCGCCATTTCGCTTCCATCCTCCACATTTTTTGCGACCACACCACTTGTTAAACCGTAATCAGTTTTGAATCTTTCACTTAATGGCTCGAACTCTGATCCGATTTTTTCGGTTACTGAAAGATCTGCTTTGCTTCGGAGTGAAGTTCCTCCTGTTTGATCTTTCAGAGTCACATTCACCGTATTTTGTTTTCCGTTACGCAAATAAGTAACTGCTACTTTGTCGCCAGGTCTTTTGCTACCAACTGCAAATGAAAGATCATAATAACTTGTAACCAACGTGTTGTCAATTTTCGTAATGATATCGCCAGTTCTTAAGCCAGCATCTTCTGCCCCACTTTTATCTGTAACTTCAATTAAATAAACACCATCACCACTTTTCAGATTGGTTTTTTTCTGCTGATTATAGGCGGTAACAGATCTTTCATCAGAAAGATCCAAAGGCACTACCCCCAAAAACCCTCTTTGAACCAAACCAAATTGCTTGATATCTTCAACTACTTTTCTCGCTAAATTTGATGGAACGGCAAAACCATAACCTTCATAATAGCCAGTTTTTGAAGAGATTGCAGAATTAATCCCAATCAATTCTCCATTTGGATTCACCAAAGCGCCACCAGAATTCCCTGGATTAATCGCCGCATCGGTTTGAATAAAACTTTCAATTGGCGATTTAGATTGCTGACTTAGCAAATCGATACTTCTACCTTTTGCAGAAATAATCCCTGCGGTTACGGTAGAATTTAATCCCATCGGATTTCCAACTGCCAAAACCCACTGACCAACTTCAGTAAGATCTGAATTGGCAAAATTAAGGTAAGGCAATCCTTTTTCTTCAATTTTCAAAAGAGCGATATCTGTCATGGGATCAGTACCAACTAAATTGGCGACATACGATTTCTTATTTGATAAAACCACTTCAAGTTTTGTTGCACCAGCAATTACGTGATTATTCGAAATAATATAACCATCTGGAGAAATGATTACGCCAGAACCCATTCCGCTAGGCATATTTGGCGGTGGAGTTTGTTGCTGCTGTTGTTTCGGATTCCCTCCAAATGGATTAAAGAAAAAATCAAGCATATCTTGATCGTTACTTCTCGCTTTTCTGTTTGAAAAGTTTTTGATACTCACTACCGCGGGAACTGTCATTTTGGCTGCTTTTACAAAGTCATCACCAAACCCTGCCGTATTAAAGGAGGCATATTTTGCATCACCATTTTTTGGGGCAAAATAATTAAAATCTGAATTATGGTTTTTTACATTAAAGTAACTGAATGCGCCAAAGGTTGTGGCACCAGACATTACTCCTACAACTGCATACGGAATCAGTTTTTTTAAGCTATTTCTCATCGTCATCAATTATTTAAAACGTTATATTTAATTATCTACTAAACAAATTTAGTGCTAAATCAGTATTCATAAAAAGTGGTTTGTTTCAACTTTAACTAAACATTAACAAGAATCATCATATTTTAAATGTTTTTAAATAAAATCCAGTATTTCAATTACTTTTTTAACATTTTTTTTGTCATCATTCCAAGCGGTAAAAAAATAGATAAATGATGATAGACCAATAAATCTTTATTATATTTGAAATCTGTTCTTTAAATCAGAGCAACTGGGTAAATTATTTACTTACTTTAAATGCCAAATTAGCAATATTGTATGAAACTCAATATAAAAAATGAAACAGGAAGACTCAAGTCTGTTGTTTTAGGTCAACCAAATTCTTTAGGCTCGATTCCCACTTTAGAGGAAAGTTATGATGCAAAATCTTACGATACCATTCAAAAAGGAATTTATCCCTCCGAAAAAGATATCATTCATGAGATGACCGAGTTTGAAAAAATATTGAAAAAATATGATGTTCAGGTATTTCGTCCGGAAATTATAAAAGATTACAATCAGGTTTTTGCCCGAGACGTGGCTTTTGTGATTGATGACAAAATGATTATTTCTAATGTGATTGCAGACCGTGCAGATGAGCAGGAAGCGTATCGTAAAATTTTCGAAAAAGTAAAATGGCGTGATATTATTAACCTTCCGGAAACCGCTCACATCGAAGGTGGCGACGTAATTGTCTGGAACGATTTTATTTTCATCGGAACATGTTTTTCTGAAGATTATCGAAATTTTAAAACCGCAAGAACCAACGAATACGCCATTAACATTCTTAAAGAATATTTTCCCAAAAAGAGAATTCTGGATTTTGAATTAAAGAAAAACGACCGCGAACCTTATAAAGGAATTTTACATTTAGATTGTACTTTCAATCCTGTCGGAACCGATAAATGTATTATTTATAAAGATGGATTTGTTGATGAGAATGATTATCAATTAATCTTAGATATTTTCGGTGAAGAAAATTGTTTCCAAGTAACCGAAGAAGAAATGTTTGAAATGAATCCAAATATTTTCTCAATTTCACCAGAAATAGTGGTCTCCGACAAAGCATTTACGAGAATGAATAATCACTTGAGAAACGAATGGGGAATGACGGTTGAAGAAATTCCGTATCGTGAGATTTCGAAAATGGGCGGTTTGCTGAGATGTTCTACGATGCCTTTGGTTAGGGAATAAATCACATTTTTTTTCGGAGAATTAAGAACTCAATTGTTTCAGTTTTTTAATTTCATCATCGGTAACAAAAGTATCGTAATCTTTTATTGCAGAAGAATGAAAGCTTTTTCCGCCCGTAAAACTTTTCAATTCTAAAATGTTTTTGGAACGCACGCCGCCGCCAATTAGGATTTCGATTTGATCGGAATATTTTTCAATTAAAATTTTCAACATTTCTTTCCCTTCCATGGCTGTAGATTTTCCGCCGGAAGTTAAAACCGTTTTGAAGCCGAGTTTAATTAAAGTCTGAATCGATTTTTCTAAATCTGAAGTTCGGTCAAAAGCACGGTGAAAAGTACAAGGAGTTTCGCCTGCAAGTTCCAGAAGTTCCCGGTTTTTGGCTTCATCAATTTCGTTTTGGGAATCTAAAATTCCGAACACGAATCCATCTGCGCCTCCTTCTTTAAAATTGATAATATTGTTCTTCATTTCTAAAAATTCGTCATCAGAATAAAAAAACGGGCCACCTTTTGGGCGAATCATCACATAAACGGGAGTTTTATAATTCCGTTTTAAATGTAAAAATTCATAAAAGTCGGGCGTTGTACCACCGAGTTCCAAATTATCGCAAAATTCAATTCGATCTGCCATCGACTGACAGGCAGTTTCTGCGGAAGTGACTTCAAAACAAGCAATTTCTAACATGGGTTTTTTAATATCTATAAATTTAAGTATTTTTGTTGAATAGCAACTCAATGCTAATTAAAATTGATAATTCATGCAAACAGCCAGTACCGTTCTGATGGTAGAACCGATTGCTTTCGGTTATAATTCCCAAACTGCGGAAAACAATTATTTTCAGGTCGAACAAAAAGAAGCCGATATTCAGGAAAAAGCACTTCAGGAATTCAACAATTTTGTGGAGAAACTTCGCAACAAAGGCGTGAATGTGATTACCATAAAAGATACTTTAGAACCGCATTCGCCGGATTCGATTTTCCCGAACAATTGGGTGAGTTTTCATGAAGATGGAAGAGTGGCTCTTTATCCAATGTTTGCGCCAAACAGAAGAGTTGAGCGACGCGAAGACATTTTGAAAACCATTGAAAATAATGGTTTTAACATTAAAGAAATTGACGATTTATCATCTTCTGAAAACGGCGATAAATTTTTGGAAGGAACGGGAAGTATGATTTTCGATCACGATAATAAAATTGCTTACGGTTCGGTTTCTCTTCGTTTGGATGAAGGTTTGTTTCGCAATTTTTGCAAGAAATTTGGTTTTGCTCCAGTGGTTTTTCATTCTTATCAAAATGTAGGAAATCAAAGATTGCCAATTTACCACACCAACGTGATGATGTGCGTTGCAGAACAATTTGTAGTGATCTGCCTCGACTGTATCGATGATGAAATGGAGCGCGAAAAAGTACAGGAAGTCATCAAATCCTCCGGAAAAGAAATCATAGAAATTTCGGAAAATCAATTGCAACAATTCGCGGGAAATATGTTGCAGGTTCAAAATGATGCAGGAACACAGTTTTTGATAATGAGTGAAACGGCGTATAAATCTTTAACAAAAGAGCAAATTGAAAAAATTGAAAGTTATTGCGAAATTATTTATACTGATCTGAACACGATTGAAGTAAACGGCGGCGGAAGTGCGAGATGTATGTTGGCGGAGGTTTTCTTGCCGAAGAATTAAATATCAGTTATTGTGGATGGATATGAAACATATTTTCCACATCATTTATTTATATCAAACCAAATTTCAATTTATTATAAAACAGAAGCCACTTTATTGAGTGGCTTTTGTTTGCAGTGTTGGATAAAAATCCGGTTTGTGAATAGTTTTCGTAATGTTCAATGCCGGAAGAGTTTCTGTGGTTGAAGGCTACAGTACTTTTTGTAACACCAATTACGTTTACTTTATTTTTTCGACCGTTCTTCTTACTGACACTGGATCATAAAAATTATTCCCGCATTTCAGCATATCTTCGGGTAATTTATCTTTAATAAAATCATTATAATCTTCACAGTTTTTGAAAATATTAAATTCATCATTTTTAATATCCCAAACCACTCCTTTACTTTGATTCAGCGAAGAAGCCATTGCCCCACCTGCCGATCCCATATTATAGGCAAGTCCTTTTGCCCAGATATTGGCAAGGACTACTTCTGTATAAAAATAGTTTTCACCTGCGATGGTTACTTTTACAAAACTGTTCGGAAAATCTGACCCCTGTGCACGGTCAGTTTTATTTCTATTATTCAAAATGCTCTGCACATTAAAATAAAGGTAACCGTGATGTACAACCGCGAATACATTCTTTAGTTTTCTGTCATTAATTTCGTCGTAAAAGAAACAGTCTGCGGCATCGTCTCCCACCATTTCTTTTTCAAAACCGATCAGACCCTTTTTTATAAGCTTCTGATTTCTGGACGGTTGCTTTGCATTAAATTCTGCTTTTGTCACATAAATCCCTTCCGGTAAACTGGTTTTTTTCGGGTCGGTCACTTCAACTTTCAGTGAGGCTGTATTTTCAATCTCCCCCGTATTCAACGGTTCTTCCGAAATCTCTTTAATCGATTGTTCATAAAGTTCTTCCTGAAGTTTATTGGAATAATTAATGTAATACGCTTTCCCATTTTTCCAGGTTAAATCTTTAAAAGGAATTTTCTCTTCGGTCACCGTAGTGAGCGTCCCTTCTTTGACAGACTTACGGTCCTGCGCGAAAACCAATATATTCACAAATACTACAATGAACAGGTATTTATTTCTCATCTTAATAAATTTATGTGAAAATAATCAAAATTTCCGGATATTTAAATGTTTTTTGCTGTTGAATTGAAATTGACTACCGAAGGCAAATTCTCCTGATGTTGAGCTTTATTTCAAATCCTCATCTTGCCTGGATTTCAATGCTCCAGGCACGAATCCTTTCGTGTGGTCACCTTAAAAATCAAACATTCTAAATACTTCAATATCATCTAAAAGATCTTTTCCATCTCCACTCAACCTTCGAGAGCTTTTCAACAGCATTTCTACAATCCACAAATATTCCATTTAAAAATATAAATCACCAAAACAGCCTTTCAATAGGACTGCTTTTTTATTATTAAACCTTATACAAACCTCAAAGCAACCTGATTTACAAACCTTACCATTACATCCCACCTAATTAACTATTATTTTTTTTCCTGTTACTTGATTTATTTAGTTAATTTTGATAATAGAAAACGAAGGTATTTTTCACAGACAGACCAACCCAGATAAACAGACAGACAATGCAAAAAAGAGCCCCACCAACTTTTCTGCATATTCTAACAATTTATTAAAAACACAGACCGATGCTTAACAAGCCCCTAACCATTACAGTCGTTTTGCTTGCTTTTTCATTCAACGCGAACGCTCAGCAAAACAACGCCAAACTTCATCAACTTTTGAACCGGTATTACAAAGAATCGAGTATGATCAGTCCGCTTGGCGAAACCTTTAACGGTATTGATGGGTATAATGATCAGCTTCCAGCGGATGATGTAGCACAATTGCGGAAACTTCATGCGTTTTATGCCAATTACCTGTCTCAATTGCAAAAATTTGCAAAAAGCCCTCTTAACAAAAAAGATAAAATCGGTTATGAGATCTTAGAAAATGATCTGAAAACTGGTTTATTACTGGAAAAACACCACACTGAATATATGCCCATCAATCAAACGGGAAGAATTCCAATGTATATGGCGATGGTGGGTTCCGGAACTTCGACACAGCCTTTTAAGACGGTAAAAGATTACGACAACTGGTTGAAACGCCGCCGTGCTTACGCTGATTGGTTAGATATTGCCATTGAAAATATGCGGAAAGGAATAAAAGAAGAGCATGTTTTACCAAAAATTTTGGCAGTGAAGGTGATTCCACAATTGCAGGATCTGGTAAAAAACGATGAAAACTCTGCATTCTACGCCCCTATCAAAAACTTCCCGGTCTCTTTTTCTGAAAGCGATAAAAGCCATTTAACAAAAGCATTTAAAGAAATTATTCCAAAAGAGGTGATCGCCTCCAATCAAAAACTGCTCACTTATTTCCAGAAGGAATATCTGCCTAAAGCCAGATTAACTTCTAGAATCAATGCCTTACCAAACGGAGCAGCAATGTATAGAGATTACATTTTTGCAAGTACAACCACCCATAAAGAACCGGAAGAAGTATACCAATTGGGATGGGATGAAGTGGCAAGAATTACTACAGAAATGGAGAAAATTAAAAATCAAATTGGTTTTAAAGGAACACTTCCCGAACTGTTCGAGTATATGAAAACCGATAAACAATTTACCCCTTTCAAAACAGGCAAAGAAGTTTTGGATGCCTACCAAACAATCTATGCGACTATAAAACCCAATCTTCCAAAATATTTTGGAATGATGCCAAAAACACCTTTTAAAATCCGCAAAACAGAAGGTTTTCGGGCAGCCTCGGCGACGGCGGAGTATTTCGCAGGTGATTTGCCTTCCAAAAGACCCGGTATCTTTTATATTCCTATTCTCGATCCTACAAAAATGAATACTACAAGTCGTGATATGGAAGATTTGTTTTTGCACGAAACCATTCCGGGACATCATTTCCAAATGAGTATTCAGAATAAAAATACATCCATTCCTGAATTCCGTCAAAAACCTGGGAACAATGCTTTTGTAGAAGACTGGGGTTTATATACGGAATCTTTGGGGGAAAGATCTGGGACTTTATACCAGTCCGTATCATCAGTTGGGAGCATTAGCAATGGAAATGCACAGAGCCATTTGTTTGGTGGTAGATTCCGGATTGCACACGGGAAAAGTGAATAGAGAAGAAGCGATAAAATACGATATGCAACACGAGCCTATTTCCGAAGAAGCAGCAACCTCAGAAATTGAAAGGTATATGGCATGCCCCGCTCAAGCACTGTCCTACAAAATCGGGCAGTTGAAAATCACTGAAATTAGGGATAAAATAAAAAAACAGTTAGGCAATAAATTCAGCATCCGAGATTTTCACGACACCATTCTAAAAGGTGGCGCAATGCCTTTGACGGTTTTTGAAAATTATATGGATGACTGGTCAGCCAATGTGAAATAAAAACCATTGATGATTTAATAATAAAAACTACAACGGTGAAAAATAACCGTTCTATTTTTTATACTTTTGGATTTTGCGACAGCGGTTGCCAATAACGACTACAAAAATCTAAAAGGAGACAAGAAAGATATTATTCGGTGTTGTACCCCTGCAAGCTGAATATGAATTGGTTAAAATTTGCCTTAAAAATTTATCCGGATATTTCCGGCAATTTAATACGAGAGAAAACAGTATAACATTTATGCAGCTCAAAGAAAATTTTAAAGCAAAGAAAAAATAAAAATAGCAGCAAACGATAAAATAAAAATTAATGAAAAAAATCAGTATCGCTTTGATATTAGTTTTAATATCATTCAGCACAGCATTGAATGCGCAGTCTAAAATAAAAGCCATCAAAACAGGAAGGTTGATAGATGTGGTAACCGGCAAAATACTGGAAAACCAGATCATATTGATCGACAGTAACAGGATTACCAATATCGGCAGTAATATTACGATTCCCTCCGGTGCAGAAATCATAGATTTAAGCAAAGCCACCGTACTTCCGGGCTTGATCGACTGCCACACGCATTTAACCCTTTCACTTGGCGAAAATTATTACGATGACCTGTTCCGGAAAACAGCAACAGACTATGCAATCGAAGCCACCGTAAATGCGAAAAAAACGTTGGAAGCCGGTTTTACAATGGTGCGCGATGCCGGAGCCGACCAACTGATAGATGTTTCGTTACGCAATGCAATCAACAATGGAACTGTTCCCGGACCACGTATGCTCGTCACGACATTTCCATTAGGTTCTACTGGTGGGCACACTGATTTGACAGGCTTTAATCCCAATCTGGATTTTAAAGGAAACAAAGATTTCACAGGCGTTGCAGACGGTATAGATGAAATCAGGAAGCGGGTGCGCAATAATGTAAAATGGGGTGCAGACTGGATTAAATTCATGGCATCTGGCGGCGTGTTGAGCGAAGAAGAAACGCCTGGTTTGCCTCAGTATTCCTTTGAAGAAATGAAAGCTATCTGCGATGAAGCGCATCTTTGGGGCAAGAAAGCTTTTGCCCATGCACACGGAACCGAAGCAATAAAAATGGCAATAAAAGCAGGTGTATCTTCCATAGATCACGGTAGTTTAATTGACACTGAAGGCATTGCACTAATGAAGCAATATGGTGTTTACCTTGTTGCAGACATTTATAACGACGATTATATTTTATCGGAATATGCAAAAAAAGGTTATCCCGAAAAAATACTGAACAAAGAGCGAATGGTCGGGAAACTGCAACGCGAGAATTTCCAGAAAGCTGTAAATGCCGGTGTTAAAATTGCCTTTGGAACAGATGCCGGAGTTTATCCACACGGTTGGAATGGTAAACAGTTTTTCTATATGGTCAAATACGGACTTACACCAATGCAAGCCATTCAGGCAGCAACTATCAACGCTGCGACTTTACTGAGTTGGGACACGCAAACCGGCTCAATAAGCACAGGGAAACTAGCGGACATGATTGCGGTTCAGGACAATCCGCTTGATAATATTCGGGCATTGGAAAATGTCAGTTTTGTAATGAAGGAAGGGAAAATTTATAAGAAATAGGAGTAATAATACTCTTCGGTATTTGAAAACTATACGGAGGGCAGCTAATGTGAAATAAAACCAATGAAGATTTAATAATAAAACAAAAACTACAACGATGAAAAAAATGACTGTTCTATTTTTTATGCTGTTGCATTTGACAGTATTTTCCCAAAACCAGAAAACCGTTACGGATAAACGACTGAATGGCCTAGATGCCACCTTTAATAAAATGCTTAAAGATTGGCACATTGCAGGATTTGCTGTAGCTGTTGTTGAAAAAAACAAGATCATTTATTCCAAAGGTTTTGGGTATCGAGATCTGGAGAAAAAATTACCGGTAGATGGCAACACCCTTTTTGCCATTGGCTCCTGCAGCAAGGCATTTACGGCCGCCCTGACCGGTCAGTTGGTGAACGAAGGAAAACTGGATCTGGACAAACCCATTACTTCTTATTTCCCCAATCTCAGATTTTACAACGACAATATGAACAATATGATCACCGCCCGTGATATGTTGTCTCACCGAACAGGACTGCCGCGCCACGATGTATCCTGGTATCTTTTCCCGACCGAATCGCGGGACAATCTGGTCAAACGCATCCAGTTGATGGAGCCTTCAGCACCGGTAAGAGAAAAATGGCAGTACAACAATTTTATGTATATGGCTTTGGGAGCAGTTGACGAGCAAATGACCGGCAACACTTGGGATACCAATATCAAGCAAAAAATATTTGCACCACTTCATATGACCCGTTCAACGACGAATTTGAAAGACTGGAAAGCCGATTCGAATTCTTCTTTTGGATATGGGATAAAAAAAGACAGCACCATTAAAAAACTGGATTATTACAATATTGCCGCAATGAGTCCAGCCGGAGCAATCAACAGCAGCGTAAACGAAATGACAAACTGGGTGACAGCTTGGTTGAATGACGGAAAATTTAACGGAAAGGAAGTCATTCCTGCTTCTTTCAGATCCGAAGCGATCTCTTCTCAGGCTGTTATAGTAAGTGGTTTTCCTACTAAGGAAAAACCCGATTTACATTTCTCCAATTATGGTTTTGGATGGACGCTTTCTTCATACAAAGGACACTACCGTGTAGAACATGGTGGCAATATCGATGGTTTTAGTGCAAGCACTGCCTTTTTTCCGACAGACAGTCTTGGGATTATTGTGTTGACCAATCAGGATGCCTCAAGTGTTCCTACCATCGTAAGAAATCTGATTGCAGACCAATTGCTCGGTCTGAAATATTTTGATTGGAATGCCGATATCAAAAAGTCGATAGCCAAAACCAAAGCAGCCATGGAAACCAAAGAAAAGGATAGCGCTACAAAAATAGAAAAACCCGCCACCCACGATTTGAAAGATTATGTGGGTGACTACGAAAGTCCCGGTTACGGAACAATGAAAATTTATTTAGAAAAAGATTCACTCTATTTTATGGGTGGCAGCAAAAAGATCTGGTTGCGCCATAACAATTTTGACACTTTTGATCTGATGCTTCAGGATCCAGATGTAGGGGTAAAATCAACCGACGAACCAATGGTTACCGGTCAATTCAGTTTAGAAACCAGCGGAAATATCTCGGGCTTTTCGGCACTGTTTGAAGATGGCATAAAACCAATTGAATTTAAAAAGAAACTGAATGAAAAAAGCCTTTCAAAAGAAGAACTTCAACAATTCACCGGCGATTATGCATTGGAAGGAATGACTGTAAAGATCTATATAAAAAATGAAAAAACCTTATATGCCTTGGTTCCTGGCCAACCGGAATACGAATTGATTGCGGTGGACAAAGACAAATTCGCCCTGAAAAACCTGTCGGGTTACTTCCTCCAGTTTAATACAGCCGAAAAAAGCGCAACTTTTATACAGCCGAACGGAAATTTTAAGGCGAAGAAAAAATAAAAAAGCCCCGAAAAGCAAACCATTACTGGTTTAAAAACCATGCTGGCAAAGTCTCCGACTTTAAACAATAATAACAAAACCTGCAGGAGTAACTCAAGCTACCAAATCCCATTTGCCACGAATCCTTTCATCTGGCCGCCTTTGATCATAACGCCGCTATTAAATTTAGAATTTTTTTCTGCGTTCAGTCAGCCTTAATACTCTCCGTTTAAAATCAGGAAACTTCCCGTACCGGATTAAAATCTCAACCCTTTTAATCATCAAAAATCCACAACATAACGTCGTGGATTTTTTTTACAATTTAATATGAAGTATGAAAAATTTAAATTATCTCGTTCTGTTTTTAATATCTTTATCCGCACTGTCAATGGTCCGTACTTTTTTCACCTTTTGGTTTCCGAAGTTATAGACGATTGTTAGCTCCACTCCCTTTCTGTATTGATTCTGATTGACATAATTGTAATTCCCGTTTTGCTGGTAATCTTCAATAACTATTTTGTGCGTATTTAAAACATCATCAAAGCCAAGTGAGAAAGTCCATTGATCCCAGATTTTTTTAATATTCAAATCTAAACTCATCAGACTGTGAAGTTGGCCCAATTCAATCTGCTGGCGGTCAACATAGAAATAATTCACGCCTAAAAACCAGGTCTTGTTTTTATCGAGTCGGATGTTATTATTGGTTTGAATCAATAAACTGTTCGACACAACATGATTTTCATAAGTTGGAAAAATATCGCCTGTTAATGGATCCTGATTCAAACTTCCATTATTCATATTCCTCTGCAGACCGATATTAAAATTCGAAGTTAAGTATCCTTTAAAGAACGTTTTCTGCATTCCGAGCATTGCACTTAATTGCTGTTTATCACCGAAATTGGTTCGGATATATCTCAACTGATTTTTCCCGTCAATCACTCCTTGCAAAGGAACTTGGGTAATTTGATCTTTGGTTAAATTATGACTTAGTATCAAAAAATAAGAACTTTTATACATATAAGTCAACTCTTGATTATACACCGAGGATGCTTTTACAAAAGGATTATTTTGGGTATAATTAAATTCGGTTAAAACATTTCGCACCGGATTAAGTTCCCAAAAACTTGGTCTTCTCATTCTGCTGGAAAAAGCGTAGGAGATAGTATTCTTGTCATTAATGGTATAATTCATACTCAGATACGGCAAGAGTTTGCTATAATCTCTTTTAATATTTCTAAGGTTTTCATCCTGCGCATTATCAGAGTGGCCTTCGCTGTTGGTCAGTTCATACCGGGCGCCCAGTTTACCGGAAAATTTTGGGGAAAATACTTTTTCAACCGTAAGATAACCGCCAAAAATATTCTCATCATAGAGAAAATGGTTGGGTTGTGGATCTACAAGATTCGTAATATAGTTGTAAGTATCGTATTTCGTGTCATTATCGGTTTTTGTCTTGTTGAAGTTTCCACCGAAAGAAACAGTTAAATCTTTTTTAAACTTCTGAACATAATCTGCGGTTGCCGAAAAATTATGGATGACTTGCGGCTGTTCCTGATAAATTTTCATAATCGTGCCGTCATCATTTCCATTTTGATCAGAAGCGATGGTGAAGTTATTTGAACTTTGAAACCTTTTGTACAATAAACCTGCAACATTCAAATTCAGTTTACTTCCCAGAGAATCGGTCTTCAACTCATAATTTAAGTTGGCAGAATTGTTATAAGTACGGGCATCTTCTTTACTTTTTGTCCAGGTATAATCGGTTTCATTTTTAACGGAATCGGTCGTGGTATTAAAAAGATTGACGGTGGAGTTATAACTTCTGTTCGCCCGTGAATTATACGTTAATGCCAAACTGTTCTTATCATTAAACTGATAATCGATATTCAGATAACCTCCTAAATTTTTATTCGGATCTGTAATTCTTCCTTCAGACTGGTTGGTCGCGCTGCTGTTTCCGTTTTTTAAAATATAATATTGTTCCTCTATATTTTCACTGGTATTAATGTTCGTGCTGATTCCTAACTTGTCTTTTCGGTAATTCAGGCTTATACCGGCTCCCGTAGAATTATAATAATTTTGTTGATTATTCATTCTCATACTTCCGTTCAGTCCGTTGCTGGTCTTCTTTTTCAAAACAATATTGATGATTCCGTCAGAAGATTCCACTTTATATTCACTTCCTGGCATGGTGATGACTTCGATTTTCTGAATATTTTCTGCCGGTGTGTTTTTCAGAAACTGAACCAAAGATTCTGCATCCATCTGCGTAACTCTTCCGTTGATATAAATGACAGCATTGGATTTTCCTGCAATTTTTAAAGTTTTATCATCGGTAGAAGAAACCAAAGGAGTTTCTTTTAATAATCCAAAAGCAGTATTTCCTTTAGCTACCGGAGAAGCAGCTACATCGTATACGAATCGGTCGCTTTCTTTCTTGAATACTTTTTTGGTCATTACGACTTCTTTAATTTCCTGAACTTTTACAGAATCATTTTTTTGAGTTCCTTGCGCAAAAGCAATAAATCCAGAAAGTAGCGAAAGGGAAATAATGAGTTTTTTCATGGCATTTAATTTTAAAAAAAGAAAAAAAGGAAGCGGGGTTATTAGTTTTAAAAAAGGTATTAGTTTGGGTTATTGGTTTTTTTGCTTCCTTCTTTTTTTAGTTATAGTTTTTTAGTAGTATTACAATGCAAAGATATGTCATTTATTTAGTATTATGCAATGCAAAGTAGTAAATAAATTAAATCACGACAACTAAATAGCTGATAATCAACAATAAAAATTTTAAATATTTTAGATACTACAAATAGAAGACAACCAAACAGGCCAAAACGTTACCATAAAAAACAAAAAAAGAGCAGAAATTTCTGCTCTTTTTAATAATCTACTGATAATCAGCTTATTCTCTGTCAAGCCGGGCCAGTTTTTTATCAACCCAAATCGTAGCGAAAGGGAAAAACGCCGACAGTAAGGCAAATACGGTATCTTCGTCGTCCCAGGTATAGATTTTTCTGGCAGGAATTAAAAGCAATAAATACAACGTAAAAAATAATCCATGGATATTCCCGATGATGATAATAAAAACGGTCGGCCACAAACCTTCCTGATCATACCGTTTCCAAACCATGGCGATACAATATAACAGAAAACACGAAATCGCCTCGGCTACACAAATTTGTTTAAACCATTTGATGATTTGTTCCTGGCTATATTTTGCGAAAAAACTCTCGATAAAATTCATAGAAATCCTTATTAAAACCTTTAGTTAAAGTGAAGCAGCAAATTTAAGAATTATAATATTGATAAGATGAAACTCATGTTTTTCAATATTGCTTTTTGTGAACTTTAAGAAATATTTTCACAGACTTTAATAATCATACAACTGTTGTGGTTTAAATCCTATTTATAAAAATTACTTCCGTCCAGATACTCAAAAACTTCAGGCGGCAACATCGGTCTTACGTTCTTTCCCTCTTTAATCATATTGCGGATTTCAGTGGCAGAAAGTTCGATAATAGGTGCTTTAATCAAAGAAACATTTTCGTGTTGCAAATATTCGTGCGCTTTTTTCGCTTCCTCAAAAACTCTTGGATATACGATGATCTGATGATTTTTAATTAAAGTTTCCGCGTTTTTCCATTTTGAAAGTCCGTTTAAATTATCTTCGCCCATAATTAAAGAGAAAGAATAATCTGGATATTTTTCATGTAAATAAGTCAAAGTATCGATCGTATAACTCGGAATGGGCAAAGAAAACTCAACATTGGAAGCCCGCATTTTCGGATAATTCTTTACAGCGAGTTGAACCATATCCAAACGGTTATGATCTTTCAGTAAAGATTTTTTATCTTTAAACGGATTTTGTGGACTTACGACAAACCATAGCTCATCCATATCCGTATTTTCGATAATATAATTTGCCAAAATCAAATGACCAATATGAATGGGATTGAAACTCCCGAAAAATAAACCAATTTTTTTCATAAATAAAAGTACGAAATGCGCAAAGTTAAGCGCCATTTCATTGAAAACAGTTAATTTGATAAAGATAAAAAAATATTGCTGAACATATAATAAACGACGACAAATTGAGTTCAAACAGAGAAACAATTTCATTGAAAATCCTATTTTACTTTTTCCTACTTTTTTCCTGTGTTTTTTTTAAAGCGCAGGTTAAAGAATATTGGCTAATCGACGCTCAAACGAACAAAAAGACAATAGCAAAAGATTCTGTTTCTGCAGCGAAATTTCTGGATTCTTTAACCCAAAACAATTACTATTTCACTGAAGTTAGAAAAGTAATTAAAGAAGGAAATTCTACT